>NC_015945.1:600000-812500 GCF_000224085.1 Allomuricauda ruestringensis DSM 13258
AAAACATTTAGGTTAGGGCCTTCCTGTAACGTGTTTTGAAAATGAACTCCAGAAAAATCAGGGGAAATAGATTGAAAAACAGCAGCTTCACTATTTGCTTTTTTAGCATCAATTGTCTTTTTATCTGTTTTGTCGCAACTAAAAAGAAAGGAGAGCAATAGTAAACATAGAGAATACCTCATTATGTTGTTTTTGATTCAAGGCAATAAAAAAAGAACCCTACCCCCGACTATTAGGGGTAGGACTCAAAGGTATTAAAACTAAAAAACTCAAACTAAATGAAATAAATCAAAATTCATTGGATTAATAACCGGGATTTTGAACCAGTAAGTCATTACGATTAATTTCATCTCTACTAAGAGGCATAAAGTACATTTTATCTTCCCAGGTCCTAGTTTCGTTTTCCGTATTGTCCACCACATTATAGGTGTAATCATACACTTCTGGGTCATATCGATAAGGGACGTGTGGTGTGGCACCAGTCTTCAATGTTGCTGTTACCCTGATTACTTTTATTCCCCTACCCAAGGTTTCAGGGGCAATCAACCATCTACGTGCATCAAAATAACGTTGTTCTTCATACGCAAGCTCGATTCTACGCTCATTGCGGTATAGTTCCATAAGTTCACTTCCTGTGGCAGTAACCGCGGGCATTCCAGCCCTATATCTTATCCGATTCAACCATAGAATGGCCTCATCTTCGTCACCTGTTTCCAAACAGGCTTCCACATAATTCAAAGCAATCTCTGTGTAGCGGATAAATGGCCATGGTACCAATTGTGCACTTGACATATTGTCTGCTACAGATGGGTCGGGATCGATAAATTTACGTACGTAATATCCTGTTCTGGACCCGTTCCAGTTCTCTATAACGGAATTTCGTGTGTCCACACCCGCTATAGTACCACCGGCACCATCATCATAAGTTCCGGTCTGTATTTGATCATAGGGATCAATTGATACTACATCACTAGGGCGTGGTTTCCAATCTGCACCATCATATAATATGGTCGCATAAAATCTAGGATCTCTGTCCGTGTAAGGAGCAGCAGCATGATCAGGGTTTTCCCAATCAAACTTGGAACCATCCATCATTTCATAATCATCCACCAATTGTTGTATGGGCGTATTACCTGCCCAGTTATGATAACCATTGGGTCCATTATTGATTCCTTGATGAATTCCTCCAAGAGGCCAATTGTTTTCCACTGTATATAAGGCACTATGGGTTCTCTCAAAAAGTATATCGGAATGGGCACCCGCATCCGCAGCTCCACTACCACCTCCCATGGAAAGGGCTACATAATTTGCTTCTCCTTCTTCAGGGGAAACAGGAGCATTTAAATCTAGTTTATATCCCGAAGTTGCATCCAACAATGCTTTGGAAGCCGCCTTAGCTGCATTCCATCTTGTTGTTCTATCGCCGGAAGTGTAGGCCACCAATTCCAAATCGGAGTAGCTACCATGTGCCGAGGATTGGGAAGATACGGTTGGGCCATGTCTTAAATCACTGGCCGCATATAACAATACTCTTGACTTTAATCCCATCGCACTGAGGTCCGAAGCCCTTCCAGGAGTAGCTCCTTTATCCTTAAGCAATGTAATGGCCTGCTCCAAATCATTTAAAATGAAATTGATACATTCTTCATAAGTGCCACGGGCAACGGAATAATCTTCATCCAATCCATAAGGTTGGTCTATTATTGGTGAACCTCCATAATATCTCACAACTTGGTGGTAATAATAAGCTCTGAGAAAATAGGATTCTCCTAACAGCCTATCCCTTAGTTCATCATCACCAAAAGTAGCTTCAGGTAATTCCGCTATGGCAATATTGGCCTGTCTAATGGCTGAAAAAAGTTCATCCCATTGAGGAATTATATTTGTGTTTCCAGTTCCTGTCGGTGACAAGGTGCCCTCGGTAATTACATTAATTCCCCTGCCTGAGTGGGTGAACATGGCCTCATCGGTCAAAGAAGCCAATCCCTCCTCTTCAAAACCTCCATAATTTAAATGTGAGTAAACACCGAACACAAACGCTTCTGAAAGTGCACCATCGCCCCAGGTCGCATCTGAGGATATTTTATCCAAGGGTTTGGTTTCCAAATAATCTTCCGAACACGATATGGGAACGATTGCCATCGCAGCAATCAATATGGTATAGAGTTTTATATTTTTCATAACAATCAAATTAAAATTTTACTTTAAATCCAGTGTTTATAACTCTAGCTTGTGGATAAAACTGTCCGCTGTTTACTGTGGATTCAGGGTCGTAAATATCATTTTTTGCCCAAGTGAATACATTGTTGGCACTTACATATAAACTGAAGCCGGAAAGCCCCAAAGGCTCCAGTAGTTTATCTGGGAAATTGTAAGCCAATTGTATATTTTTAAGCCTTATGTAATCCTTACTAAATAAATAGTAGGTATTGTTTCCATAGCTTCCACCCGTATAATAGGTATCTCCCCTAGTTGCCAACCTTGGGTGTACACTGCTCGGGTTGTTTATACTCCAACGGTTATTATAAGAATACTGCAAATAATTACCAATATCTCCCGATTCTGTTTGAATAGGTAGAGAGGCGCCTGTCGCTCCTTGAAATAATACTGCCAAAGTAAAATTCTTGTATGCTGCATTAAAGTTGGCACCAAAATTAAATTTGGGGATGATGTTTTCTTCAAGTCGAACTTGGTCATCCCCATTGATGACGCCATCACCATTTACATCCTTGAATTTCATGTCACCTGGTCTAAGTGTTGGGGTTACCTCACTATAATCCAATGTGTTGGCTGATATATCAGCTTCGTCCCTAAACACTCCGTCATATTCATACACAAAATAGGCTCCGATAGGTTTCCCTTCTTGACGTTGGTATTCTGGCGCTCCTGGAATTTCGTCCATAAAAACCACTTCGTTTTTGGCATAACCTCCATTGATTCCAACATCCCATTTAATGCCATCCTGGCTACCTCCATAATAATTTACGGCAAATTCAAAGCCCTTGTTGGCAACCTCGCCCGCATTTACTGGTGGAAGTTTGTCCGAAATACCGGAAGAACCAGGAGTAGATCCAGTTTCACGAATCAAAATTTGATCCCTTTTATTATAGAAATATTCGAAACTCATGCTTAAAGAGTTATCAAAAAGATATGTATCCAACCCCAGGTTAAAGTTATTGGCCCGTTCCCATGTAAAATTAGGATTGGCCAAAAGTGCTTCTTCCAAAGTGTTCGCCACAGCTCCATTTATAGGAAATTGGTTCGGAGAATATGTTGACAAATAAGCGTATTCCTGTAACGAGCCATCAAAAAATACTTGATCGTTACCCATTTGACCATAAGACCCCCTTAATTTAAGATAATTGATGGCATCAACATTAAACCAATCCTCATTGGAAACGTTCCATCCCACTAAAAACCCAGGGAAGAAACCGAATCTATCATCAGCGGGGAAAATATAAGACCCATCATATCTCCAGATGAATTCAGCTAAATATTTTTGTTTATAATCGTATTGAACACGACCATAATACCCTAAACGAGCTCTGTCAAATGCCCTACCGTCAACCTCCTGTCCATCGGAACCACCAAAAAAAAGTTGATCAATGGAAGGAGAAATAAAGTTTCTGCTGTATGCTGAAAAGAACTCATTTTGAAAACGCTCACGTGTAACACCCGCCATAACGTTAAGGGAATGCACATCGTTAAAAACACGATCGTAATTTAGTAAAGCGGTAAGGTTGGTGTTGAGATTGTTTTCCGAGGACTGGGTCAACCTTGGATCTGTAAAACTAGACCGTATGTTGGCCGTAAGTATAGGTTCGCCTGTATTAATATAGGTTTCCCTATCCAATGAATACAACTCCCATGGCACTTGCCAAAGTTTTCTTCTAATTTGACTTTGGTCAATACCTGCTAATAATGTCAACTTCAAACCTTCTATCCAAGGTTGTGTAATATCCACCGAGCCCGTGAACTGTAAATAATCAGTAGGTTGACTATCATATCCCGTGGCATTTGTAGTAATAACCACCGGCTGCTGTCCGTTTTCAATATCTGGGCCAGGTTCACCAGTAGGCCAAATAGCCGGGTCTGTAGGTCGACCTCTCATCAACATCCTGAAAATGGCCCCTGAACCTTCGGTTGGGTAACGCCTATCTTCCTTTCTATAGGCAAAACCAAGTTTTGTCTGAATATAATCATTTACCTTGATGTCCGTGTTGATTCTAAAATTATACTGTTGGTAACGGGTAGATGAGTTTTTATAATATGCATCTTGATCAAAGTATCCAATTGAGGAATAGTATTTTACATTTTCTCCACCTCCCCTAATTGAAAGGTTATGCCTGCTCTGCATAGACCATTCTTTAAAAGTGGAATCAAACCAGTCTGTATTCGGGTATAGCCAAGGATCGGTACCTTGTGCATAGCCTTGAACGGATTCTGGGGAAAAAGCAGCATTTACTGTTTCATCACTTGAAGGAATGGTATAGTTTCCCGAATTACCAAATGCATTCCAAGCTGCTCCCCATTCACCAACGGGAATGTTACTGTTAAAAATGGTAATCTCATTCATGATATCGGCATATTGCACAGCACCTGCCATATCGGGTACCTTGGTAGGTTGGGCCATACCAAAATCTGCGGTATAGGTAACTTCAGGCTTACCTACCCTACCCTGTTTTGTGGTTACAATGATAGCTCCATTGGCCGCCCTTGCACCATAAATAGCGGCTGAGGCATCTTTTAACACTGAAATATTTTCAATATCACTTCCGTTTAACCTTCCTATACCTCCATCACGATCGGGAATACCATCTATAACTATCAAAGGGCTACTGTTTCCCAAAGTATTGGTACCACGTATGCTAATACTGGCGGCATCGCTCCCAGGTTCGCCGCTGGTCTGAATCACCACCAAACCAGGTAAACGCCCCGATAATGAATTGGATACACTAATTGTTGGTGAAGTTTCCAATATATCTCCCTTAACAGCTGCCACTGCACCGGTGACCGTTGCCTTTTTCTGGGTACCATACCCAACTACAACAACTTCATCCAGGGAGGAAAGGTCTTCGTCCATTGCTAAATTTATAGTTGTTTGATTATTAACAGCAACCTCTACGGTCTTGAATCCTATTGAGCTAAACCGCAGGGTTGTTGTGCCTTGAATTCCAGAAATGGAATAGTTTCCATCAAAATCTGTAATGGTCCCCTTTGAAGAATCGTTTATGTCAATAATAGTGACACCCGGTAAAGGTTGGCCATCTGAAGAGGCCGTTACTGTTCCTGTGACAGTGATACCTTGAGCCTGTGCGGTGGAAAACAATACACCTCCAAAAAACAGGACAAAGGTTAAGAAAATACAGGGCGTACTACCCAAATATCTCCTATTCAATGACGATTGGTTGTTCATAATCGAATGTTTGTTGTTTAGTTATTAGTTCGTGCGAGCAGCACAATTTTCATCAAGACCTCGAAAAATTTCAAAAAATCTATGATACTCTGTGCTACTGTTGCTAAATTAGTGTTAAATTTGAAATATCAAAACTTTAGAAGTGTTTTTTTGACAAATAACCAATTTGAACTTAATAATATTGACTATTTAACACCATAGCTATTAAGAGGTAATCCACAAAACAGTAATATGGATGTGCATCCTCGCAATTTGAAAGTATTTTTGAGATTGAACAGATTAACCGAATAATGTTGAAACATGCCATTACTAGATAGAATATTGGACTTACAAAACAGCCATTTATTGTCAAAGCATGAAATACTGGTTCAAAGTGTGGTGGATGCCATAGGAGATAATGAATTTCAAGTTGGTGACAAACTACCCTCAATAAATATTATGGTTCGCGATGTGGGATATGCCAGAAAAACCATTGTAAAGGCATACGAGGAGTTAAAGGACAGAGGACTTGTGGAATCAAAAAACAAACAAGGTTATTTTGTCATCAGTCAAGAAACAGGAGTTGTACTTAGGGTGGCGTTGTTACTATTTGCCTTCCAGAGTTTTCAAGAAGATTTTTACAACACCCTAAGAGAGGAACTTGGAAAAAAATTTCAAGTAGATGTGTTTTTTCACCATAACAACATCTCCATATTTGAAACAATGATTACGAATATCAAAGGGAAATATGGCATGTATGTAATCGCTCCCATACAAGACGATGCGGTAAAACCCATGCTGCAGACCATAGCCCCGAACAAATTGATATTGGTTGATAGATATTTGGATCTAGGTCCAGAGTATTCATTTATAGCTCAAGAGTTTGAAAACGCTACATACAGCACCTTGGTAAAATTATTGCCCGATATAAAAAAATATAAGAGCATGGTACTGTTCTTCAATTCCAAAACAGACTATTCACCAATAGGAATCCGAAGGGCCTATGAAAGGTTTTTAAAAGACCATGGTATTAAAGGCTCTATCGAAGAGAATTATATCTCGGGAACTATTAAAAAAGACACACTGTATTTTATAAAAAATGATTCCATTCTATGGACCTTCCTTAAGGATTGCAACCAAGGGCATTGTGTGCTTGGCAAAGACCTGGGTATCCTTTCCTATGATGATAATGTGCTCAAAGAGATTATTATGGGAGGTATAACCACTATATCCACTAATTTTAAGGAAATGGCCAAAATAGCAGCAAAATATGTTATGGATGGAAACGAAATAAGAACCATTATCCCCACAAACCTTATTAGCCGTAGTTCACTTTAAATACAATAGATAAAAATTAACAACCTCTAACCTCAATAGTAACATGACAAACAAATGGCAATTCATAATACTACTGGTTTTGCTTCCCAATTTGATCATAAACGCACAAGATAGCGTGCCCGATTGGGAAAATCCAAAAATTATTACAATCAATACAGAGGAGCCGCATGCCTCCTTTTATCATTACAATGACCATGCTTTGGATGCACCGCATGAAACGCTTTCCAATTACCTATCCCTAAATGGGACCTGGAAGTTTCACTGGTCACCCAAACCTGCCGATAGACCCGAAGATTTTTATACCGAAAATTACGATGTATCCCATTGGAACAACATTGATGTACCTTCCGACTGGCAAATGAGGGGATATGGCTATCCCATTTACACCAATATCGAATATCCTTTCCCAAAAAATGCGCCTTTTATTCCACATGACAATAATCCTGTGGGCAGCTATAAACGAAAATTCAATCTGGGCAAAGATTGGGCTTCCAAGCAGGTATACATTCATTTTGGAGGAGTCAATTCAGCATTTTATCTATGGGTGAACGGACAAAAGGTTGGTTACAGTGAAGGTTCAAAAACTCCGGCCGAATTCAATATCACCCCATACATCAAACAAGGAGAAAACGACATTGCCGTGGAGGTATACCGTTGGTGTGACGGTTCCTATCTGGAGGACCAGGACTTCTGGCGTTTAAGTGGAATTGAACGGGATGTTATCCTGTACGCCACCAATCCCATCAGATTTCAAAACATTATCTCAAGGGCATCCCTAGATAGTGAACATTACAAAAATGGGCAACTTGAGCTCGAAGTAAGGGTAAATGCAGCACAAAAAGCAACGAATTTGCAAATAGAGGCCAAAGTGCTTGACGGAGCAAAGGAAATTACATCCTTACACGGTTCCCTTGGCACCAGAGAAGATGGTACGGGCAAATTGACCTTGGAGAAAAACGGATTGACCATTTCCCCTTGGTCTGCAGAAAATCCAAAATTGTACGATCTTCAAATCGTACTGAAGGATTCCAATGGCAATCAACTCGATGCGACAACATTTAAGATTGGTTTCCGAACCAGTGAAATAAAAAATGGCCAATTGTGGGTCAACGGACAGCCCATTCTTCTTAAAGGTGTGAACAGGCACGAGCATGATCCCGTCAATGGACATGTCGTGAGCAAGGAGTCAATGCTAGCAGATATCAAAAACTTCAAAAAATACAACATCAATGCCGTTAGAACCTCGCATTACCCCAATGATCCCCTATGGTACCAACTTTGTGACCAATACGGCATTTATGTAATCGATGAGGCGAACATAGAATCCCACGGTTACGGTTACAATAAAGGAGAAACTTTGGCACAGGATCCACAATTCCAAGAAATGCACCTAAACCGCATTCAAAGAGTGGTGAAAAGAGATATTAACCACCCTTCGGTTATTATTTGGTCTATGGGCAACGAAGCCGGTAGCGGCAGCAATTTTGTAACCCCTTACAATTGGATCCACGAATATGACCCCAATCGTCCAGTACACTATGAACGGGCCGGAAGGGCCAATGATAGTATTCATTATAAAGGAAGGATTACCGATATCGTAAGTTGGATGTACCATGAACAAAACGATGTGGACAAACGGTATTTTGAGAGGGACAACAAAAAACCACTAAGTGAGCAACGCCCATTTATCTGGTGCGAGTACAGTCACGCCATGGGAAACAGCAGTGGAAACTTCAAAGATTATTGGGATTGGGTAAGAAGTCACCCTAGAGCCCAAGGAGGATTCATTTGGGACTGGATGGACCAAGGTCTGGAACAGACCACTTCCACGGGGGAAAAATACTTTGCCTATGGAGGGGATTTTGAACCGGAAGGCGTGCATTCCGATGAAAACTTTTGTGCCAATGGACTGATGGGATCGGACCTAAGGCCACATCCCGGTCTCTTCGAAGTGAAAAAAGTCTATCAAAATGTGCTGTTCTCCAAATTGGACAATACTACATACGAGATTTTCAACGAGAATTTCTTCACCACAACCGAGCAGTACGAATTTAAGGCCATTTTATTGGAAAATGGCATTGAGGTGGCATCACAAACCCTTACAGTTCCAGCTATTGAACCACAACAAAAGCACAAGGTCACCATCAATTTTAATTATAACTTGGATGCATCCAAAGAATATTACATCAATGTGTTCGGAGCCTTAAAAAGGGATACCCCCTTATTGCCCAAAGGTGAGGTTTTGGTTTCAGAACAGTTTAAGTTACACGATGGCGATATATCGCTAAATATCTTAAACGAGCCACATAAAATCAAAACCAAAACATCCAAGGACGAACAATCTTACACCGTATCGGTGGGTGAATACACCTATGTGTTCGGCAAGGACGGTTTTGGACTGAATGCCTTGAAAAAAGGCGATATGGATCTGTTACTTGAACCGGTGAAATTGACATTTTGGAGAGCGCCCATTGATAATGATTTTGGTGCATGGAATTCTTGGAACGCTCCAAAAGATGTAGATTACTTTGGCTATAGAAATGCTGCGGACAAAAAGGTATTGATTGGTTTCGACCATAAAAAGAATAAGGATGGAACCCATTCGTTCCACTATAAATTCGATTACAAAGATTTACAGGCAACAAATACCATCATCTACACAGTGGACAAAAATGGAGGATTGAAAATATCTTGCAAGTTCTCACCCGAAAACCCCGAGAAGTTGAAATACATGCCACGCTACGGTATGGTTTTCGTATTGGATAATCAATATCAAAATACAGAATACTACGGTAGGGGTCCTCATGAAAATTATATAGACCGAAAAACAGCATCCTTTGTAGGTTTGTACAAATCCAAAGTAGCTGATTTTTATGTACCCTACATCAGGCCCCAAGAAAATGGCAATAGAACAGATGTGCGCTTTGCATTGCTCACCAATGAATTGGGCAGTGGCCTAAATTTTGTTTCGGAAAACACACCCTTCTCCTTTTCGGCACACCATAACCCTATGTCGGATTTTGATTCGGAATCCAACAAAAAAGCACAACGGCACACCACGGACATTCAACCCAAAAAGGCAGTGTACCTTCATATTGATTATGGACAGACAGGTGTAGGTGGGGATAATAGCTGGAGTATGGACGGATTGGCCAATGATGAATATAAACTGGATGTCTCCAATGCATCCTTCACGTTCGGTATATATCCTAGTGACATAATAAACCTAAATCAGACTAACCGAGATTAAAGCTTTTGTCCAGCAACCCGTTCGGCAATAGTATATTTTAAAATAAAAACCATCAAAATGAAGCGTAGAAATTTTGTAAAAGACAATCTAATGCTCTCTGGGGCATTAAGTGTTGGCATGACCGGACTATTTGCCCAGAATTCAAGTAAAAACAAATTGGATTTTGAGGTGCCGGCCACTTTCAACCTCAAGTATGCCCCACATTTGGGCATGTTCAAAGAATCTGCAGGCGACGACCCCATTGACCAGCTTAACTTTATGGCGGATATGGGCTTTGCCGCTTTTGAAGATAACGGTATGAAAGGCCGCTCCATAAGCCTACAGGAACAAATGGCCAGCACCATGGAAAAGCGAGGTATTGCAATGGGGGTGTTTGTTGCCCATGAGATTTCGTGGAACAAGCCCAACCTTACCAATGGGGATGCTACACTCCGTGAAAAATTTCTGAAGGAAATCAAAGAATCCATCGAGGTTGCAAAAAGGGTAAATGCCAAATGGATGACCGTGGTGCCAGGCCATGTGGACCTTCAACTGCGCAAAGGATACCAAACAGCCAATGTTGTGGAATCACTCAAACAGGCCAGTGCCCTTTTGGAGCCTCATGGATTGACCATGGTCTTGGAACCGCTAAACTTTAGGGACCACCCAGGACTTTTTCTTACAGATAGCCCCCAAGCCTTTGAAATATGCAAAGCCGTTGACAGTCCATCCTGCAAAATCCTTTTTGATATTTACCATCAACAAATACAGGAGGGCAACCTTATTCCCAACATAGATGCAACGTGGGACGAGATTGCTTATTTTCAAGTAGGTGACAACCCAGGCAGAAAAGAGCCAACAACCGGTGAAATAAATTACAGGAATGTTTTTAAACATATCCACTCTAAAGGATTTCAAGGTATTGTAGGAATGGAACATGGCAATTCAAAAGCAGGTAAAGCAGGTGAAACGGCTGTAATCGAGGCCTACAAAGTCAGTGATTCCTTTTAAACCTTAATAAACATTATGACAATAAAATCAATCGGGATACTCTATTTGCTTTTGGGCACCATGGTAATGGGATATGGACAAAAAACATCTAATTACACCCAAAGCTTGCCAGGCGTGGATATCGAATTTGAAATGGTTGCTATTCCTTCCGGCACTTTTCTAATGGGAAGCCCAAAAGATGAGCTTGGCAGAAAATCTGATGAAGGTCCAGTTCGGGAGATTGAGGTTGAGGGCTTTTGGATGTCCAAATTTGAAATCACTTGGGAGGTGTACAATCTTTTTATTGAAAGGGCCATAGATAATCTTGAGAACGAAGCTAAGGTCACTGAGGTCAATCTCGAAATCGATGCCGTTTCCGGTGCCACTACCCCTTATGTTGATATGAGTTTGGGTATGGGACGGGAAGAAGGTTATCCTGCAGTAAACATTACACAAAGAGCAGCTTCCGCATTCTGCGAATGGCTTTCCGCTATAACTGGTCGTTATTACCGATTGCCCACAGAAGTGGAATGGGAATACGCAGCACGGGCCGGGAGCGACCAACCTTATTATTTTGGGGTTGACCCATCAGAATTAAGCGATCATGCATGGTTTGATCAAAACAGCGGTGGGGCTTACCATAAAGTAGGAACAAAAAAACCAAATCCTTGGGGACTTTACGATATTTATGGCAACGTTGCCGAATGGACCTTGGATCAATATAATGAAAATGGTTATGCGGATGCCAAACTACCTTTTGAGCCAGTTATCAATGAATACCCAATTGCCATTCGAGGTGGCTCCTTCAGGGATGGTCCACAACAACTGCGCAGTGCATCAAGATTGGCATCCAACCCTATTTGGAAACAAAGAGATCCGCAATTTCCACGAAGTAAATGGTGGTTCACCGATGCTGGATTTGTGGGTTTTAGGGTCGTCCGCCCAGTTACACCCCCTGCTCCAGAAAATTATTACGACTATTGGATTAAAAACTAACACCAAATTTTAAAATTTAAATACAATGAAACATAAAGACCAACCGAATGCCAACTCCAGAAGAGAGTTTATCAAAAATGCCTCTATTGCATCTAGCGCCATAATTGTGCCATCACTGGGCACCAATGCCATGGTGAATGTTTTTAACGAAAAAAAGTTGAAAATCGCCCTAGTAGGTTGCGGGGGCCGGGGAACCGGTGCTGCGAACCAAGCCCTTGAAGCCGATGATCATGTGGAATTGGTCGCCATGGCCGATTTGTTCGAAGACCAGTTAAATTCTAGCTATGGCCATTTGAACGAAAAATATAAGGACACGGGGAAAATCAATGTAAAAGACAAACATAAGTTTGTTGGGTTTGATGGCTTTAAAAAAGCCATTGATCTTGCCGATGTGGTGATTCTGACAACCCCGCCCGGCTTTAGGCCTTACCATTTTGCCTATGCCATTGAAAACGATAAGCATGTTTTTATGGAAAAGCCTGTGGCAACAGATGTACCCGGGATACGCAAAGTACTTGAAACCGCTAAACTGGCCGAACAAAAAAAACTGAATGTTGTTGTTGGACTTCAACGACATTACCAAGAAAATTATATCAAGGTCAATTCAATCATCAAAAATGGTGATTTGGGCAAAATTGTGGCCGGACAGGTGTATTGGAACAGTGCCGGTGTGTGGGTACGCCAACGAAAGCCCGAACAATCCGAACTTGAGTATCAGATGAGAAACTGGTATTATTTCAATTGGATTTGTGGCGACCACATTCTGGAACAGCACATCCACAATATTGATGTGGCCAACTGGTTTATTGGAGAGTATCCGATTTCCGCCCAAGGTATGGGAGGAAGAATGGTGAGGAAAGGACCTGATCATGGTGAGATATTCGACCATCACTTTGTAGAATTCACCTATCCAAGTGGAGCGGTAATTTCAAGTCAATGTCGCCATCAACCCAATACCATGTACAAGGTTGGCGAGGCGTTTCAACTGACCAACGGAACAGTAGAGACAAACGATGCAGGTGTAGCAAAAATATATGACCTTTCTGGGAACGAGACACAAGCTATCAACAATTCGATGGGCCATAACCCCTATCAAGAGGAGCATAATGAACTTTTTGCTTCCATTCGAAACAAAGGAGTCATCAATGATGCTTTTAACGGTGCAAAAAGTACAATGACAGCGATAATGGGACGAATGGCGACCTACAGTGGAAAAGTCATAAACTGGGAGGAGGCCCTGGCATCAAATCTACAGCTCATGCCCGAGGAAATCACATGGGATTCTCCGACACCGACAAGCCCAGATGAAAATGGCAACTACCCTGTCCCGGTGCCAGGCCGGGCCAAAGTTCTTTAGTAGACATTATCGATAGGATATGATAAAAAGAGGCACATAAAATATTTGGTGATGAGACATGTTAATGAACCAGTGACCAATACACTACGCTTACTAAGCCGTAAGAACTAAAAGGGCACGATCAAAGAAGACCATGCCCTTTCCATCGAAAGAGTTCTTCCGGTGGAAAATAATCCGAATGTATCCCCTAAAGTATACAATGAAGTTATTTAAACTTTTTTTGGATTGAAAGATAGGGCTACGGGCATTTGTGTTACCACACCCAAATACCATAGCCCACGTACTAAGTACTCGACAAAGATACCATAGAAATGGCCGCGGATTTGCCCTATTCCAAGGAAGATAGGGAACTGGCAGACTCTTCCCTATGGTTGGAACAACTTATGGACAGTGGAATGTTCAAGAATGTTGCCAAGAAATTCCTAACCTCCAGGGAACCCTGATCCTTTGGGACAGGTTTGAACCTTGGATACCTGTGTCGGTATCACCGATCCACATTTCCTTTGCGATATCCGCGTGAGGGATTGCAATGAAAAGCCCTGACTCAGATAGCAAAGGCCTTGTAACGGAAAGCCCGGTCCCGAAGGAACACGCCAAAGAAACATTGCCGTAGGCATAAGGTGTTGGACGGTTTCTATGATGAAAGGAGGGAAACCCGTTATTTAAAACGCGCACACTTATTGGGATAGTGTCGTTTTGCAGACCCTTGATTCCCTTTGCATGAAGTTTTCGTTGCAGATCCATTGCAAATCAAGTTATTTAAATTACATTTGTGGCTGTTCTATTCTTTAGAACTCTCAAAATAGTAATATCAACTGCCGATGGCAGTCCCTCGTTAAGCAATTCTAATACGGTCTTACTTCACGTTTTTTACCCATTTTGAAGTAAGTCATTGTTTAACAAAATCTACATTTTATTAAAAATCCATCTTTTCAATCATCGGTAGGCTCCGATTTTTCCAGAACATTAAAAAAACGCGTTTCGGAATATTTCAAAACCACAAAGAAAACCAGGCACGGCAACCGTCAAATGCTTTTTAAGAGCATCTGTATGTTACTGTTATTTTTCGCCCCCTTAGCTATCATCATTTTTTCAACCCTTACAAGTGTCCCATTGTTGTTTGGATTGTACATTTTGAGCGGATTCGGTATGGCAGGTATTGGCATGGGCGTAATGCACGACGCCATTCATGGTTCTTTTTCAAGGAACAAAATGGTCAACAAACTCATGGGGTACACGATCAATCTGATCGGTGCCAATGACAAGGTCTGGAGGCTGCAACACAATGTTTTGCACCATAGCTATACCAATATAGAAGATCATGACGATGATATTAACGCGCCATTTTTCCTGAGGTTCTCACCTCACGCCAAAAAGAACAAGCTCCATAAATACCAGCATTACTATGCATGGTTCTTTTATGGTCTGTCAACGGTTTCATGGGTCACTTCCAAGGATTTTGTCCGGTACGCCAGGTATTACAAAATGGGCCTGGTGAAAAATCGAAGGACATACATCGAAGGAATCTTTAAGATGGCCGCCTGGAAGATATTATATTTTTCCTATGCGCTGGTCCTGCCGATTCTGTTGACCGCTATTTCACCATGGCTGGTGGTCCTTGCCTTTTTGGCCATGCACTTTGTGACTGGATTGAGTATCACCTTGGTCTTCCAAACGGCCCACGTTACCCCCAATGCCTCATTCCCCTTACCGGATACCCATGGAAATTTGGAGTCCGAACGTTTGGCACATCAACTGGAGACCACATGTAACTTTGCGCCAAAGAGTGCATGGTTATCGTGGATGGTAGGAGGTCTGACCAATCAGATAGAACATCATCTTTTCCCAAATATATCACATATACATTACCGCAACATAGCACCGATAGTAAAACGTACGGCCGAAGAGTTTGGCTTGCCCTATCACTCCAACGGATCTTTTGCATCCGCGATTTTCAAACACTTTAAAATGCTCCGCGATTTGGGGCAAATGGAATTACAGACAATTCCAACACATCAAAACTAAAATACTATGCATTATAATAAAAAGCACCGGACAGGTACGTCCGGCAAACGGCCCGTGTCCAGGTTAAATCCTGAACTACTTGTCAAAAAATCAACATCGACAAATACCGAACCCTATGTTTCAGATAGAAATTTTGAACAATTCCATTTACATGGGGAACTTCGTAAAAACATTGCCCATAAGGGCTATCGATCGCCTTCTGAAATTCAGGACAGGTGTTTCGACCACCTGCTGAAAGGGAAAAACTTAGTGGGCATTGCGGCCACAGGTACAGGTAAAACAGGGGCATTCCTTATCCCCATGGTACAGCAGATGCTTACCGCCAACAACGTTTCCGGTCTAGTGGTAGTGCCCACCCGGGAATTGGCACAACAGGTACAGTCCGAATTCAGGTCATTGACCAAAGGTACCCGGCTCACGTCTGCATGCTTTATCGGAGGAACAAATGTGGGCAGGGACATATCCTCGGCAAGGGGAAACCTGGACCTTATTGTGGGCACACCGGGGAGGCTGAACGATTTGATTGACCGAAGGGCATTGAGAATTGATACCAGATCGACCCTGGTTTTGGATGAGTTTGACAGAATGTTGGACATGGGGTTCATCAAAGATATACAAAAGCTTGTTTCTGGCATGCGAAACCGAAAGCAGACCATGTTGTTCTCGGCGACCTTGGACCCGAACCAGGAAAAACTGATCCAGCAGATCACCGGGGCGGCAACACGTGTAAATGTGTCAAGCGGAACCAGATCGAGCGATAACGTCGATCAACATATCATCCGAGTGAAGAACAGTGAAAATAAATTTGATGTATTGTTCAAGCTGGTAAACGAATCTTCTTTTGAAAAAGTGCTGTTGTTCGCAGAAACGAAAAGAGGGGTGGATAAATTAAGCAAGCAATTGAAGAATTCCGGGATTAGATCGGATGTCATTCATGGGAACAAGTCACAGAACTATCGCTCAAGGGCAATAGAGCTGTTCAAGTCGGGCAGCACAAAAATATTGGTGGCAACGGATGTTGCTGCTAGGGGAATTGATATCAAGGGGGTAACCCATGTGATCAACTATCAATTGCCCCAAACAATGGATAGCTATATCCATAGGATAGGTAGGACGGGCCGTGCATCTGCCACTGGAGTGGCCTACACGTTCGTCAATTAAATAACAAAACGTTTAACAAATACAATTATGCAAGAAGGAACAGTAAAGTTTTTCAACACCGAAAAAGGGTATGGGTTTATTACCCCAACAAATTCAAAAGCGGACATCTTTGTCCACAACAGTGGACTCATCCATGAGATTATGGAAAACGATGGGGTCTCATTTGAAACGGAGCAAGGCCAGAAAGGACTCAATGCGGTCAACGTAAGGCGAATCGACTGATTATTCAACAAAACATTTAACAAATACAATTATGCAAAAAGGAACAGTAAAGTTTTTCAACAACGATAAAGGGTATGGGTTTATCACCCCGACAAATTCCAACGAGGATATTTTTGTGCACTCATCGGGGTTGATCGATGAAGTAAGGGAAAATGACGAAGTACATTATGAAACGGAGCAGGGTCAGAAAGGACTAAATGCAGTCAATGTTGAAGTGATCGATTAACATTAATTATTCCATCTCTTTTTGAGAGGTGAATTTTTTTTGAACGAAAAAAGACCGTTTGTGCAAATGGTCTTTTTTTGTCATCAAGTTGGATGGGACGGATAACGAGAAACGGTTAATTTGAACCACCTTAAATTTTAACATAGTTAACTAAAATTAAGTCACATATTGACAGTTTTACCGTGCTCATTTTATTCCGGCATGGGTGGTATACTAGGTCCGGCGTTTCCACTCATCCGCCATTCCTGTCAATATCTCATTATAGCCAGGGTAGGAAAACCACATTGAATTGGTCAAGTCCACTTTGCTTCCCAATTTTCGATTTCCATGTATTTGACCCATTTTTGACACTTGGCTCCAGAAAAAGGCATCAACGTCTCACGTCTTTCTTTGGGAGTATCTCTCCAAAAATGTCTTTTTTAGTGTAGCTGTATCCTTCATATAGGCTTTATTGGCCACCAAAAGCGAGTCGGCTCCAGTGAACAATTCCTGCCAACGGAACCCATAAAGGGTGATCAAGATTACTTTGGTTTCCTCTGTTTTTGGACATGAAGATTAACAAGTGCCGCAACGGCAGCCATCAAAAACAAAATTCTATTTATCATTTTCCTGTGGTGTTTTAAATGATGCTATTTGGGACCAATCACTCCAATTTAGGTTCTGATCACGGTATCGGACCCTCCAATAATAGGTAGTATTTGGTTGTAATCGTTTGGTTTTTTCATCGGTCAAATCGTCCTCTTTTTGACGGTTTTCCATGTAATACCAGTTTTCGAACTGTTTCCAGCTGTCCAAATCCAACTTTTCAAAATCAGAGGTTTGGGAGACTTGCCAATGTGCAGCTGCATGAAAAGCACCGCTCAGCGAACTTGAAAACTCACCAGCTTTCAAGATGGCAAATTCTTCTTTTACCATTTCATTATTGACTGGGAAAATCGGTTTGGGAGGGTTGGGCTTTTTCTCCAATCGCCAAATGGTAATGCTGTCGCGAAGCTCGTTCTGCCTGGACTTAATGTTATTCCCTTGACTGATTCTCTTAATCTTGAATTTAGGATCGTTCCGGTTACCATCAACCTCGACCATGACAAAACCGTATTCGTCTTGGGTAACGGTAAACTCATCATAGTCCCTTCCTTCAAACTCGCCCCAATTGTCGATAGCTCCACCTGCTGAGGCCACATTAATCCACAAATGTTTGTGATCTCGGGACTGTCCACGCGAATACCCATGGGTGTGTCCAAAAAAGTGGATACTTGGCTTTCCTGTTTTGGTGGAAAACGCTTCCAGCATTTTTACCACCTTCCCTGTGGATTCTTCTTCTCCTGGAATCCAAAGTTCTGATTTATGTGGATGGTGCAATTGTGCAAACACAAAATCAATATCATCGTTCTTTTCGGTATCTGCCAGCACTTGTTCCAACCACTCGTATTGTTCGCGGAGGTCGCGGTAACCGTCATTGGAATTCAATCCTATGATTCTTGTATTGCCATAATCTTTGTACCACCAATGTTCGGCATAGGCAGGTGTTCCGTTTTCCGGAAGGCTAAAATATTTGAAGTAAAAAACAGAATTTCTCTCATGATTTCCCAAAACGGGATACACGGGAACCTTTGCAAAAAGTTTTTGGCCGGGATCAAAAAAATGTTCCTTCCATTGATAGTATTTACTCCCGGTGGTCACTAAATCACCAGGAATCATAACCATGGCCAAATTGTTCGATAATTTGCCCCCATGCGCTTGTTCTAGATATTGAAGCACCCCTTGATTCACGATCTCGGAAAATTTGTTGGGGTGCTGACTATCATATTGCATATCGCTCATGGCCACAATATTGAAGGACTCTTCGTCACTTGAAAACGGTGGTGTCTTGAACTGGAAAATGTCCGATCTTACCTTTCCTGTTTTTACACGATAATAGTACTCCGTGAAACGTTTGAGCCCCTCCAATTTCACGGTGTGGACCCTTGAATCGGAAAAATTGATATCCTCTGCCTTTCCAGTGGTTTTTTTGCCCAGTTTTTTGGTGGTTCCCCACTCCACAATACTTTCTTCCCCGCTAGAGGTTTCCCACATGATCACCATGGAATTGGGTTCAGCATCCTGCAAATAGGGTTGTACAAGAATTTCAGGTTTGGTCTGGGCAGGGAGCTGTACCAATCCCAAACTAAAAACAATAAGTAAACAGTTAATTTTTTTCATTAGACTATGGTGTTGGTTTTTAAAAAGGCACGGTTCAAAATTTCAAAGGCTTTTTCCAGTTCTTCCCTGGTTATGGTCAACGGAGGCGAAAGTTGGAGTACGTTTCCTTTGGAAACTTTAAAACTCAATCCCTGTTTTAGACACTCGTACATAATTTCTTCGGCTTCGGCGGTTGCTTTTTCCTTGGTAGTTCTATCGGTTACCAGTTCAATGCCCCAAAGCAAGCCCACGCCACGTACATCCCCAATCATGGAATATTTACGGTGCATTTTGTAAAGGTTTTTCCGCATAAACTCTTGATCTTCCTTTACTTTTTGAAGAATATCTTCGTCTTCGAGCACTTCCAATAAGGTTAATCCCGCTATGGAACCCAACGGACTTTTTTCGTGCGTATAGTGTCCGAGCGAAATATCACCGAACTTGTTGTACTCCTCCCGGGTCACAATGGCTGCCTGTGGAAAAATTCCTCCACCCAGACCTTTGCCCAAACATAGAATGTCAGGTTCAATATCAAAAAGCTCATAGGCAAACATTTTGCCCGTGCGTCCGAAGGCGATGGGGATTTCATCCAAAATCAGTATCACCCCATGCTTGTCGCACAACGCTTTTGCTCCTTTCCAGAATTTTTTTGATGGGATCTGAACATCTGTATTACGAATGGTTTCCGCCAAAAACGCCCCGATCTGACGGTCTTTTTCCAAAACATATTGCAAATATCCCAAAGCTTTTTCCTCATTACCTTCGAAAATACCACGATAGGTGATTGGGGGCGGAATACGCTCCACACCTGGCATTAATGGCCCCATATGTTCCTGAAAAACGGACTCGCCGCCTATACTTATGGCATCCAAAGAGGCTCCGTGGAACGAATCCCAGAATGAGACTACTTTGTGTTTTCCGGTTACGGCCCTTGCCAATTTTAGGGCAATTCCAATAGCAGAGCTTCCATTTGGCGTAAGCAAAATACGGTCAAGGCCCTTGGGAGTATATGAGGTTAGTTTCTCAGCAAATCGAATAGCTGTTTCATTGGCATACCTCCGGGTGGAGAAGGTAAGGCTTTGCAGTTGCTCTGTTAAGCGAGAAACCATTTTTGGGTGGGAAAACCCAATTTGATGTACGTTGTTCCCATGAAAATCGAGATACTTTTTTCCTGATACACTTTCAATGTGCGAGCCTTCACAATTCTGGAGCACATCCAAACAAGGAGTGGACATAGATTGATGTATAAAGTACTTGGCATCTTTTTCCAATAGGTTTTTGGTTTCTTCGTCCACTTCTTGCCGCAACCATTCAGCCCTGGCAGAGGTTAGATTAATGTCGCCTTCAACAACAGATTCTAAGTTGTGCTTATCGCGCTTTATACGGTCCATGTTCACTTAAAATTTTTCGTCCTTCTGTGGTGTCGTCCAGCACATAAACTTTATAGGCATCACCATTGTTGTACACCCGAATAACTATATGCCCATTCTGACTTTTATAAAGATCCAACTTACCACCGATCACATCTTTTGCACCTTGCAGCATAACGGTTGAAAATATATCCCGGTCGCCAGGATATAATTTGGTCGATGTTATTCTTCGCAGTACTTCTTCTCCTGGATGGTCCGCTGTCCAGTTTTGCTGAATCCAGACTCGAGGGCGAATCGTACGCACATAAAATGGGTTCTGTGAGTCACGGTTCCCGTGATGATTCAACGTGGCCACATCCACGGGTCCGACAATTGGTGCAATATGGGATTCCACATCGTTAATATCGGTCTGTCCAAAGCTATTGATGCCAGAAATATCCCCTCCGGTGTAATAATTAAACTTGCCATAATCAATACGGATTACGCTGCTCAACGAATTTTCCCCGGGATACTCTCCTTCTTTAAAAAGGGGATAAAACGAATCGTCGTAGCCTGTCCAAATATTCCCGTTGGAGGCTATGTTTTGAACAGAAAAGTTGGGATAATCCTTTGGATGATTTTTTAATGTAATCTGATAGTTACTTCCTACCTGTAAAGCTTCATTTTCCAGACCAACTTTTCCTGATTGATATGCAATGAATTTCCAATATTCCTTCAAGGTTGGAATCATTCCGTAGGCGTCCTTGGAAAATCGTTCTTTAGATTGTACTTGCTCGTTGGTTAGATCAATAGGATAATCAAAACCACGGTCGATCAATTTTTTAATCGGAATCAGTGTACCCACTTCCATAATCCCTGTAAGCTGGTATCCTCCTTTGGCAATTGAACGCAACGAATCAATCTCCCCGAAATGGTCGTCGTGGTAATGGGAGATCAATGCATAATCCAACTTGCGCTCTTGTTTTTTGGACAAGAACTGATCTATATAATCTACAATCCACTCGGGGGCAGTTTTACTCCTGTTCGGAACCAATTTGGCATTTCTGCTCGATGTTGTCCTTGGATGGGTTTCGGACATATCGCCAGCATCCACCAACATGGTCGTACCATCGGGAAATACCATAAAAGTGGCATCGCCCCTACCTGTATTGATATGGTGGATATCCAAAAATCCAGGTTGCCAATCGGGCAATTGTTTTTGCCCGTGTGAAAGTTGCACCATTAGAATAATGATGAAGAGATAAGGTCTTTTGAGGTTGAAATGCATACTTATTTTTCTCTATACAATTGATTTGCTGGAATGATTTGTTTTGGGGTGTCGGGACCTGAATATTTTACGTCCAGATGATAGCCCCCTCCTCCATTAAAAAACTCTATACGAACCAAATGTCTCCCCTTGGAAAGTTCAAACGCCCCGCTACGCTCCATTACACCATGGTCGCCATCGTTGTCCACGATTTCGATACCGTTAACATAAAGCTTGCTTCCATCATCACTATTGGTGAAAAAAGTATATTTCCCTGCTTCCTGCACTTCCAAATAACTTTCAAAAGCAACAGCAACTTGCTCTTGTGGCATCGCTTCTGATAATGCCTGCTTATGTGAAAAATCAGTTACAAAACCTTCAAGAATCGGATTGAAATCAGCAAAATCAGGTAATTTCTTTATTCCGTTCACCTGATACACCCAAAATTTTACTGGATCTTGCTTTGTTTTTGACACAATTCTGAAGCTTCCTTCGGCAACAGTGCTCACCAATTGATCGTTCTGAAAGATACCTGCTTTGATAATGTTGGTCTGTTTCAAATAAAAAGTGTCCTGGTAGACTTGGCTATTTTCCAATGTTGGTACTTTGTTTCCAATGGTGTACCGAATCTGTCCCACATTATTTGGGTTTAGCATCACCACTGCAACAGAATCCGCTTTAAAAACTCCCCCAGCTGGTTCAAAATAGCCAGCATCCGGAAGAATTTTTGGCGTGGTTATCTGCTCTTTTCGCCCATAGATCAGTTTTGGGGCTTCATTTCCTGTAAAAGCGCCTTTTACGGGTCTGCCTATCCAAGCTTGAGGTGTTTGCAAGCCCATGGCGTAGGCAACGGTAGGCGCATTATCGTATTGATACACGGTTTCTTCTATTTTGTAGCCTTTTTTGATTCCTGCACCGTACAAAATGAATGGTATTTCCATTTCAGCCAAGCTTTCCCCTCCATGACCAAAGCCCAATCCTCCGTGATCTGCTGATACGATGAACATGGTTTTTTCAAAAATGCCTGCTTCTTTTGTGGCATCCAAAATTTTAGCAATCAGGGCGTCTGCTTTTTCCACAGACTTATAATAATCGGGAGTACCGTGGCCTTGGGCATGACCCGCGTGATCTACATGATCCAAATGCACAAAAGTGAGCGTTGGCGTATTTTTTTTGATGTAGTCCACTGCGGCTTTGGTCGTCTTGTCCTCATGGTCCCCGTCAATATCAAAATCAACATCCTCTTTTTCGAACAAACGTCCAAAACCATCCCAATCGTAGATGGCTCCAACATGAGCTTCTGGCTGCTGGTCTTTAAAAAGGGTGAATATGGTTGGGAATGTCCCGTTTTCGGTAACGACTACGGGTGGCAACTGATGGTCGAACTTTTCCCAACCGTTGGAGGTTACTCCGTGTTGTTCCGTATCGGCCCCCATAACCATACTGGCCCAATTGGGACTGGAGCTAGATGGAAGCACAGGCCTGGCATGCATAGTTGCCGAACCATTTTGAATCATCGTATCCAATGTCGGTGTACTTGCTTTTTGAATCCCGTTGGGACTCATTCCATCAACCCCGATGACAATAATATGTTCGATTCCTTTTGGAGTTTGCTCCTTTTTGGAAGAACAAGACCACAGGAACAGAATCCCTGTGGTCATGATCATTGATTGTTTTGCTAATTTAAACAACATATAATATTCTAGTTTTCCCACCAAACTTTGGTGGTAATTTGATCTCCACCAATTCTGTTGGCAGCTTCGGTATAGTTCGCGTTGTTCAAAGATTCTTCATTGCTTGGGTATTCGAACCTACTAGGGTATACATCATAGAAAGCATCCGGTCCTGGCTCAATTGTGGCAGGAAAACCGGTTCTTTTGTACTCGATGAATCCTTGGTAATCGGTATAGAACAAGTTGATGTACTTCTGGGTCATGATGGTTTCCAAGCTATTGTCAAAAGCAACTCCTGAACTTGTTAGATAATCTGCTGGCAAATCCACGCCCCAGTATTCAAAATTGGCTGTTACCCCTTTTTCATAAAATGTTTGGGCATCGGCATTGATCCACCCTCTTTGGGCCGCTTCTGCCAAAATAAACTGTACTTCGGAATACAGCATCAACCTTGCTTGGTTGGTATTTGGCTGAAAGTAGAAATAATCAATATTGAATTTGGAAAGGAATGCATCCCCTCCTTGGTAGGTGTATGCAGGTCCATCCACTACCCCGTTCAACATACCAACAATCTCTGGGGTACCTTGCTCAACGGAATTGGTAGTTGGATCCGCAAAGAACTCCAGCCGTGGATCTTTCAACCCTTCCAACATTGTTACAAAATGCTCGGAAATCCTGTATTCGTTATAAGATCCCACACGGTAAACGGACTCTTCGGTCACTGGGTGTGCATCTGGGTTTGCAGCCAAGAATGTAAGGGTTGCATTATCTTCATTGGATTCCATTATCGGGAATTGACCTGGGTTGTTATAGATTTCAGCAATCACTTCAGAAGCTACCGATGGTGAAACTTCGCTTAAGCGAAGTGCCAAACGCATCCGCAGTGAATTGGCAAACTTTCTCCACATTTCCAAATCACCATCAAAGAGCAAATCCCCTTTGATTTGGGTTAAGTTGGCTCCCGACAATAGCGTGTTGGCAGTGGCAAGTTCGGCCAACATGTCGGTGTAGATTGCCTCTTGCTCATCATACATGGGCGTGTAGTTTTCCTCACTGGCTTGGTTTACCTCGGAGTAAGGAATATCTCCCCACATATCGGTTAATATACTGTAAGCCCAGGTCTGCATAATTTTGGAGACGGCCACATAACTCTTCAGGTCTGTCTCATTAGCCAATTCCTCCAATTCTTTGGCATCCCTAATGGCATAGTAATAATCGTTCCATGCTCCGCCCTGATCGCCCCAATCGAACAAATCGAAAGAGGTAAATACGATTCGGGCCCCATATTGCCCCATAAGGTTTCCTTCGCTCCAAGACCCACCTACGGCTTCCCTAATGGACCTTCTTTGAAGGTTTGTCAGGAGAAGTTCGGGGTTTTGGTTAATGTTCAAGGCAACATCAGGGTTCTCGTTGCTCACGTCAAACTTGTCACAAGACCCAAGAGTCATTGCAAGTACTGTCGCTATTAAAAATATCTTTTTCATGTTATTATTGTTAACCTGATTAAAATTCTACGTTGATTGCAAATCCTAAACTACGTGTTGTAGGCACAGTGGCATTTTCCACCCCTGGCACATAGCTTCCACCCCCGAAGGACAACAATTCCGGGTCTCCGTGGTTAAAATCCTTGGCCCATAGCCAAAGATTGGTTCCTATTACAGAAAAGCTGAGTTTTTTGATGTCGTCTCCCTTAAATAATTTGGTAGGAAAATCATAGGTAAGTCTAGCCTCTCTAAGTTTAATGAAGGTAGCGTCATAAATACCCTCAGTATCATTGTCCCTTCTGTATCTGTTGTTGTGGTAAGCATTGGCAGGCACAATTACATCATTGGGCACATAGCCACCATCTTGCAATTTTACGCCATCACCAATAATACCATCGGTTTGAGTTACTCCATCGTCATTGGTATAAGAAAGTCCTGAATCCGAGATACCCGGATGTGGCCCTCCATACTCCGGCGAACGCCCCCAAAGGGTTTCTACTACGTTCCCGGATGTTGCAGCAATCAAACGTGTTCTGGAAAGCAGCTCCCCCCCTTGTCTCCAATCAAACAAAAAGTTAAGTGAAAGATTTTTGAAGGTCACGGTGTTGTTCCATCCCAAGGTGAAGTCGGGATTAAAATTTCCGAGTTTTCTCAAGGTATTGTCCTGTTGCACCAAACCTTCGTTAAAGATTACCTGTCCGTTATATGGACTATTCTCATCTTCTACTTTTACCAAACCAGTTCCCCACATATCACCGAGGGAACCTCCTTCTTCCGCAATAAGTGAAATTCCGTTGCCACCATATTGGTATCTTTGCACACCATCGGCCAATTCCAGAACCCTGTTTCGGTTCAAACCAAAGTTGAAAGAAGAATTCCAATTAAAGTCCTCGTTGCGAATTGGATTAACTCCCAACATAACTTCCAAACCTTGATTACGTATTTTACCAGCGTTAATGGTTCGTGCAGTCTTACCGGAGGTAATTGGCAAATCGATATCCAAAATTTGGTTCCTGGAAACTGTATTATAGTACGTAGCGTCCAAGGAGAGTTTATTGTTAAAGAACCTCAAATCGGTACCGAACTCGTAAGATGTCTGTATCTCTGGTTTTAAATCAAAGTTGGGCAACGTATTGGAAGGACTGGCCGTGGGATTGTCTCCTACTGGAGTTCCCAAGGCATAGAAGTCTGAAAGCCTGTAGGCATCGGTATCACTACCAACCTGTGCCCAACCACCCCTTAGTTTGGCAAAACTAAGAACATCCTGGCTTCCGAAATCGAACAAATCGGAAAGCACCACACTCAGGGATGCCGAGGGATAGAAATAGGAATTGTTTTGCTCCGGCAAGGTGGAGGACCAGTCGTTACGTGCCGTTAAATCCAAATAAATACTGTTGTTCCAACCCAACTGTGCAAATGCATACAAAGAATTGATTTGTTTCTCCGGACGGCTTGTGCGCTGCACCAAGGCTCCATCTACATTGGAAAAAGAGTAGATTCCTGGAATCAGCAGCTTGTTGGCCATCAAGGAGTTGAAGTGATTCTTCTGTACCATTCTGTTTCCACCAAAGTTGGCATTCACATGGAATTTATCGGTAACATTCTTATCATAGGTCAACAAGAAATCCAAGTTGGTCTCCTGAAAATTGATTTTATCTTCCCTGTACTGACCGTTAGGGAAACGTTGGGTCGAGTAAGCTCTTTTTATGAATCGGTATTCCGAAAAGAAATCCCGGCCACCACGCAGCATAAATTTGAAATCATTACTGATATCATAGGTTGCAGAAAGGTTTCCTATAATCCTGTCCTTGGCCAACCCATTGGTATTCTCATACATGGTAAAATATGGGTTGTCGTGGTAATTATAGTTGTAGTTGAACTGCTGGAAGCCTTCCAAACCATCTTGCCAGTAGTTTCTCAAACTATTTACATTGACCTGTTGACCCCACCAGATAAACAGATACATGACAGATTCGGTACCATATCCATTAACATGGCGGTTATCCGAGTCTGAACGGATATAATTGATTTTGGAAGACACCTTTAATCTATCTGTAATTTGATAATCCCCAGAAGCAGAAATGGTGTTTCGCTTAATGTCGGTATTGGGAACAATACCCTTGTTGTCCAAGTTGGTATAGCTCACTCTGTAGTTACCATTGTCGTTGGACCCGTAGAAAGAAACGGTATTGATCAAAGTTCTACCGGTTTCCATAAATTCTTCGGCAGGATTCCCACCGTACACAAATGGTGTAGGTGTAATGGTTCCCCTTCTATCCAAATCAACACCGGAAGACCCAAGCACATAATCCAATCCGTGAACATCACCACCACGAAGTCCATTTGATGTTGGAGAATCGTGCTGTGCACGCAAAGTTCCATCCAACAATGGACCCCAAGATTCGTCTACACCATCGTAGGTTCCGCTTCCGTAACCGTCCACAAATTGAAAATCAAAATTTTTACCTTGACCATATACTCCTTGATATTCTGGAGCTTTTAGAACACTTTCAAAAGTAGTTTTGGAGCTAAAACTGATTCCGCCTTTACGACCTTTTCCAGACTTTGTTGTAATAATGACCGCCCCGTTCGCAGCCCTGGAACCGTAAAGTGCCGTTGCATTTGCACCTTTGAGTACCGAGATGGATTCCACATCATTCGGATTGATTTCGGCCGCCCCGTTACCGTAGTCCAGATTCATATTGGAAGCACCACCCAAAGTATTGGTCCGGGTATCGGTGTTGTTATTAATTGGAATACCATCCACAATAAATAGCGGTTGGTTGTCTCCCTGCATGGAAGAGTACCCCCTGATCACCACAGATGATGATTGCCCAGGACCGCTGCCATTGGTGACCACCTGAACACCTGCTGTTCTACCTGATAATGTACTTACCGTATTAGTACTGGTCGACTGTGAAATTTCTTCACCTGCAACTTTTTGAACAGAATAGCCCAAGGATTCTTCATCCCTAGTAATGTTAAGGGCGGTTACAACAACCTCATCCAATAGCTGGGAATCCTCTCGCAGCACAATGGTTGCATTACTTTTTCCAGCAGTGTCAAAATCTTGGGCAATATACCCAATGTAGGAAATCACCAAGATTTCGTTACCACCGGGCAACTCTATCTCAAAATTTCCATCAAAGTCTGTTGCAACGCCATTGGCGCTACCTTTTGCAACAACCGATGCACCGGGCAACGGAACGTTGTTTTGGTCTAATACCTTTCCTGAAAAGGTGACTTGCGAATAGCCAATTATACTTACCGTAAATGCAAGTAGAAATGCTACAATCGATTTTTTCATTTGTTGAGTATTTGTAAAATTGGGTTAATTATTTATCAACAAATATCCAACACAAGAGTTAGGGCTAGCCTTAAAACAGATTAAAAAAATGATACGGAAAGGTTAAATGAAACAGCTTAATGTTAGGTAAACATTATTTACAAATACTCAATTTTTATAACACTCTGTCAATTTAGAATTTATAAGTATATCCTAGTGCTGTAGTGGATTAGTCATTTTTTTTAAGCATATTTACATGACGCAAAAACATTATAAATACTAAAATTTATTTCCCACCAAAAATGGAGGATTACCTGATCGGCATTGGAAAACGAATCAAAGAAATACGCAAGAACAATAAAATGACCATTAACGATGTTGCAATCAGTGCCGGGGTTACTGCCGGGCTCATATCCCGTATTGAAAATGGCCGCACCATTCCCTCTCTTCCCGTTTTTCTAAAAATAGTGGATGCTTTGAAAACCGAAATGATTGATTTTTTTGAGGGTATTCCCAAAGCCAACGGCCACAATTTTTTGGTGACCCGTAAAAACGAACTGTCCATTATTGAAAAGGAAGACGAAGCTGTTGGATTTACCTATAATTACATTTTTGGCAAACAATTGAATTCGGTCGGTTTTGAGAGCGTGCTTTTGGAAGTTGAACCAAATTCCAAAAGAGAGAAGGTAGTGACAGATGCCTTTGAGTTTAAATACATCTTGACTGGGGAATGCTATTATGAAATTGGTGACCAAGAAGTATTGCTAAAAGAGGGGGATTCCATTTTCTTTGATGGTAGAATCCCCCATGTACCTATCAACCGGGGAAAAGTTCCCTCGAAAATGTTGGTTGTATATTTTTTTATTTGATCAAGGAAAGAGTACATCGGCCAAATCCGCTAGTGAATCCAATATCATGGAAGGTTCGGCAGTGGCCAATTGTTCACGTGTTTGAGCACCGGTCAACACTCCAACGGTCCAACCACAATTGGCATTTTTTCCTTCTTCAATATCAATGACCGAGTCACCTGCCTTTATCACATTCGCTGAAGCGGTAATACCAAACATGGCCATGGCCTTGTCTATCATTTCAGAAGAGGGCCTTCCGTGTACCACATCATCCGCGGTAATCAATCCATCAATCTGCTGTCCTGGAACCCAGCCCAATTTGTTTAAAAGTGATTGTGCCGTTTTTTGGTCGTAGCCAGTATTGAGAACAACTTTTACATCTTTGTTTTTCAATAATTTAAACAATTCTTCAACACCATCATAAGAGGTCACCTCCAAATTGTTATAGGCTTCTTCCAACATATCTTTAAAATCTTTAAAGACTGAATTTGCATCTATTTCCGTTGTTTTGGTCTCTTCCAAAATATCCGCTATCGCCTTAAATTTTTCCTTGCCGGCCCCAAACCTCAATACGGTTTCCAAGGAAACCTCCACACCATGTTTAGCGAAAGCATCCCTAACGGTTTTGTACACCACATTATCCTCGTTTACCGTGGTACCTGCCATATCAAAAACGGCCAGTTGTATTTTCTTCATAAGTTAATTTTCTGCTTATTAAATATAGTGGCAATATGCTTCTTTGAGAATCCTGCGCTGCCAGTCATTCCCTTTCCCCCGATTCCAGTTACAATATGGATATTGTCATCAATGGTTTTTTGAAAAAGATCGCTGTTCTTGCATTGTGAGTAGATCCCATACCATCTTTTCTGGATTTGATAGGTGGGCAGGTCGATTACTTTTTTAGCCTCCTCAATCATAAAGTTATCGATATCCATATCCAAGTCATACCCTAAATCTTCAATTTTGCCGGCATCGGCATATTGGTGGGAGTCTCCCAAAATTACGGAGCCATCCGCTGCTTGTTTAAAGAGGATATGCACGCCCCATTTCTTTTGGGGACTTCCCTTTGGTTCATTTTCCTTGATCTGTGAGTAGGAAGGACATTCATGGAATGCTTCGTATCTGCGGATGGACCATCCTGTTAAGATGGATCCCCTTAATTTGAAATTACCCTGCGGTTTAGTTTGCATCATCTGTAATTTGGAAACCTCAAGTTCGCTGGATGAGAACATCGCAGGATACAGGTTTTTAAAATCGCTTCCGTTACAGATAACAACTTTACTGCCGAACACCTCTTCATCTTTCGTGCTTTGGACTGTAACATTTTCTCCTGTGGATTCACAGGAAATGACCGGGAAATCGAACTTAATGTCCAATCCTCTTTGAGTCACCAAGTATTTCTGAAGTCTATGAATCATTGTTCTTGGCTCTACCGTAACTTCTTCAGGAAAAAAAAGCCCCGCCGTCACATAATCCGTTCGAAGTCCTGAATATTTTTCCAAACACTGGTGTCTCGTGAGCAATTGGGATTCGTAACCGTTGGAACTGTTTATGGCACCAAGCTCAACCAACAATTGTTCTTCCTCTTCATTGGAGGCCAAATATACCGTTCCATTCTGACGGATACTGATATCGAACCTAGATTGAATCCCTTTATAGATACGAAGACTTTCACGGCCGAATTGTTGCCATTTGGTATTCATGCCCGATGGAACCACTTGCCCAAAATTCTGCGTGGTCGCTCCTTTTGGATAGGCATCCTTTTCCACCAAACAAACTTTAAGGCCCAATTCTAGGGCATGATACGCATGAAAAGTCCCTAACACACCTCCGCCTACAATGACGGCATCATATTTATTGTCCATAATCCAATTCCTTGTTGAGTTGTTCAGCTTTACTGCGAGAGGCAAAGTGAGCGAATAAAATTAGTGTACTACAAATACCTATAAAAGCCACGGCGTACGTACCGTACACAAAAAAATTGAGCCAGGACAAACTGGCCTGTCCAAAGTTTTTATAAAGCAGCACCAAAACGCTGCCCACATAACCAAAGGCATCGGCAATATAAATAAGAAAACCTGAATTTCCCTTTACCTTAAAGGTGGCAATAAAACGATCAAAAAATAGACAGTTGAACGGCACATAACAAATATAGAGTCCAAAACCAGTACAAACCATCCATACAAAAGGGTCCAAAATCCCAACTTGAAACATTAGGGTGCTCCCCCCCAAAACCACTGTTCCCAAAATGAGAAGCACATGATAGGTAAGCAAGGCCTTAAAATTATCCTTGATGTAAAAAATGGCACCAATAATCAAGAGCACCACAATGGCAATGATAATCTCTGAAGTTGAAAATACGGAAACGTCGCCACGGTACCCGATACTGTCCCAAAGTTCACGGGCAAAGTTGTCCCTAAAATCCCGAAATGCCGTCAAAAAAGTATAAAACACTATGATGAGAAGCAAGGGGAACAAAAACTTTTTCACCAAGTCCTTTCTGTCCCGGGCAGTCATAGGGATGCGCTCCGTTCGGTTGGCAATATCCTCTGTAGTCGGCGGGGGAACGCGTTGCAACAAAAAAGAGCACAACAAAAGGGGAACAAAAAACAGGGCTCCTGTAACTGAAGGCATCCAAAATTCGCCAACGCCCCAAAATTGCATCACATAAAGTCCTACGGATTTCACCACACCGCTGGACACAATAAAGCTTGCAGACAACACCACGCCCAAAATATCGGTAAACCGCCTGCCCTCGATATAAGAAAAAACAATCCCCCAGATCATTCCCAAAGGAAAACCGTTAAGGAACATAAGGGGGATATTGTAGGGCGCGGGTACCCAGGCAAAAAGCACTAAAGATATCTCAGCAAAAATAATCAGGGAAATCAAATACAGTAACCTACGGTTGGGCGTAAGCTCCGAGATAACCTTGATTCCAACAAACTTGGAAAGAGCATAGCCCAACACTTGGGCTATGACCAGCAGAATTTTGTAATCGACCCCCATAAATGCCAGTCCATCAAAAGTAGCAACGGAGAAAGGCTTTCTAAAGGCGTACATGCAAAAATAGGTGCCAAAGGCGGCCAAAGAGGCATGCAGGAGAAAGATTACGTTGGATCGTTTTTTGGACATGCAATGATGAATCGAAAAGTTTACAAATACTAAATTTGTTTTTCAAATTACTCACTTTTATTGAAAAGAACGGCTATTCCTAAGATTAAAAAAACGTTAGTTTAAATGTGCAATGTTAATCCTTAACAAATTTGAGCTTGGTCTAAACTGGAAACGGGCAAAGCATACCATCCACGCCTAAAGAAAAAAGTCAACAAAAAAGAGGCTAAAAAGGTAGCCTCTATATTGGTTATGTCTTGGACATCGAGTGAAGTTTTTTTTTATTAGGGTATTAAGGAATATGTAAAATCAATTCTTGTTTGAACTACAGTTCCTGTCACCTCTGTTACACTATAAATTTCTGAAAAAGTGAATTGAGAGGAATCCTCGTTAAATTCCAAGGTAGTGGTTTGCAAACTGCAGGAAGATACCAAACTAAGGTTTTGAGACGCCAATTCCCATGTTCCAGTTGATGCAACAACGTACTCACAATCTTCTACATATTTTCCCAGTTCGTAAGCATACGACCTATCTTCCTCAAATGTATAAGAAGCATCTTTTTTACATTCAGCGTATTGTGCAAATAGGTCAGTAGATGGGTTGTCCGTGTTATCATCCGTCAGATCCAATTCTTTGACAGCCACAATTCCAGAAAGTACCCACTCCCCTACCAATTTTTGCTCATTGGCACTAAGGTCTCCCGTAAAATCTTCGGCACATTCCACCCCGTCATCCGAAGTACACGATAAAAGCATTGCACCAATACACATCACGATTCCAGCATTAAAAAGCTTTTCTTTCATTTTGATTTGAATTTTATTGTTTAATAAATGATGGGCAAGAGTGCAAATGGTTGTGTGTTGATTCTAAAAAATCTCTTTCCAAAACCTTATCCAATTAAAACGGTCAATGTCTATTAAGTCGAATTCACAAAATCGCCTTAGCTTCACATAAAAGTAAGTCTAATAAGGCATTGAGCACTTTCCTAAAATAGAGGTCACCGGTGTTTATGTGAACGAAACGCCTATTGCCTATTCCCCTATATTGAAGAACAAGAGGATGATGAAATTGCGGATGAGTTGTGGCACAATTGCAAGCCAAGTTCAAGAAACTCACAGAAAAACCATCAAAAAAGAGAAGCCCAATTTATTGATTGTTTGCAGAAATTCTATTTTTTTTCGCAATACCAACGTCTACGGGAGCACTACCAGAAAACTGCCTAATGAGCGCTCCGAAAGTCCCTGTACTTATCATCTGATAAAGGATTTGCTTAGAGTTCCCTGATTTTTATATTTCGGAACCAAGTTTCAAAATACCAATACTGCAGTGCTATTTTGCCCTCGGTGGTCCGGCCAAACTCAGGATATTTGGAGAAATGGGTCCCTGCAATCTTTTCTTTCCATTGAGGCGTGCTGAAATCTTCCTCAGCAGTGAGAACTCCATTCAGGTAAAATGTTACTTTCCCATCCACTTGTTTTATTCGGGTCTTGTTCCACTCCCCTTGTTTTACCTCCACTTTATTTTGTTGAGGTTGAAAAACGTACAAACAACCCGGCCTTTTCTCTGGAACATTATAATCCATGTGGTCTGCTCCCAACATTTGATATTCTGGACCACTTTGCCATGCGGTTGGAACATCCGGCATTTCTATTACATTTATAAAAATTCCGCTATTTCCGTTCCCCGCCACCTTCCATTCCAATACTAGTTCATAATCGTCATAAGGCTGATCGGTAACCAAATCGCCTGCCGTTAAAGATTCATCGTTGGTATTGCTATGCAGTTCACCATCCACAACTTCCCAAACCGAATTGGCATTAGGACCGTTGTACAAGTGCCATCCGTCCATCGTCTCTCCATCAAAAAGCAACTTCCATCCTTCTTTCTTTTCTACATCCAACAATTGGTTATGGGCAGCATTTTCTATGGCAGCTTTTTTGGTTCGCCAAGTATTGGACTCTTCCTTTTTGTTCTCGCTCTTACAGGAAGCCAACACCAATAATGCGATAATACATCGGGTAATTCTTGAATACATTTGTGGTTTAGTTTGATTTATAGTGCAGTCGCTAAAGATAAAAAAAGAAATTCATCCAATGTTGCCCAGATATGTATCAATATAAATTTTGATGATTAAGTGACCTAAGTCACTTTGGGAAAAATCGGGTTTTTATAAATTGCAGTCTATAATTTTTAGAAAAATGAAAGGAAATTTTGCAGCTTTGATCAATAGCGACCAATTAACGCTAGTAGATTTTTCGGCAGAATGGTGTGGCCCCTGTAAAATGTTGGCCCCAATTTTAAAACAGGTAAAAGATGAAATGGGCGATGATTTAAAAATTGTGAAAATAGACGTCGATAAAAACCAAAGCCTTGCCAATACCTACCAAGTTAGGGGTGTTCCTACAATGATTTTCTTTAAAAATGGCGAACAACTCTGGAGAAAATCTGGAGTACTCCAAAAGGCAGAAATTGTACAATTGGCAAAATCGTTCTTGTAATTTTTTACCGGATCATTCAAATAAGTGAATGACCAAAAACGGTACCTTGGAGTTAAAGCTCACTTTTTTAATGACAGGTTCCCGTGTTAACCTTTCAAAGAAAGTATGGTTTTGATTGATCATTACAACCATATCAATGCTTTTGTCTTTTTCAACCAATTGCTGAATGGTATTGTTAACAGAAGTATCCTTTTCCACTTCAATAAATTCGTAGTCGATGGATTTAAGACGGTTTTTCAATCCTTTTTTTGAAGCTTTTTGTTCAGGAGCCAGTGCATCCAAACTACCTACATGGGCTATCCATAATTTAGCTTTGAAATGTTCGACGAAATTCAAAAGTGGTTTCAGTTCATAATTTTCAAAAAGATGTTCATAACCCGTTGCCAATAGTATGGCGTCTATTTCTTTGTCTATTTGATAATCATCGGGCACGGCAATAACAGGGCAAAAATCGACTTCCTTGATAACTTTATAGGTATTGCTTCCTATAAAGACTTCTTTTAATCCTGAGGCCCCTTTGGTTCCCATAACAACATAATCAATCTCCTCGCGGTACACTGTCTTGCCAATGGCATTGACAAGGTTATCTGGAACGGAACGGGCAATAAATGTATGTTCAGGGTTTTTGTCAAAGCTTTTTATTTTTTCCAATTCCCTTTTGAGGTCACGTTCGGATTGTTCCTTGATTAAATTGTACAAACGGGTGTCGTTGGCTCCCGCCATTTTGGTTGATAAGCCAGAGGCACCCACCTGATAAGAATTCAGGATAAAAAAATCACAGGGAACATCTTTAAAGATCGTCAAAGCATAAGCAATGGCGTTCCAAGCATTATTGGAAAAGTCTGTGGGCAATATGATCCTTTTTTTCTTCACAATTTTATCTCTTAATGTTCTGCATTACCATAAATGGTATTTTAATCTTCAACCCCAGTAAATCTACTGTTGACCTATAGAGCATATCCTCAAAAAAGGAGTGTCTCGAGTTCAACATAACAAGCATCCCCGCGTCTTTTTGCTCAATCTGCTCCAGAATAACCTCTGCTTTGTTTTTAACGGGCGTTGTCTCAAAATGGAGGTAAGAATTGGCCAAGGTCTCTTCCAAAAATAACTTATTGTCTTCTTGTCTGGGACTAAGTTCATCAAAATCTGTAATGTACAAACAATATACCTTGGACTTAAATTTACCGGCCAGGTCACCTAAAAGTTTTAACTCCCTCCGCTTATAAGGAAGCAAGTAATCTGTTGGAAAAAGAATGGCCTTGGGTTGTCTGTATTCAAAATCTTCCGGTATGGCCAGCACCGGACACTTTACATATTTAAAAATTTCTATGGTGAAACTCCCAAATGTGGTTTTGTGGTTGCTGGTCTCTCCTTTGGTCCCCATGATTACCACATCAATGTTCATTTCATCCACAAAATCATTTATACTATCTACTAGATTGTCAAAACGCGCTACGGTCTCAAAATTGTGCAGCGGGTTTGGTGGCTCTCCAATTACGGAGTTGACCAATTTATCCAATTTCTTTACCGTTTGTTCCCTTTTGTCTTCTTTCAGTTTCTCAACATCCTCTAACATTGCTGTTTTGTACTTACCGTACACCTCCTCGCCATAGGCGTGCAGTACAAAAAAACAAGCACGCTCACATTTAAAAAGCTCTTGTGCATATTGCAGGGCATGCAAAGCATTTTTGGAGAAATCGGTAGGAATCAATACGGTTTTCATGGGTATCTCGCTTTTATCAAAGATAAATCGATGAAAACGTATAAAAAATGACGTAGGTCACGATGTTGGTAGAAAATATCTTAACATCCTTTATTTTGAGGGACTTCCGTAAAACAATAGTGGCTGTCTAAAAAGTATTGAAATACGTCATTCTGAACCTGCCTACCGGACAGGCAGGTTCATTTCAGAATCTCATCATACTGATAAACCAATTGTTATGAGAACCTGAAACAAGTTCAAGTTGACGGAAACCTACCTTTTAGACAGCCTCTATTTATAACTATATATTCAAATAGTTATTATTTACCATTAAACCATATCATCACATAGGCAACGATAGCTATAATAATGACAGAAATGGCAATATCCTTCCAATTGTAACTGCTTTTGTTCTTCTTTCTTTCTTCATCAGAAATAGTGGCATAGGTAAGGTTCTTTAGTTTTTCATCTGATGGTGCCGGAGTAGCATAACTCACGACCACAATCAATATGATACAGAAAAGGAAGAACCATGATGCAAAGGACAAAAAGTTCATATTTCCTAAAAGGAACCAAAAACTTCCGGGATCCAATGAATCCTTGACCAATTCAAGAACAATCCTTAAAGCTCCAACAATAAATCCAACCACCATGGTTACAAAGGCACCTTGTGAGTTGATTCGTTTATGGAAAATACCCAGTAAGAACACCGCTGTAATCGGAGGCGCAATATAAGATTGAACGCTTTGCAGATATTCGTAAAGCACTCCTGAGATATTGGCCATAATCGGAATCCAAATAATACCAATGATTACCACTATCACGGTAGCAATCTGTCCTGTTCTTACCAATTTTTTCTCTGGCGCATTGGGTCTTAATTTTTTATAGATGTCCACCGTAAACAAAGTAGAACACGAATTAAATACTGAGGCCAAGGAGCTCATTAAAGCAGCCAATAACCCTGCTGCTACCAACCCTCGCAGTCCGGACGGCAATAAATTGCTCATCAAAACCGGGAATGCTTCGTCTGGACTGTCCCAATGCAATTCTCCTCTCATTTTTAAGGTAAGGGCAATCACACCTGGAATCAAAAACAAGAATACAGGGAAGAGCTTTAACAAAGCACCAAAAATAGTTCCTCGTCTACCTTCTTTGATATTCTTTGCGGTTAAGGCACGCTGCACAATATATTGATCCGTACACCAATACCAAATACCGGTAATGGTACTGGCAATTAAAAGTGATGGCCAAGGAAAATCAGGGTCTGAGGCCGACCTCCACATGTTTAAGTATTCAGGAGTAACGGTTTCTTTCATGCTTTCCCACCCGCCTACGTGGTCCAAACCAATAAATGTTAAGGCTGCAGCACCTATTACCAAGATAATGGCCTGCAAGGTTTCTGTATATACCACGGCACGCATGCCTCCAAGAACGGTGTAAATCCCTGTAAGCACAACGGTTGCTATGGCTCCTGTCCAAAAATCGATACCAAGGAGTGCGGAAACCACAACCCCTCCGGCATAAATGGTCACGGAAATTTTGGTGAGCACATAGGCCACAATAGAGAATACGGAGAGAATCCATCTAGCTCGGGCATCAAATCGTTTTTCCAAAAACTCGGGCATGGTAAACACTCCCGCTCTTGCGTAGAAGGGCAAGAATACCCAACCCAAAATCAGTACAATCCAAGCCTGTATTTCGTAAATAAGCATGGGCAATCTGTCCCCTGCACCAGCTCCTGCCAATCCCACAACATGCTCCGAACCAATATTCGATGCAAAAATGGAGGCACCGACCACAAACCATCCCACATTTCTACCTGCTAAGAAATAATCTTCGGTATTGTTTTCTTTTTTTCGAATTACCCATAGGGCGATTCCCAGAAGGACCAGGAAATATATGGATATAGCAATCCAATCAAAAGTATCCAGCGTCTGCATAATAGTTTATTATTTGGTTGATAGTTTGAACATGGTCCTAGTAGAATACGTTTCCCCGGGATTTAACCTAGCGGAAGGAAAATTAACTTGGTTAGGACTATCTGGATAGTGTTGTGTTTCCAAACAGAACCCAGAGCGCTTCCCGTAGGCACCTCCATCTTTTGCAGGTAACGTACCATCCAAAAAGTTTCCGCTGTAAAATTGTATGCCAGGCTCATTGGTATACACCTCTAACAATCGGCCCGTGTTGGGGTGGTACGCTGATGCTGCCAAACCAAAGCCTTCTTTCCCTTGGTTGAGCACCCAACAATGGTCATATCCTCCCCCAAGACCCAACTGTTCATTGTCGGCCTCTATCTCTTTACCAATTGATTTAGGAGCCGTAAAATCGAAGGGAGTTCCAGCCACAGCCCTTAACTCCCCTGTTGGAATCAGGCCTCCATCAACAGGAAGATATGTATCGGCATCCAAATAAATTTCGTGGTCCAAAATAGGTTCGGAAAGCTTCCCAGATAGGTTAAAATAACTGTGCTGGGTCAAATTCACAACGGTAGGTTTATCCGTTACAGCTTCATATTGAACATCCAATTCGTTATTATCAGTAAGTGTATAGGTTACCTTCACATCCAATTTTCCGGGGTATCCTTCTTCCCCATCTTCACTGATGTAGGTAAGCTCTAAAACCGCCCCAGCATCTGTATTTTTTGGTGTAGCGTTCCAAAGTACTTTATCGAACCCTTTTTCTCCTCCGTGAAGGTGATTGTCGCCATCGTTTGTGGCCAGCGTATAGGTCTCTCCATCCAAAGAAAACTTCCCGTTGGCTATACGGTTTCCATATCGGCCAATAAGTGCTCCAAAGTATGGACTACCATCAAGATATTGTTCCAAACTATCAAAACCTAGGACTATATCCTCATAGCTTCCTTGTTTATCGGGGGCCGTCCAACGGGTAATGATACCACCATAGGTGATGACATCCACTTCCATTCCGGCTTCGTTTTTCAAAGTGAATTTCTTCACTTTTGTGCCATCGGGCATTTCCCCAAATATGGTTTCTTCAATGGGGTTTTGTTCACTTTCAGTTTTTGCGGTTTCCATTTTTGACTGGCTTTCTTTTTTGTTTTGCTTACAGCCTATAGTTGTAAAGACCAAAAGTAAAACACAGTAAAATATAGAAGGTTTGGCTATCCTCATCATTTATAGTTTTATGTTAGTTTGATTACATTCCATGCTGAAACAAATGATAGTATGCTTCGTTGGCGTGGAGTTGATCTTTAAATGCTCTAAGTTTCGTGTCCGAATCTATAACTAAAAGTTCTATTCCGAAAATATCGGCGAAGTCTTCCATGTATTCGGTAGTCAATGCTTGTGTATACACGGTATGGTGTGCTCCACCTGCATGAATCCATGCGGTAGCGGCAACATCCAGATTCGGTTTTGCGTCCCAAAGCACACGTGCCACAGGTAATTTTGGCAAATCGGCCATGGGTTCTACGGCTTCTACTTCGTTTACGATCAAACGGAACCTGTTTCCCATATCAATCAATGATGCGTTCAGCGCTTCTCCCGCTGGTGAATCAAAAACCAATCGTACAGGGTCTTCTTTGCCTCCAATACCCAAAGGATGCACTTCGCAAGATGGCTTAGCACTTGCAATGGACGGACAAATCTCTAACATGTGTGAACCTAGCACATAATCTTTTTCAGGGGTGAAGTGGTAGGTATAGTCCTCCATAAACGAAGTTCCACCGTCCAATCCTTTGGCCATTACCTTCATGGTTCTTGTAAGGGCGGCAGTTTTCCAGTCACCTTCGCCACCAAAACCGTATCCATCGGCCATTAAACGTTGTACTGCAAGACCTGGCAATTGTTTTAGGGCACCAAGATTCTCAAAAGTATCGGTAAAGGCTTTGAATCCGCCATCATCCAAAAAAGTTCTAAGTCCCAATTCTATTTTAGCTGAATCTACTAAAGATTGACGCTGTGTTCCATTTTTTTGAAGTGATTCTGACAAGTTGTAACTCGCTTCGTACTCCTCAATCAATTGATCAACAACTTTTTGATCCAAACCATCAATAATATTGGTAATATCTGAAGAATCGTAACCGTTTACTGCCACACCAAAACGCATTTGAGCAGCAACCTTATCACCTTCTGTAACAGCAACTTCACGCATGTTGTCCCCAATTCTGGCAACCTTCATGTGTTGCAATTCGTCTGCCCCTAAGGCAACTCTCGCCCAAACAGCTAGTTTTTGTTGCACGCGCTCATCTTTCCAATGACCGACCACTACTTTACGGTTTTTGCGCATTCTGGACATCATAAATCCAAACTCACGGTCACCATGTGCGGATTGGTTCAGGTTCATAAAATCCATATCAATATTGTCCCACGGGATTTCCGCATTAAATTGTGTGTGTAAATGGCACAGCGGCTTGCTCAATATTTTAAGTCCCGCAATCCACATTTTTGCTGGTGAAAAGGTGTGCATCCAAGTCACTACCCCAATACAGGATGGGGAGTTACTTGCTTCACGACAAAGAGCGGTTATTTCTTGAGGTGTGGTAACAATAGGTTTAAAAACCAAGGAGACAGGCAATTTCTCAGCTGCATTCAAACCATCAACAATATCTTTTGAATTGCTGGCTACTTGTTTTAAAGTCTCTGGTCCGTACAAATGTTGGCTTCCTGTTACAAACCAGATTTCTTTTTTAGATATTTTCATTTACTGTAATTTATTTATTGACCGTAGTAAGCATTTTTTCCATGCTTACGTTCGTAGTGTTTTTTTATTAATGAATCTTTTAATCTAGGCGCTTGAGGGTTAATCTGTAAGGTTAAGTAGGCCATTTGGGCCACCGTTTCCAGTACTTTGGTATTGTAAACTGCCTTGGCCGCGTTTTTGCCCCAAGCAAATGGGCCATGGTTTCCAATGAGTATCATTTCAACCTCGTTGTAATTCAAATTTCTTTCCTTAAAACAATCCAAGATTTGAATTCCCGTATTGTGCTCGTAATTTCCTTCAATCAGCTCATCTGCCATCGGTGGGGCACAAGGAATATCTTGGGTAAGGTGATCGGCATGTGTAGTTCCAAAAATTGGTATATCCTTTTGGGCCTGTGCCCAAGAAACGGAATATATGGCATGCGTATGGGCCACTCCCCCAATATTTTCCCAGTTTTTATAGAGATGGCTATGCGTTTTGGTGTCGGATGATGGCCTAAGACTTCCTTCAACCACATTATTATCGTAATCCATAATTACGATATCCGCTGGTTTTAGGGTTTCGTATGGTACACCACTGGGTTTTATGGCGAAAACAGCATTGTCCCTGTCCACGGCACTTACATTTCCAAAGGTGTATATTACAAGTCCAAGGGCATTGAGTTCCATGTTCGCCTCGTAGCATTCTTCCTTAAGCGATTTGTATTTTGAGCTCATTGCTTATTTATTTTTTGTTCGTTTGTTCTTCCACAAAGCTTCCAAGTTGTTTGTATTCTTCCAATAATTTGGCGTACACTTCCACTTGGGAGGATTGGGGGAAATATTCTGCTTCAAAGTCACTTCCCATTACTTTGCTTGCCTCGATTACATTTTCATAGATTCCTGATGCCACGGCAGCATAAATTGCCGCACCCAAAGCAGGGGCTTGATCGGATTCTGCAACTTTAATGGGCATATTCAGCACATTGGCTAAGGTCTGCATAATAAAAGGGGACTTTCTTGCCACTCCACCAATTCCGATTACGGTTTCTATTTTTACGCCTTCATCTTCAAAACGGTCCACGATCATTTTGGAGCCAAAACAAATGGCATTGACCAACGCCTTAAAAATATGGGGCGCCTTGGTTCCCAAGGAAATTCCAGATATGGCACTCTTCAATTCTTGATTGGCATCTGGTGTTCTTCTACCATTTACCCAATCCAAAGCAACGGGTACAGCTTCAGCTAGTGGAATATTTTCCGCCTGTTCTGCCAAAGAGCGAATAAACTTTGCTTCCACCTCAGTCTTAAGTTCTGCTTTTTGTTCTTCTGAAAGGATTTCGGAGTTCAAAACAAGATTATCAATGGGCCATTGCAATACACTCTTGAACCATGCGAGTACATCTCCAAAAGCAGATTGTCCTGCTTCTAGACCGACCATACCGGGTATCACAGAACCATCCACCTGGCCGCAGATTCCCTTAACGGTTTTGTCACCAACAGCTTCGTTGGAAGACACCATAATATCACAAGTGGATGTTCCCATCACCCGAACCAGCGCATGATGGTCCACTTTGGCACCTACGGCACCTGCGTGGGCATCAAAAGTACCTACGGCAATTACCGTATCAGTGGTTAGGCCCAATTTACCGGCCCATTCTTCGTTTAGTTTTCCGGCTATTTCGTTGGATGTGAATGTTTCTTCATACAAATCATCACGAAGTAATGCTAGATACGGGTCTAATTTAGACAAGAATTCCTTATCAGGTAGTCCACCCCAGCTTTCGTGCCACATAGCTTTGTGCCCTGCTGCACATCTGCTTCGCTTGAATTTTTTCAAATCCTTTTCATCGGCCAAGAGATAGGTAATGAAATCGCAATGTTCCATCCAAGTGTGTGCGGCATCGATTACGCTTTTGTCCTCTCTGGCCACGTGAAGTATTTTGGCCCAAAACCATTCGGAAGAATAAATTCCTCCTTCGTACTTGGTGTAATCCTCTCCGCCCCAGCTTCTGGCAAGTTTGTTGATTTCGTTGGCTTCCTTTACCGCAGTGTGGTCTTTCCAAAGTACCATCATGGCATTTGGGTTTTCCTGAAAGCCCTCCACACAGGCCAATGCAGTACCATCTTCGGTCACTGGCATTGGTGAGGAGCCCGTGGTATCTATACAAATACCCTTCACGGTTTCTGGTGAGACTCCACTTTGTTCCATTACGGAGCTAATTGTATGTTCCAGTCCTTCAATATGATCCAAAGGATGTTGCCTAAACTGGTTGATTGCCGGTCTACAATATTTTTGTGCTTTCCATCTGGGATACCAGAACACTTCCGAGGCCAGTTCCGCCCCATTTTGCGCATCGATCATCACAGCCCGTACCGAGTCGGAGCCGTAGTCTAGTCCTATTACGTATGCTTTCATTGTGTTGATCAGTCTTCATAGGGCATTTTTCAATGCCGAGTGTTGTATTTATGTGAAATATGCGTTTTTTAATATATCAACATGAATAACTTTTAAGGCCAAAACCTATTTTCGATACAATTCTTCAAAAACGCTGTTTTGAAAAATCAATCAAATTGACGGTTTTGAACATAAAAACATGTCAGTTCGAGTATTCTTTGGTCTATTTTTGAAAAGAATGCCATAAAAATGTATCGAGAACAAGTAATTTTTTATCCATTATTCAAATACTGTCAATCCGTATTGCCTTCTGCCTTTTTTGCGGGCAACCATACCTTCATTTTCCCGATTCCCCTATTGGACCACGTATAATAGGGTATAGCGGTCAAATCTTCATTGGAAATGGTGTTTACCCCGCCCAATAGATCAGGCTGCATATTGATTTGAAATTCATCATCAGTGGACAGGGCTATTTTTTCAAAGTTGTCCTTGTTGTCAATCTCTTCCACAGCATAAACCATTGGGCCATATTCCAAGGACATTTTATCCTTGTTTTCCTCCACCAGTTGATTGGCTTCCACTTTTCTTACTTCCATTGGGAATTCCAGTTCGACCACATCTCCTTTCTCCCACTCCTTCGCAATGGTAAAATAACCATCCCCAGCTTGAAGATCGAGTTCCTCTCCGTTCAGACTTATCTTATTTTTTTTATTGATGACTGTGGCATATTGGTAAAGATTACCGGGCAACACCTTGTTTCTAGCCCATCCAGGAACCCTGAACTTTATGGTAAACTTGCCTTTTTCGGTAGGATCTACCATCAGTTTTACTTTACCATCCCAAGGATATTTGGTTTCCTGCGATAGTTTTACGGCACGATCTTTAAGATTGACCGTGGCACCGTTCGCTGCGTATAGGTTTACATAAATGGTATCATCCGTTTTGGAATAAATCAAACCGGGCATAGCAGGAAGAAATCGTATGACGTTGGTGGGGCAACAGGAACAATCGAACCAGTCCTTTCTTGTACAGGCCCCTTGATTGAATTTATACACCCCATCGGATTCCAGGGCATTGGGGTAAAAGAATTTTTGTCCATCCAGAGAAAGCCCAGAAATCAACCCGTTGTACAAGGTCCTCTCAATCACGTCAAAATACTTTACATCACCTGTCAGGTTGTGCAATCTGTGGTTCCAATACACATCGCCAATGGCCGCACAAGTTTCGTTATAGGCGGTAAGGTTGGGCAATTCGTAATTCTCGCCAAAAGCCTCTCCTTCGTGCTTCGCCCCGATTCCGCCTGTGATATACATTTTCTTGTTCACCATATTGTCCCAAAGGGCATTTACCGCTTTCAAATATGCCGTGTCTTTTTCAATGGCGGCTATGTCCGTCATCCCAGCATACATGTACACTGCCCTCACGGCATGCCCCACAACCTCGTCTTGTTCGGTCACGGGCACATGGTCCTGGGAATAATCACCAAAAAGTTGGTGGTGTTCCGACTTTCCCCTATGGTCCAAAAAGTATTTGGCCAAGTCGAAATATTCTTTCTTGCCCGTGGTTTGATAGAGTTTTATCAAGCCTGTTTCAATAATCTGGTGTCCCGGCACAGCGGCAATTTTACCTTCCCCCTCACCGAAGGTCTGAACCATAAGGTCCGCATTTTTTATAGCGATGTCCAAAAAATTCCGCTTCCCAGTAGCCTTGTAATGCACTACGGCAGCTTCGAACAAATGTCCCGCATTATAGAGTTCATGGCTCATATCCAAAGATTCCCAACGCTCGCCCTTGTCTACCTCTACCCAACTTGCCGGGGGGGTTGCAGGGTCTATGGTCCGCCAGGTAGTAAGGTAACCATCGTTTTCCTGTCCCACTTTTATGATGGCCACCAAGGAATCCAGCAATTTTTCCAATTTGGGGTTTGGTGCGCTGATCAGTGAATTGGAAGCTCCCTCTATAACCTTATACACATCCGTATCATCAAAGGGCATGGCTCCTTTAACCGAGCCTTCCATCTGGCCCCCAGCAATCAAAAAGTTATCGAACCTACCCTCTTCCCTGCATTTTTCTATGGCATATTCAATGGTTTTTTCCTGTACCCTTTCAATGATGGGCAGCCAAAAATCATCGTGTACCTTTACATTTTTTATGTTTATGGGCTCAATGGGATACCCGGATGCCGCATGGGCCATGTCTTCGCTATCTTGTTGTTTTTCCGGTTGCTCTTTACATGATGTTGTCAACACCAGCAGACTGGTCATTGCCAATAATGTTTTTTTCATTTGTTGCTATTTTCCTTGTAAAACAATAAGCGAGTGTGCGGGAACGGTAAGCGATATTTTTCCTTTTTTCAATTTGGCTCCCTTGAATTCCTTTGGCGTCACTTTTTCGGGGTCATCAAAGGAATTATAGTCCTGTAACTTATCCGATGTCAAAACCTGCCCATTGATGCTTTTGATTTCCAGACCGGAAATATCCAGTTCTACGGGCATTTCGTTTTCAGGATCTATGTTCACCAAGGAGATATGAACCTTTCCCGTTTCGTCCTTTGATGCGGATACGGATAGGGCCGGAAGTCCCCTGAATGTTATGTTTTTATCAATTTTGGATGGCAACAGCCGTGCATCTTGGTGCACTTTGTACATGTGCATGACATGATAGGTAGGGGTTTTGATCATTTTTTCCTCATCGGTGAGAATCACGGCCTGCAACACATTGACCATTTGGGCCAGATTGGCCATTTTCACCCTTCGGGCGTGGTTGTTGAACGTATTGAGCACTGTTCCTGCGATCATCACATCGCGGATGGTGTTCTGTTGGTACAGCACCCCGTTTTTTACCTCGGGTTCGGCATCGTACCAGCCTCCCCACTCGTCCACAAAAAGGTCCACTTTCCCTTCGGGATCGTACTTGTCCATAATCTCGATGTGTTTGGTGACGTACTCTTCCATTTTCAACGCCTGCTCCATCGATTTGAAGTAGACCTCATCATCAAAATTAACGGATGGCCCCTTGTTGGACCAATCAATGACTGCATAATCATGAAGGGCCACGGCTTCCATCAAATGGTGCGGCACATTTTTCATCAGGGTTTCCGTCCAGTGATAATCATCTTCCGATGCACCGGATGCAATTCTGTAAACTTCTGTATCTCCGGACCAACCTGGCATAAAGGTGGCATATTGTCGATAGATATCGGCATAATATTCAGCTGTCATGTTCCCGCCACAGCCCCAGGTTTCGTTGCCCACGCCCCAATATTTTACCTTCCATGGTTTTTCACGACCATTTTCACGGCGCCAGTCGGCCATGGGACTGATTCCATCATGGTTGGTGTACTGCACCCAGTCTATCAACTCCTGCACAGTGCCACTGCCCACATTTGCAGAGAGGTAGGGTTCCGCTCCCAATTCTTCACAAAGGTTCAAAAAGTTATGGGTCCCAAAGCTGTTGTCCTCTGTGGTTCCGCCCCACCATCGGTTCACAATGGTAGGTCTATCTTCTTTGGGCCCTACCCCATCTTTCCAGTGGTAGGTATCGGCAAAACAACCTCCAGGCCACCTTAAATTAGGGATATTGAGTTCCTTGAGCGCCTCGATAATATCGTTTCGGACTCCATCGGTATTGGGAATGATTTTGTTTTCCTCCCCAACATAAAGCCCTTCATAAATGCAACGTCCCAGATGTTCGGCAAAATGGCCATAAATCTGTTTGCTGATTTGTGGCGAATTGGAATCTTCTGTAATTTGAACCACAACCGATTGTTGTGCGAACAATTGCATTGAGAAAATCAAGCAAAAAAGTAAGGCAAAATATTTCATAAAAAACTGAATTACGGTTTTACAAAAAATCAAAAAAAGACCATAAACCAACCATGGCCTTAACTATAAATTACTAAACTTAAACCAACCCAAACAAGTCGACTCAATCAACTATTGAAGGTCACTTTTTTTTAAGTGTTGTTTTTACATTTATAAATATAACAAAAGTTTTTGCGTTAAAAAAAATTAAATTACAATTTTTATGTGTTTAATTTACACAATTAAAATTTAAAAGACAATCAACTGATTTTATGTATTTTAAATATCCCTAAGTGTTGAGCAATTATTTTTTATTGTGAATTTTGAATGGTCCAAAAGAGATTTTGGAGCCATTTGCGTACTGGATATTTGTCAAAAAAAATTAGTTTTAGGAATTTAGAACCTATGGAAATACCCAAAGAAGCGAAATTGACCAAAGACATCAACACACAACTCAATTTCTATCAAAAAGAAGACCAAGTCCTTTTGGCTGTGGACTGCATTATTTTTGGTTTCGACAAAACCAACCTGAAAATTTTGCTGATCAAACGGAATTTTGAACCTGAAAAGGGAAAATGGTCCCTGATCGGTGGGTTTTTGAAAAAAAATGAAAATCTTGACCAAGCTGCGATACGGGTGCTTAACACCCTCACCGGATTGAGCGATATTTACATGGAACAGCTCTACACCTACAGTAAAGTGGACCGAGACCCTGGGCAACGCACCATTTCGGTGGCATATTTTGCCCTGATCGATGTGGATTCCCATCAGTTCGACGGGATTCAAATCGATTCTGCCCGTTGGTTCGACCTTGATGAAGCTCCTGAGCTGATTTTTGACCATAATGAAATGATCCGGAAGGCCATTTCAAGATTACAGCGTAGGGCCATGACCATGCCCATAGGTTTTGAACTGCTCCCCGAAAAGTTCACCATGCGACAGCTTCAAAATCTATATGAGTCCATTTTGGACAAAAAACTGGACAAACGCAACTTCATCAACAAGATCAATTCTTTGGACGTACTGGTGAAATTGGACGAAAAGGACATGACCGTCTCGCGCAAGGGTGCCTATCTGTATGTTTTTGACAAGGAGAAATACGAAAAGAAAGTCGAGGAAGACGGATTCAGTTTCAAACTGTAATCATCGTCAAAAGCAGTTCTGCTACTTTTTACCATCTGATGGCATTGTTGCTTGCATCAGCTTTTTGATTTCACTTTCGGTCAGCGCATAATCATACATCTGCATGGATGCCATATAGCCGGAATAGTTCTCGCCCACATCCGAGGCGCCTATCCTGATTTTGGCATCATCAATCTGTGAGGCCAAGGTCATGTTTTGGGAATTGTCCAACTCCCCATCCACATATACTTTTTCCACTACCCCATCAAATGTCAGCACAATATGGTGCCATTCATTTGCTGGTGGAAGATTGTTGTATTTCATATCAAAATGGCCATCCAAATGTGCTGCAGCTCCATAGTTGCCACTGTTAAAATGCAAAGCATTGTAGGAATTGGCCAGATTATATTTAAAGCGGTCGCACCAAGAAACCAAACACTCATCCTCTTTGGCTATTTGCGGATTTTTGACCCAAGTGGCCATAGTAAAAGCCCCGTTCCATTCCAAGCTTTTGGGAACAGGCCTGTCCAGAACAAGAGCGCCTTTGGTGAAATTAAATGCTTTTACTCCTTCCTTATCTTCGTTTACGCTCACTTCGCCATCCTTTTCAAAGTTTCCACCAATGTCTCCTTTATTGGGCAAATCAATAAAGTCTCCATTTTGTGGAACATCCATGGCGTCAATAGCTACCAATTCCCTATTTAAACTTTTTGCTCCAGAGCCTTCTTTTGATGGTTTGCTTTGCAATGACAAAGGAATTTCAAACAAAGAACCAAAAACCTTGATGTTCCATACGGCTGCATATTGACCTGTTTTTTCCGTATCCAAGACGGTAAGTTTCAAATAGCGGGCCTTGACATCATTATCATCGATCATGGGGCTTCCTGGTATCTTGTTATCGGAGCGGTCAGCAAAATGTTTCCAGTTCTTCCCGTCCGTGGAATGTTCCAGTTTGTATTGGTAGTAGTACCCGGCAAACTCAAATTGGGTCATCACTCTTTTGATTTGGGTCTCTTTTCCTAAATCCAAGGTCAAATGCTGCGGAAAAGAGTTGTCTCCGGCTTTCCACATCGTAGCGTTGTGATTATCCGTAGCAAAAGAGGGTTTATACTCATAATCGTATTGAAGAGACTGCAAATGATAAAAAGAAGAGGTTGTTGTCTTAGTTCCCAATGCCAAATTTTTTTGAGCGTCGGATTTCACCAACTTTTGGAGGCTCTTGCTTCCCTGAAGCACTTTTTTTAGGGTGGAGTCATTTTCAAAAACCATTTCGTCCACACAAACTTGGCGCGACAGACCTCCCCTTGTCATGGGGTAATCATGTTTGTGATAGACTATGTAGTAACGCCCGTTTTCTTCCAAAACTGAATGATGTCCGGGACCATGTACGGTTCCATCTTTATTGGTGCTTAGTATAGGATTATTTTGCCCCGGAATGAAAGGACCGTAAGGACTATCAGAATAAGAATATCTCACATTGTAGGTTTCATCGTGACAGGAACCTCCGGAATACATAAAAATATATTTGTCCCCTTTTTTTATCATGTAGGCGGCTTCAAAGGGCTGTGGGGTCTCTTCCAAAGGAATGTTCTTCGGTTTTTTGATTGTTGCCATACCGCCTGAATCCAACTCACCCACGGCATATCCGCCATTGTAGTGCACCCATGTGCCCCAATAGGCATAGATCCTACCATCATCATCCTTAAAAAATTGTGCATCAAGGGACGGGAATCCCTTTCTTGGATAGTTATGGGCAATCACCGGGGTATCATCTTCGTTTAATTTTTCCCAAGGACCTACGGGAGTATCGGACACATATCCATATATATTGCACCCTGCCTGACAATTACCAAAATAGAGATAATATTTGCCATCATTACCTTCAATGATATCCGGTGCCCAAAAATTCCTAAGATTCACGGACTCCAAGGAGGGAACCTCCATGGTATAATTGTACCAATGCTTGAAATCCTTGCTATACCAAACCGTAGGAACCCCAGAGGCCAACATTTCATTATCGGTGGTGGCGTAGATGTAATACGTATCACCAAACTTTTTGATGGTCGGGTCGGCAAAATATCCGGGAAGAATCGGGTTCACATTTTCAATGGACAGCTGTCCCATACGTTCTTGGCCAAAAACACTTCCAAAAACCAGCAACAGTAAAAATATGTTCCACAACCTTTGCCTCATGTCACACCTTGTATCGCAACTTTGTTATTGTAGCTTAATCTCCGTTTCGTTCTTACCCAACTCAATTTGGTATGCTCCCCTCACCTTTTTGAAAGGAAGTTCAGCATCGCTTCCATCCACACGCAAATAGGCATAAGGGGTATGTGCTGTTTTGCTACCCAAAGTAAGATTCAGTTCGCCCGTTTTATCATTATAAGCCACTTTTTTAAACGAACCTGCATCCAAGGTCAACCATAACTTTTTAGGTGCTATGAAAACTTTTGATTTTGCGGCCGTGGTAAGTTCCACTTCCACCACATCCCCTTTTTGGGACAAGTTGCCCCCGAAGGCCAACCACCCCATATCCTCATCCTTGACAAGGTAGGAAGACGTGTTCACAGCATATCCGTAGAACCCAGAACCATAATCCCCTGAAATCCCGTCAATTTTGAGCGCGGAAGGGTACGAATGGAACGCTGCCGGGCCAAATCCATCTTGGGTAATGTTGGAAATTCCTCCCAAAAGCCCCCCATAACCTACTTTCAATAGATAGAGATTATCAGGTTTCTTTCTGAAGTGGCTCAGCACGGGAATGGCATTCAAAGATGATCCATAATGATGGATTTGACGTTCGACCCGTGAGGTCTCTCCCGCTTTTCCACCATACAAAAAGTCCCAATACCTTCTGGCATTGCCATTATAGCCCCAGTGTGGCATAGTGGGCATATAGGCCAAAATAGCTCTAAGGGTAACCATTGCTTTTCGGTCATATCCGAAGTAATCGGACCACACGTACACTTCTTCCTGTCCTGTGGAATCCCAGGGCATTTCACTGCCAAAAGGATAATCCAATGCTCGCCAATGATCTGCTCTTTGCTTCATTCGTTCTTCCAGATCGGTGGCCATTTCTGTAAGCCCTTCATTTTTCAAATCTTCCAAAACAAAGAGGAACACGGAACCTTCCATCTGCCCAAATTGAGCATAATAGGGTGCTTGTTCCACCATGGCAACACTGGTATGGTAGGCATTTTCCAAATACCAATCCCAAGGATGGTTGTCCACCAATCCCTGATGATAACGGGACAAACGGTACATGACCCAATAGGCCGCTGCCACGTGGGGATAATTGTACGATCTTCCAGGGTCGTTGGCATGTTTGTGGTCCCATGCGGCCCAAGTATTGTAATTAATCTTGTCACTGTACGTTCCCTTGGGCAGGGAATCGGGCTCGTAGTAAAATATGCTCTTTTTTACCCCATATTTTTGAGGTCCTTCGTTATACTGGATGCCTCCCCAAAGGGTTTCATCGACAAACGCTTGCAGTTTTTTGATTTCTTCTTTGTCAGGTTGCACCAACTGCTTCACAACGGCGGCCAACCAACTTCCGGCCCCGCCCTCATCACTCAATCCACTGATCCAAACCCTTCCATCTTGCACCACCTGTTCTTTTTTCTCATAATCATAACTGATGGCCGATGGATTACGTCCAAAAGGGTCGTTAGGGCCATCGAACCACTGTTCCGTAGTCAAAAAATGTCCAAAATCCTTGATGACCTCTGTTTCCGGCTTAATGATTTTATAGTTGATGGTTTGCTCCACGCCATCCTCATAAGTGACCGTGAGCCTTGCCCTGCCCCATTTTTTTCCTTGGACACTATATTTTTTCTTTCCTGATGGCGTAGTGTCTTCTTCTTTAACATCCAGGGCGCCTTTTGGCTCTACTTCCAAAGCAGCAATATCACTTTTGTAATGGATGAACAATTGGGCGTTGACATCTTGGGGCAACACATAACCGGGAACCCCAACCGCCACCGGATGTTCTTCCTTCACCAAGGTTTCTTGAATATTTTTAATGCCTTCGGAAAGGACGAATTTCAAAGAAAAGCTTTTTGTTTCCTTGGGTTCAAGGGTAAGCGATGTGGGCTTGTTCCACTGTTCCACTCCTTTCCATTCTTTTTCTGCGTAGGCCTTGCTATGGGCCATCCACTCGTGAAATCCTTCAAAAACGATACTCTTCGGTGTCGGGTCATCCAACAAAGGTCTGTACGCCTCAAAAGCCATGTTCTCCTTGGGCAATACCAATAGTGCTGGACCTCCTCCGCTCAATCTTTTCACCTCCAGATAGCCGGCATCTTTTCCAATATAGGGATCAAAGAACACGTTTTGGGCATGGGTCTCTACCAAAGATTTACCTTCCAGAATGTTGTTGAATACCATGGGAAGGCCCAATGCTCCAATTTCTACGGAAGTATTTTGTTTGTTGGTGATTTCAAAACGCATCACCAATTGATCGTTGTCCAGCTCGTAATACCGTTTTACTGAAACCGGAATGTCATTGGGCAAGGTATTGGCCAAATTGGCGGCTGCAAGGATATTTCCACTGACCTCCAAAGGCTTTACAGCTGCACGGCTGGTAGCGGTGGAATAATTTTTCCATATACCATTGGGATCCTTTATCCTAAGATTGATATCGCCCAAATGGTAGAGACTGTCCTTGTCCCTGATTTCTAGCCGTTCCCCGGGCGTAAAATCAAAATAAGGCTCACTATTTGGGTGAAGGGCTGCAATTGTTTGGGATGCCTTGACCAATTTCAATTGAAAGTCGGGGGTGTTGAATTTTTGATAGACATCGGCAATACCCAAGGTAGATTCCCTTTTCTCGACCTTGCTCCAATACGTTTGCTGTGCTTCCACTGTTGATAGGGCCACAAAACAAAATGTCGATACCATCCAATACTTTATATGCTTCATTTTCGTGCTAGTTTGGTTTTTGAGGGAAATGTACATTGACACCTCCCTTATCTCTAAAATAATCTGTATGTTCCTATTGGAACGCTGTGGAGAACTTCCACTTGGTTTTATAGTTTTTGTTGAGCGGCAGGTCTTGCAAAAGACTGCGAAGGAGCTCCACGGGCATTCTTCCTTCTTGCATCACCCGATCGTGAAATTGTTTCTCTGTCCAGCCCTTTTCCAACATTTCGTTCCGGAGCGCATAAAATTGCAGTCCGCCCATCATGTAGGCCAGTTGGTACAATGGTGGGTAATTGGTTGTAAAGGAGCGTCTCACCTCTGCTTCGGCATTGGCATACTCGTGACCCACTTCATCCACCAACAGATCGATACATTCCTGTGGGGTCATCTCACCTAAATGAAACTTAAGCGAGAAAATAATCCGTGCACATCTGTGGATCCTCCAAAACAGCATACCGAGTTTTTGCTCTGGTGTTTGGGGAAAATCCTTGTTCCACAGGTTAATTTCCCAATAGAGGGCCCATCCTTCTGTCCAAAAAGGGGTGGAAAAAGGTCTACGGTAACTTTTATGACGACTGGTCATGAAATATTGTAGGTTGTGGCCCGGCAACAATTCGTGCTGTACCGTGGGAAATGAGAAATTCGGATTGTTGCCCCGCATGCTCATCAACTTGTCGTTATGGTCCATTTCCATGGTGGGGTAGGAAATGATGATGTCCCTTCCTCCCAAAAAGAACGGATTGACCTTTTGTCTTTCTGGGCTCATCATTTTCATGCCCCAGGTTTCCTTGGCCAAATCCGGCAAGGTAATCAAATCTCTTTCTTCAATAAACTCCACAGAATGTGAATAAAGGTCCATGATGGCCTGTGGTTGTTCGCCAGCGGGAACGTAGGTGTTTTTTACATGTTCCAAGGCCTTTTTCCAGTCATCGCCATACCCCAATTCGCGAGATGCCTTTATCATCTCGTTTTTGCACCATTCAAATTGTTCTTCGGCAGTTTTTATGAGCTCGGCCGGAGTGTAGGGAATGAATGCCATGGATAGGCTTTCATTCAACGCGTCCTCACCGATCGGTTTACCTACAATACCGCTGCCATCATCCTTGACACTGTTCTGTGAATAGTTGTTTTTTAAGAATTCGGCATAAGCGGTCAACTTTTCGTTGAGTTTTTCATAAGGTTTTTCCACCCACCACGTAAAATCCGGGTCGTAACCATAGTAAAAATTGTATGCCTCTTCCAAGCCTTTTTGCAGCGAAAGCACCACACTGGAAGCTTTGTCTGCCGTTTGCCAATCTTTAAAGGGCTTGGTTTTCCATGATTCTATTTCCGAATCAATGGTTTTGGTGGCATTTTGAAATAGCTGTGCCAATTTTTTGGCATCTGGCTTTTTGCCCCTACGTCGCTCTTGCATAAACGGAAAAATATCCTTGGCAAAATGGCTTACTTCATCAACTTCCTTGAAAGCATTGTAATCTTGGTTTAAAAAATACTCGCCCTTGGTCATCAAATTTTTCAAAAGAACGTAGTCCACTTTCCCTTGCTGCGATAAGGAACCAAAGTCAATCCCTGCCATTTTCTTCTTCCAGTCGGAATAAAATGTAGAGAAACGCTGGTAATATTCTTCGGATTCATCAACTATGTATGTTCGGTTCAACGCCCAGTTATCTGCTTCAAACTCGGTAACGAGGTCGGCCAATTTGCTGGTCTGCGCCGTTGCGAAGGAGCCCACCATGGCCACGATTATGATTCCTGTTTTTTTTAAACCCATATTGCTTATGTTTAGTTTTTATCCTTTACTACCTAAAGGTAGTGATTGGTTTTTTGAATGCCAGGCACCATTTTTCTGTACTTGGCTGTCATTTTGAACGAGACCAAGAAGAGTGAAGAACCTTTTGCCATCGAAGAGATTCCTGCCCTTGATCGGAATGATAGTTTAGGGGCATTCAATGTTTTGATTATAAAAATTATTTCAATGTAACATCCAAATAAACCGAATGGCGACCGTAGGTTTCGTAGAACGGTTTAAAAACCGTTCCGTCAATGGTAAATTCCAATGTTTTGGAGTCTCCTTGAATGGTTTTCCCAATATCCTCAGCATCTAAGGTTATCTTGCGCCATTCATTTCGTGGTTCGGGTTCCTGCGCCACCAACAATACAGGGCCGTAAAAAAGGCTTGCGATGTTCTGTTGGTCCATCACTGGATCCAAATGAAATTGGAACGGCATTTTCAAATCAATAACATCACCATCTTTCCATTTGCGACTTAGGGTAAGATACGTACCTGGCTTGGCCTCTACTTTTTCCTCCTTGCCGTTTATCTTCACAAAGAACCCTTTGGTCGCCCATTGTGGTACCCGTATGTTGAGATCGAATTTTCCCTTGCCCTTTATGGTCAATTGCGTGTTGTCCTCCTTCGGAAAAGCGGTTTTTTGCTCAACAGTGATATCTTTTTCTGCCCATTTCAATGTGGAAGGAACGAAGAGGTTTACGTAAAGTGTACTGTTATCCTGACTTTTGAAGTAAATGGAATTCTGGAGTTTAGTACTGCTCTCCAAAGCGGTACCGTTGCAACAGGTAAACCCGGTCATATCAGAATTTCCGAATCTTTTCACAGAACCTGGTCTCAATGGCACATGATAGGTATTGGCCGGACTGTCCTCTGCCACAGAAGCAAGGATATGATTGTACAACCCTCGTTCATAGTAGTCCATCAATTCGGTACGTTGATCAAAAAGGAATAGATTTTTGGTCAATTTTAGCATGTTGTATGTGGCACAGGTTTCATTTTGTCCTCCTGATGAAAACCCATTTTCGTACAATGTAGCTGGTTGGGCGATAAAGCATTCCGCGTTCGTGGGATTCCTTGCTCCGGCAACCCCGCCTATGCTATACATGTAATCATTTTTGGCTTTGTACCAGAAATTGTCGGCCACTTGGTAATATTCAGGGGATTCCGAATCGCGATATATTTCCAACGCTCCCACAATTTGGGGAATGTGCTGATTGGCGTGCAATCCACGGAAGGAGTCCACATTTCTGGCCAATCCATGCGAATGTTCTGCATCACCAAAAAACATTTTGATATTATCGAACAATTGGGCCACTTTGAGGTAACGGGGTTCATCGGTGATTCTATCCAAACGGGCCATGGCCTCGTTCATACCCCCAAACTCACCTGCAATATAAGTGTTCCACATGCTAATTAGGGTATCGGTAGGTAGTTGGCTCAATCGGGCATATACCCAATCGCCCATTCCTTTGGCAATCTCAAGTGCTTTCTCATTTCCACTGACCTCATAAATATCCATTAACCCGGCCAAAATTTTGTGCAAGGTGTAATAAGGCGCCCAAACCTGTGTGGGTTGTGTGCCATACGTGGCCCCATTTTCCAACATAATGAACTGGTCTGGTGGGTAAGCACTGATAAACCCTTCTCCCCAGTTCCAGTAATCGGTACGGATACCATTTTCGCTTAAATCGGAATCATAGGTTGACTTACCAGGGCCGGGTGGTACGGCCGTCGGGTCGGCGACATGCTCTCCTCCAGCTTTGGCAGACTGCCCTGACATCTGGGAGAGTTGGTATAGTACATCCACCATGTAATTCATTTTGTCCGCAAAGTTGGCCTGCAATGCCTTGTCATAGCCTGTACTGGCATAAGCCTGTGCAATGGCCGTTAGATAGTGTCCCGTGGCGTGTCCCCGTAATTTGGTTTCTTGGCTGTCCCAAACTCCCAATGGTTTTGCTCCTTCGGGCTGTTCTTGACCAAAGGCATTGCGGAACATATAGAGAAAGGAATCCGGATTGGTCTGCACCAAGGTATTTATGAATTTGTCACGATTTTCAATAAATTTTGTTTGCTGGCCGTGAGCATCGGCATTGAGTGACACTTGGTCCAACCCGAAAACATCCAATTTGAGGCTTGGTGTACCCGATTCCTTGCTTGCTTTTACTGTAACTCTGGCCTTTGGTTGAAAATCCGTACCGGAAACCTGACCTGTGACTACATAATTTCCAGGTTTTGAAACTTCAGAATTGTCCGTTGGGGATGGCCAAAGCACCCTTACTTTTGGACCTTCAATCCCATTGCGGTACGTACCTTGGACATAGCGGGGCAATCTTGGTAAAAAGCCCATTTCGGTTTCGACCTCTATATCGGATACTCCTGTTAGATATTCATTATACAATTGAGGGGTATTTGGAGGGAACTTTGGTAGATCGTTCTCTGGTTTTTCCCTTTGTGCCATGCTATCTCCCCCACGAAGGGCAATATAGTGGATCCGGGCAATCTGTTTTTCGCTCAAAGGAGTCCGGTACAATCTAAAATCATGGACCTTGGCTTTGAGGTAGGTATCACCGGATGCTATCGACTTTCCAATGTAAAGTTGATTTTCATGGGTGAACAATTGTCCCAGTTCCATTTCCATATTCTCCGCTTTTCCTACTTGCTCCCCGTTGATGTAGGTCATCATGGATTTTGAGGGAATATCCAAAACCACGGCAACATGTACCCATTGGCCAGTCTCCATTTTTGCTTCAGGTGAATTTGCCTCGTATGCTTTCTCGCCATCTTTGATAATGACGGCCTGAAAACCTTCTTTTTCATCAATGCCCGATGGTGCTATAAAAAGATGCGTTCTGTCGTCCTTGCCAAAATCAAACAACCGCTGGCCCAATGCTGTAGATTGAAGATTCATCCAAGCAATAATGCTCAGGGATTCTTCTCCTTCCAGAGATTCACCGGGAATTGAAACATAAGACTCGCCATCCCCTGGCAAAACAAGTACCTTCCCAAACTTCTCATCCTCGGTAAACCTGACATTGGGGCCGTGAATTCTCCCATGCAAGTTGTTCCGTGACCAATCCTTGGCATCGCCATCAAAAATGTACCGGGCAATCATTGCGGTCTCACCGATTCCATCCAAAATCTGATTGCCACTCTGTGCTTGGACAAAACTTGTACACCAAGCAGTAAAAAACAAAATCGTACCAACGAACAACTTACTTAACTTCATAATAAATCTTTTCTCCAATATTTATACTAACCTTTGGTTCTATGTGTATTTAAATTATCTATTCGTAGATTTCTTGCCATGAGGGCGGGTCAACACCCATCAAGTGTTTTACAAAAAAGTCCTTGCGCTTCCGTTCACCGAATTCCCCTCCTGAAGAATGACCCATACCGGGTATGGTGACCAGTTCAAAATCCTTGTTGGCCTTGATCAGGGCATTGGCAAACTGCATGGTGCTTGCGGGATCGACATTGTCGTCCACTTCTCCCAAGATGAGCATCAAATTGCCGCTCATTTGGCCCGCATTTTCCACATTGGAACTGGCCGCATAATGTGGCCCAATGGGATAGCCCATGAACTGTTCGTTCCACCAGATCTTGTCCATCCTATTGTCGTGGCACCCACATGAGGAGACCGCCACATCATAAAAATCCGAATTGAAGACCAAGGCGGCCGCTGCGTTCTGCCCTCCAGCCGAAGTTCCGAAAATCCCCACTTTGTCGGCATCTATGTAGGGGTATTTTTTTGCCGCTTCCTTGATCCATATCTTCCGGTCTGGAAAACCACCATCTTTTAAATTCTGCCAACATACATCATGAAAAGCCTTTGAACGGTTTGAAGTACCCATCCCATCTATCTGAACCACAATAAAACCCAATTCGGCCAAGGAGGACATGGACCAATTGTAGGCCCTGAAATCCTTGGGAACAAAGGAACTGTGGGGTCCAGCATAAATATATTCAATGACCGGGTATGTCTTGTTGGGGTCGAAAGAGGTTGGTCTGATGATGATGCCCCAGATATCGGTAACGCCATCCCTGCCCTTTGCAGTAAACACTTCGGGTGCAATCCATCCTTCCTTCAATAAAGCAGAATGGTCTGCCTTTTGCAACTGCATGATGGTCTTGCCATTTTTCGACGACTTCAAAAGTGTGACTGGCGGTGCATCGACCCGAGAAAATTGATCTATATAATATGAATAATCCTCGGAAAATGTGACCTCGTGGTTACCATTTTCCTTGGTGAAACGGGTAAGGTTATTTCCATCAAAACCAACTTTGAAGTAGTGCAAAAAGTATGGATCCTGATTCTTGTCAAGCCCACTCGCGGTGAAATACACTTCCCTGTTTTCCTCATCCACATGAATGACCTTGCGCACGACCCACTCACCTTTGGTGAGTTGTTTTTTCACCTGTCCTGTTTCCCCGTCATAAAGGTATATGTGGTTCCAGCCGTCCCGCTCGGAAGTCCATATAATTTCCTTACCGTCGGCCACATCGTATCGATATTTTTTACTACTGTAGTCGATGAAGGTCTTGCTTGTCTCATTCACCAACACTTTTACATTTCCAGTAGTGGCATCCACCTCGATCACCTTGTATGCTTGGTGTCCCCGTTGATTATATTCGAAGCTAAATGCGCGGCTGTCATCCCTCCAATCTATATTGTTCAGCCCAAATTGGTGGCTGAATTCGTCCGTGGAGATTTGGATGTGTTTTTTGGCATCCACCAAAAACAACTGTGGGCTTTTGAAGGGAAGTTCATCCCCGGGCTTCAAATAATCCCTGGATTTTAACTTGGGCTGGAATTGATCTTCTGGGCTGGATTCCACAAAGTAAATTTTACGGTCGTCTCCCGGACGCACCTTGTACGCCATAATCTTTTTGCCATCGGGAGACCATTTGATGTAGGTGGAATAAAAAAACCCGGGAGCGCCGTCATAGCTCAACTGGGTTTCCTCCTCGGTCTTGTTGTCCTTAATGTATAAGTTGTTGTTTTTGATGAATGCTGTCATAGTGGAATCCGGAGAAACCACGGGCGGATTGCCCTTCTCATCAAATCTGCTGCCCCAATAACCTCGGTTTCTATCTCTATCCTCTATATTTTCCTCAATTACCGTCAATTTGTTGTCATTGGGACGATAGGAAACCTTTGCCTTGTCAAAAATGAATTTCAACTCGGACAAATCTGCATCAAACTCCAATGCACTAATTTCCATGTTCTTCGAATCGACATCCTTATCAAATTCTTCAGAAAGTAATTTGGCCAAGGCCGTATGATCGAAACATTTTGCTTGCGTTTTCTTGATGGGATCAACCCGAAGATACTCTTTTCCCTCAGCAGTATTGTTGACATACCACAGCAGATTGTTTTCAAGCCAATGAAAAGTTGAGGGTGAGTTTGTGACCTTGTCCCGAAACAGGGAATCCAAGGCTATCGCCTTTTTATATTCCGCTAAAGTTCCTTGGGCAAATGATGTGCTTACCGAAACAAGTATAAAAAATACACTTATTTTTTTGACAAAAGATTCCATAGTTTAAATAAGTCTAAAACTAGAGATAATCTCCCGTTGTTCATCAATCCAAATTATCACATACTTATACTATATTATCCTTAACATCACTTTAAGCACAAAAAGATGCAAGTTTATAGTAATGTCGTATTGATATTGTGGATTTGGTTATTTGAACCTGTCCGGTGAAAAGAGTTCGAGGTTTACCATGGTTTTCTCCTTGGCTATTTCCTGCGCTACTAACTTTCCGGTCACAGGTCCCAAGCTCCAACCCATCATGGCATGACCTGCGGCAATGGTCAAATTTTGGTATTTAGAGGTTTTGCCAATATAAGGCAAGCCATCAGGGGACACAGGCCTGAGCCCCGATGTGGCCTTGTTTAACTCGTCAGCCTGTATTTCTATATCCCGATAGTGGGCCTTAACGGCCTTCGCCAAGGCTTCAACCCTTTCTTTTTTGATAGTATTGTTGTTACCAGAAAACTCCATGGTTCCCGCAAAACGGGTAAAACCATCCATAGGGGTTATAGCCATTCTGGCATCTACCAAAATAGTGGGTAACGTAATGCCCGTAGGCCTGTTCACATCCATGCTGTACCCTTTTCCACCTTGAATAGGGATCTTCAATCCTAATGAAGAAGCCAGTTTTGAGGTCCAGCTACCACTGGCCAAAACAAATTCATCGGCCTCAAAAATGGAGTCCTGAGTTTTTAAGGATACTATTTTTTCCTCCTTTACGGTAAAACCCTCAACCTTTTCACCCAACTTAAATTGCACTCCATGTGCTTGCAGCCATTCCTTTAGTTGCTGCATAAAGTGGTTCGGGGTCATGTGGGCATCACATTGGTAATGTACCGCTCCTTTTACCTCATCTGAAAGTACCGGTTGGATTTCTTGCAGCTTTTCCTTGGAAAGTATGGAAACCTCAAGTCCTTCCCTTATGGCCTGTTCGGCGACTTCCCGCTCTTCATGTTCTGCTTTATCGGTACAATAAGCCATCAGCACCCCTTTTCTTTTGTAATGAAAATCAAAATCGTGGGAAGCCAACAGCTCTTCGTACAAACTTCTGCTCTTCAGGTTGAGTTCCTTGAGTACCGGAAGTGCTTTTTTGACCTTGGATGCTGTTGCAGATTTTTTAAAAAGCAGGGCCCATTTGAAAAACTCCATGTCCCATCTGGGTTTTATATAGAAAGGACTGGAACTGTTGAGCATCCATTTAAGCCCTTGGGTAATGATTCCCGGTGCGGCCAATGGAATAAAATGGCTCGGAGTGATATATCCTGCATTAATAAAGGAGGCTCCACTGGTCATATCGGTTTGGTCCAATATTGTAACATCATACCCTTCCTTTACCAAATAGTAAGCACTACAAAGGCCGGAGATTCCTCCCCCTACAACAATCACTTTCTTCATTTTGGAAAAATCTATTTACAATACTTGGAACCCATGGGCATAAGGGTCGTCATCATCTATGATGATGTTATTGTACCCGGTAACTTGGGCCCATCCTTGGATGCTGGGCACAATAGCTTTTTTGTCCCCCAATGTTGTTTCTTTCTCAATCCTTCCAACAAACTTGCTTCCAATAAAGCTTTCATGAATAAAAGGTTCACTTGATTTCAATTTTCCTTTGGCGTACAATTGGGCCATGCGAGCAGAGGTTCCCGTACCACATGGGGAACGGTCTATGGCCTTGTCCCCATAAAAAACGGCATTTCTTCCTGAAGATGTTGGGTCGATTGGGTCTCCTGTCCAGAGCATGTGGCTTACATCCCTAATGGTGCTATCCTCTGGATGCACAAACATGTCAGGGTATTTTTCATTGATTCGTTTTCGTACTACTTGGGAGTAATGTATAATCTGGCCTGCCGTAAAATTATGCACGCCCTTAAAGTTTTCCTGAGGGTCCACAATGGCATAATAATTTCCCCCGTAGGCGACATCAAAAGTAATCTCACCCAGTTCCGGGCATTCCACCGTCAAATTTTCGGCGGCCAGATAGGATTTTACATTGACCAATCGGACCCAATCCACCTTCTTTCCAGTTTGCTGGTATTCAATTTCCACTAATCCCGCAGGAGCTTCCATTCTGATTTTTCCGGGTGTTTTGGGAACAATTAAGCCCTCTTCAATGGCCACGGTAATGGTTCCGATGGTCCCGTGTCCGCACATGGGCAAACAACCAGAAGTCTCGATGAAGAGAATGGCAAAATCATTTTCGGGTTCATGAGGTGGGAGCAAAATGCTCCCACTCATCATATCATGTCCCCGGGGCTCAAACATTAACCCTTTTCTAATCCAGTCAAATTCCTTTAGGAAATGCTGTCTTTTTTCACTCATGTTGGCCCCCACTAAATTGGGGCCGCCCCCTGCCACAACCCTTACCGGATTCCCACAGGTATGGGCATCAACACAAAAAAAAGTTTTTCTTGCCACTCGTTGTCTTTAAAACTGACACATTTTTTTTATAAATCACTGCCTGTATACCTTACCCCTTTAGGTGGTCGGGCAACAGATTTTTGGGGAAAGACTGATAGCTTACAGGCCTTACCCATCTTTTAATGGCGTGTGTACCCACGGCAGTAAAACGGGAATCCGTAGATGCAGGATATGGCCCACCATGTTGCATGGACGGACAAACTTCCACTCCTGTGGGAACACCATTGTAAATAATTCTACCTACTCGGTTTTGAAGGGCGTCCACCATTTCCATCAAGTCAAGGGAATCACTTTCTTCCGCAATAAGGGTTCCAGTCAGCTGTCCTTCCAGTCCTTCTATGATTTGCAAAAGCTCTGCTTCATCCTTGCATTGGACCACCATGGAAAAAGGTCCGAAAACCTCTTGGTGCAGTTTGGGATTGGCCAAAAATTCGGTGCCCGATACTGTTGCAACCACTGAAGCTGCATAATTGGGCTCCAATTCCCCTTCTACCTTACCAACAACTTCTACTCCCGATTGTGAAGTTACATCGGCACCTTTTTTCTCATATCCGCTTTTAATGTTGGGGTGCAACATGCACTGAGGGTCCAAAGCAATGGTCTCTTTTGCCAATTCTTTGACAAAATCTTGGGTGTTTTCGCTTTTTACGGTCAACAACAAACCTGGATTGGTACAGAATTGACCTGTTCCCAAGGTAATGGATCCTGCATAGGTCTTGGCAATTTCATTCCCCCTTTTGGAAAGGGCACTGGGAGTGATGATAACCGGGTTGACACTTCCCATTTCCGCAAATACGGGAATAGGCTCTTCTCTTTTTGCAGCAATATCAAACAGCGCTCTTCCTCCTGTGATGCTTCCTGTAAAACCAACCGCTTTTATCTTGGGATGATTTACTAGGTCTACTCCTGCCTGAATACCTCCATTGATACTGGAGAACACTCCTTTTGGCATTCCGGTTTTCTCTGCAGCCTTTACAATGGCAGAGGCCACCAATTCCGAAGTTCCGGCATGCATGGGGTGCGATTTAACAATTACGGGGCAACCTGCCGCTAAAGCACTAGCTGTATCGCCTCCTGCAGTGGAATAGGCCAATGGAAAATTACTGGCTCCGAATACGGCCACTGGCCCCAAGGGAATCATCGTTTTTCTCAAATCATCTTTTGGCAATGGTTTCCTATCCGGTTGGGCTGCATCAAAGGTGTTTTCCCTCCAATCGTCATTGGCAACTAGTTCAGCAAAGGACCTTAACTGGTTCATTGTACGTCCTCTTTCTCCCTTTGCCCTTCCTTCGGGAAGCCCGGACTCTGTAACGTACATATCTACCAACTCTTGGTCCAGCGCCAAAATTTCATCGGCAATGGCATTCAAGAAAGCTGCTCTTTGCTTGCCTGATACTTTTCGATAAACTTTAAAGGCATTCCATGCCGAGATAGCAGCCTCTTCAATTTCTTCTTTTGTGGCCTCCACAAAAGTTGTTGGGTTTTCAATGTTCAGTTTGGGATCCATTGTTTTGAATTCAACGTTTCCCTTAGCGCTAAAATCTCCTGCTATACAGTTTTTTCCTGTAATCATACTTCACTTTTTAGGTTTTTATATTCCGGGAGTACTGGTCTGTTTTTCATGGCATCGTCGATAACCTTGATCACTCTTTCCCTTTCTTTTCCTTGCAAGGGCAATCTTGGTGCCCTGACATGTTCGGTCCCTATTCCGGTAGCCACTTCGGCCAATTTGATGTTCTGCACCAATTGCGGGCTTATGTCCAACTCCAACAAAGGCATGAACCATCGGTATATTTCCAGGGCTTTGTTGATTTTGCCAGCTTTTACCAATTCGTAGATGGCAACGGTCTCTGCCGGATATGCACAGACCAGCCCGGCCACCCATCCGTCCGCTCCTATCACCAAACTTTCCAAGCCCAGTGTATCCACTCCCGTAAAGACCTTTAAGCGGTCACCGAAGCGGTTCTTCAATCGAATCACATTTGTGATGTCCCTTGTGGATTCCTTGATGGCCTGAACATTCCCACATTCCAATAACTCCTCCATCATGTCCAAAGTTACCTCAATTTTATAATCCACCGGGTTATTATAGATCATTATGGGAAGCGATGTGCTGTTTGCTATGGCCTTGAAATACACTACTGTTTCATGATCGGTTGCCTTATAACGCATGGGAGGCAACACCATAAGTCCTTTAGCGCCCAATTTTTCTGCATTTTGTGCCACGGCTATGGCTTCTTTGGTACTCTGCTCTGCAATATTGATAATTACAGGAACCTTATGACCTACAATTTCCAAGGCGGTCTTGATCAAGGTTTCTTTTTCCTCTTTGGCCAAAGTGCTTGCTTCACCCAGAGTGCCACCCAAAATGATTCCGTGTACTCCAGCTTCAACTTGAGCCCTAATATTTTTTTCAAACATGGCAAGGTCCAATTCGTCCTCACTTGTAAATTTCGTTGTTACAGCAGGCATAACGCCTTCCCAATGTATCATAATGCTTAGTATTTTGATTACAAAAATAAAATACAACAAGCCAAGAATCGGTCTATTTATTAGCTCGTTGTGATACTATATTGACCCAAATTATTGACCAAGGACGATTTTTTAATGATATTTGTATAAAAAATGAAAGTTCTCCCATTCAAAATACCCAAACCCAAAGATGAAGCCTTGGTCTACCAAATAGACCGGGAACGGGTTTTTTATGACCAGCTTCATCAACATGCAGAAATTCAGATAAGTTATATTGCCAAAGGTTCCGGGTCTTTGATTGTGGGCGACTCTATTAGTGATTACAGGGAAGGGGATATCTTGGTTATTGGAGGGTATGTGCCCCATGCCTTTAAAAGTGATGTCTCCGCATCACCAAAATCGCTTATGTACACCTTGTTTTTTGACATTAATTCTTTTGGCAAGGAATTCTTTCGTATTACAGACCTTTCGTCAACTAAAGAGTTTTTTAAAAAATCGGAGCTTGGAATGCGAGTGATTTCCAATACAGAAATCATTATTGAAGAGTTCAACAAATTAAAGACGCAGAACAAAGTGGAGCAAATTGCCACGCTTTTGATCATAATCAGCCATATAATGCAATCAGAAACTGAACCCTTGTCTTCCTTTGTATATAGAAAGTCGTTCTCTGATGATGAAGGAAAACGGATGAACGATGTGTTCAAATATGCCATGGACAGGTTTCACGAGCCCATTAACCTTGATGAGGTGGCAGATGTAGCCAATATGAGCAAAAATGCTTTTTGTAGGTATTTTAAGAAGCGAACGAACAAGACTTTTTTCCAATTCTTGATCGAGATACGGATAGAAAATGCCTGCAAGCTTATTTTAAACAACCCAGAACTTGCCATTTCCATGATTTCCGATCAATGTGGTTTCAACAATATTGCGAATTTTAATAGAAAATTTAAAGAATTGAAGGGTTGTTCCCCCACACAATTTCGGTCCCAGTTTTAATTTGTCCCTTATCCCATAAGGAAAAAGAGCGTGGATTTCTTTCTTCATGAAATTTACACAACCCATTAAAATATAAAAGCGGATGGTGACCCATCCGCTTTTTCACTAAACTACAAACTCAAATAATCACTAAATAAGAATATGTTTGAATCGTATTTTTAATTTAATATCCAGGATTCTGGCTTAGATTGGTATTGGTATTCAATTCTTCCAAACCTATTGGAAACAATGTTGTATGTTCTCCTTGCGGTGTGTGGTTATACCAGTTTTTTGTCTGGTACACACCAAATCGGATCATATCGGATCTTCTTCTTGCCTCTGCGGCAAATTCCCAACCCAATTCATCCAAAAAACGACCGTAGGGCACCGCTGATTGATCTCCTGGATCATCAATGGTTCCATCTTCGGCCAAAGTACCGTACTCTACTGTGGTGTCACCTTCCAATTCAGCTCCGGTAACTGTTGCTTGGGCAGGGTCCTCAAAGGAACGCATACGTACTTCGGTCACAATGGCTGCTGCTTCATCGCTCTTATTGGTTCTAAGGAGAGCTTCGGCCTTCATCATGAGTACATCGGTATATCGTAAGAAAGGAAAATCTACACTGAGTCCTCCTGTTGCTCCTGATTCTATCTCATATTTTCCACATCGGAAACCATCGGTAAAATCACAATCATAAATACTTGGCATTTCTTTTCTCAAGGTCATTACCACACTACCATCCGACGCGTTCAATTGGTCCCCCATCAACCAAGTATCTTCCAAACGGTTGTCGTTTGGATTATAACTATCTATAAATTGTGGGTTACAGCTAGATCCTCCCCATGGTTGGGCCTGCATATCAAAAACCAGTCGGTGATCGGGCAAAAGCATTTTCATGTGTGCGTTCCATTGTCCTGCAAAAATTTGATCGTAGGGTATGGCAAACACCATTTCTGGATTAGTTTCATTTTCTGTTTTGAAAATGTCTGAATAACTAGGTGACAATTCAAATGCAGTGCTGTTGATGATTTCGTTACAAGCTTCTATAACCTTGCTCCATTGCGGGGTTCCGGTGTACACCTCAGCATTGAGATATACCCTTGCCAATACGTGATAAGCTGCCCACTTGGTCATACGACCATAGGTAGATTGATCAACGGTTTCTGTTAAACTGGGTATAACCTCGGTCAATTCAGATACTATAAAGTTATATACCTCGGCACGTTCGCTCTGTACCGGAAGTTCATCGCTATAGCTTGCAATAATTGGTACATTTCCGTGGGTGTCCACCAACATGGAATAGTATAGGGCCCTCAACGCCCTCATTTCGGCAACGATGGATGCTGCTTGCTCCTCACTAACGGGAAGTTCTCCCGATTCTATCTGAAGTATTACCCTATTGGCACTATTGATTCCATTAAAACAGGTAATCCATGTGTTTCTTGGCTGCCATTGGGTCTCTGTCCATTCATGGAAATGCATTCTTTTGTAGGTACCTCCATCATCCCATCCGTTGGGTCTTGTTGGGGTTACAAACATATCACCAGGCTCTTCCTGTAGATCAAAGTATCCCTGCCACCCCATTACAAAACGCATGGGTGTGTAGGCCGAGGCCATTACCGAAATTATATCCGACTCGGATGGCGTGAACGAAGACTCGGTTACTTCCGAGTACACTTCCTCTTCCAAATCGGTACATCCTATCGGCAGCAGTACTAGGCCGACAAGGAGTGTCAATAATTTTACTTTAAGTGAAATCACTTTGTTCGTTATATTTTTCATAATCTTATTTTTTTAGAATGTGAAGTTGATACCCAATGTAAATGTCCTTGTTGAAGGGTATTTATCCCTCTCGTCATTACCAGGGGACAATCCATTTCTGTTCACTTCAGGGTCTATCCCCTTATACCCTGTTATAGTAGCTAGGTTTAGACCTGATGCATAAATGCGGAAGCTCTGGGCAAACTTAATGGCATCTTTTGGCAAGGTGTAGCCCAAGGTAACGTTGTCTATCTTCAAGAAATCCCCATCTTCCACATAATAACTCACAAATCGCTGCACATCTTGCAATACGGCTTTGCCGTACACCATATCGTAAGCAGAATCCAAGGTATTGTAGCTTATTGTTGGGTTTTCATAGAACATCCGAGAGAAATTCAATATCTGATAGTCCAACGCGCCTCTTAAGTTGACCATCAAATCCCAGTTCTTGTACCTTACCGTATTGTTCCAACTGTAATATGCCTTTGGCAGTCCGTTACCCAATACTTGTCTGTCATCGTTTGTGGCTTCGGTGGCTGGAACCAAAGATCCATCCGGTCTTTCTATGACCCAAATACCGTCATCGGTAATGTCAACACTTTTTAGACCATAGAAATTACCAATTGGCTGTCCTTCTTGCACACGGTGCGTACTAATTTGAATAGGTTCACCGGTGTAGCCTTCATCAAAGAAATCATTGGTCAACTGGAATTCATCATTGGAAAGTGACATAATTTCGTTGGTGTTTGTAGAATATGTCAAGTTAGCGGTCCACTCAAAATTATCTGTTTGGAACGGAGTTACATTCAACAAAAATTCTACACCGGTATTCTTGATTTGTGCAACGTTGGCGGCAATGGTACCGAAAAAGTATGGAGGTGTTGGCACACTATAATTGAACAAAGCATCCTTTGTAGTTCTGTTATAATAATCAACAGATCCATTGATTCGTCCATCAAGAACACCAAAATCCAATCCCAGGTTAAACTCTTCCTTTTTCTCCCAACGTAAATTTGTATTGGCATTACGTGAAGGTATCAGTTGCCTTACCCATTGTCCGTTATTCAAGAAATAATCTCCGTAGGTAAGTCCGCTCAATGATTGATAATTGGAACCTGCATTGATTCCGGTAACCCCAAAACCAGTCCTTAACTTTAGGTTGGAAAGCCAATCCCAGTTTTCTGCAAAGGATTCTTGGTTTACACGCCATCCCACTGAAACACCTGGAAAATTACCCCATTTATAATCCTCACCAAATCGAGAGGAACCTTCACGGCGCAAACTTGCCATTAACAAATAGCGATCATCATAATTATAAGTGACCCTAGAGAAGAACGCAATCAATTTATCAGAATTCTTGTAGCTGCCCATTCCGGCCTCACCCAATTGAAGTCCTTGTCCGCTACCAAGGTTGTTATAAGTAAAGCCATCTGTTGGAAAACGGCGGTTTGTGGCCCAAAAGCCTTCGTTGGTATTATCTTCATAGTTGTAACCTACCAAACCTGTTACTTTGTGTTTTCCGAAACTATTGTCGTAATCCACGGTAAACTGGCCATAATTGCCTACATAATCATCCGTTCCCCTAGAAGCAAATCCCTCTTGTCCGTTTTTTGTGGTAGAAACATGATCCTTGGTTTGGTAAAACCCTCTAATATTTGAATTTCCTTTACGGGTATATAATCCCTTAACGGTAACATGATCTCCAAAATCATAACTCAAGGAAAAGTCGAATCTGGTGTTTCTATACCTGTTTTGGCCTATGGTTTCTTCAATATAGGCAACAGGGTTATCGTAGAAATATACATCCCTTTCGTACCAGCTTCCATCTTCATTGTATACTGGCTCAGTAGGATTCCTAATAATAGCCTGTCTGTATATGTATGGATTAAAGCTAACCCCATCACCCAAAGCATTATATGTTTGTTCGCTTAAAATCACCCCAACATTGGCCTTTAAACGATTATCGAACATCGCGTGGTTTACACTTACTCTGGCTGTGTGTTTTTTATTGTCCGATTTCTGAAAAATACCTTCTATATCTCGATAGTTCAATGAAGCTGTCATATTGGAAGTTGAGTTCCCTCCCCTGAAAATAAGGTTGTGTACTTGGCTAAAGGCATCTCTGGTAATTTGATCTACCCAATCTGTATTTGCGCCAAAATCCTGTAGGTTGGCCCCATTAAAGGTGTATCCCTCTTCAAATTTCTGTCTTAGTTCTCCTGCATCCAAAAAGTTCATTCGGTTGGCTATGGTAGAAAGTGAAGCATACCCATTGTATTCAATGGTTGATTTCATATCATTTGTTCCTTTCTTTGTTGTGATGATGATCACACCATTGGTGCCCCGGGTACCATATATTGCCGTAGCGGAACCGTCCTTAAGCACATCAATGGATTCGATATCCTCGGGTGCCACGGTATTTAAACTCCCAGGAACCCCATCGACCAAAACCAAGGGGTTGGTTCCACCCAAAATTGAAGATGTACCCCTTAAATTAATCTGTGTGCCTTCGGTCGGGTCGCCCGAGGGGGCCGATACCGACAGACCTGCAACTTTACCCTGAATAAGCTGTGCGGCATCCTTTACGTTACCCTGCACAAAATCCTCCGATTTTACCGTTGCCACCGAACTGGTTACATCGGCACGTTTTTGGGTACCGTAACCTATTACCACTACTTCGGAAAGCTGCTGGAGGTCTTCCTTCAGTACCACATTTATAGTAGATTTTCCTTGTACCGGTATTTCCTGGCTTAAAAAACCTAAATAGGAAAACACCAATACCGCATCGGATTGCGAGGTGGTAATTTCATAATTTCCATCAAAATCGCTGGCAGTACCATTGGTGGTATTCTTTTCCAATACCGATACACCTGCAATAGGTATCCCCTGCTCATCTGTGATGCTACCCGTAACCGTCTGTTGGGAAAACCCAGCTTGCGCCATGAAAACGCAGAGCAAGGACAAAACAATTTGTTTTTTTAAACGATTGGTTCCCAGACATTCTTTAAATAAAAAGCTAGCCAATTTCATAATACATTTTAATTTGTTTAGTTAATTCTCCAAGTAAAAAACCATTGCTCAACATCGTTAATGTTTTATTAAAGATTAATAAGCGTTAATTTCACACTTGTAAATGTAAACTTATGTATTAGAAGATTTCTGGAAATATTATCCGGTTTTGATATTATATTGACCAATCAAGGCTATTTTACTTGTCATAATCGACTTAATCCTATCAATACACCTATATTAAGTATAATTTACACACTTGTTTCTAAGGGATTGTTATTATTAAAAATTGGAAAGACACCCTTTTTACCTTCCATATAATCCTATCCTAAAAAAGAAACACATCATTCCCCCAACTCAAATTAAGTGCAGATAAAACCCTAACTTTAAAAGCCAATTTTTTAGACTTTGTACACCATAATTGACATAGAAACCACAGGTAACGGAATCAAGGGAAATAAGATTACCGAAATCTCTATTTTTAAATATGATGGTAACCAAGTCGTGGATGAATTCACTTCACTGGTAAACCCTCAATGTCCCATTCCCTATTTTATAACCGGACTTACAGGAATTGACGACCAAATGGTGCAAAATGCACCTACCTTCCCTGAAATTGCAGATACCGTACAATTCATTACGGAGGGTTGTATTTTTGTGGCCCACTCTGTTAATTTTGATTATGGTGTGATCAAAGAGGAGTTTCGACAAATTGGTGTTGATTTTACTCGTAAAAAGCTCTGTACGGTACGTTTATCCCGTAAGTTGATTCCCGGTCTACGTTCTTACAGTCTGGGAAAGCTGTGTTCTGCGGTTCAAATTCCCTTGGTGGATCGCCACCGTGCTCGGGGAGATGCGCATGCCACAGTGCTTTTGTTTGAAAAGCTTTTGAAAAAACCTGAATCGGAAGTGGTTTTTAAAAAGTTTTTGAATGCCCGAAGTCAAGAGGCCACCCTTCCGCCCCATCTGCCCAAATCTGTTTTTGAGAATATTCCCCAAAAACCCGGTATCTATTATTTTATGAACCAAAAAGGGGAAATTATATATGTGGGAAAGGCCATCAACTTAAAAAAAAGGGTGTTGGGCCATTTTTACGACAAGAGCCGCAAAGAAATCCAAATGTGCAGCGAAACGGCCAATATTGACTTTAAGTTGGCAGGCAGCGAATTAGTGGCCCTATTGATGGAATCCGCAGAAATAAAAAGATTGTTCCCACCATACAACCGTGCGCAAAAAAGAACTGGAAGGCAATACGCCATTTTCGCCTACGAAGACCGAAATGGAATTATGCACCTTGCCTACAATACCATTAAAGGGGTTCCCAACCCGTTAAAAGTGATTCATAACCCAACAGAGTGCCGAACATATTTGGAAGAAGTCTGCAAAAGCTTTTCGCTCTGCCCAAGATATTGCCATTTACAACAGACCAACGCGGCTTGTTCCCATCATGAGATAAATACCTGCGAAGGTATTTGTAGGGGCGATGAAAATCCTGAAGATTACAACCAAAAGGTTGAAGAAGCGATTGCGACCATGAAGCTATTGACTTCGGAGGTTCGAATCATCAAGGAAAAAGGCAGGGATGAAAACGAAAGTGCCGTGGTTTTGATTGCGGACGGTATCTACAAAGGTTTTGGCTTTATTGATACTGATATTCAAATTTCCAACCTAGAAGATGTAGAGGCCTTTATAACTCCACAAAAACATACCGTGGAAACCGAAAGTATTCTCACCCAATACTTTTTAAAACAGGACAAAAGCCAAGTATTGGCACCATAAATTAAGGGAAAGCTAAGCTTCTGGTTTCAGAGTAACTTTAAATTCGGCCGTCTCCTCCAACTTTTGAAATCCTTTATGCAATTGAGTTTGATTTACGGCATAGGGATAAAATGATATGGGTTCAATGCAGACCATATTCCGCACCTCTGTCCAGCACATAAAATTCCCAAAACCTTCGGTTTCAATAGTGATTTGTTTCTCATCCTTTAGTGTTATGGAAGTGCAATCTGCCACTTGAAGCGCCCGACTCCCAACTTCCAAAACCTCATCCAATGTAATCTCTTTGTCCTCGGCCACAATCATTGGCGATTTTGAATACAGTTTAAAAGCAGGATGATACCCTAACATAAAAGGCATCCCTTCTTCTCCTGAAACTTTAAAATGAACTTCCAGCCCATCATCGGTCAACAAAAAGGATTTCTCAAACCTAAAATCGTAAGGCCATGATAAAACCGCTTCGGTAGATTTTTCTGGAAATTTTGAATTGGAAACTTCAGTTCCCGAGCGGTATTGCTTTACAAAAACGGCAGAAGTATCGGTTTGGTGCTCCAACTCGTATTCCATTTGGCGCAAAAGTCCGTGTTGGTCTTGAATTGCTTCCCCTTTTGGTGTCTTTACACGAAAATCAGACTCGTTTACTGGGCCGATTATAGGGAACATTTCTGTATCGGCACTGTCCCACCCTGGGCTTCCTTTTTGGTGAATAAATTCGTGTCCGTTTACTTCATAACCCACAAGTTCCCCCGCATCAATCTTTACTACGGAAGTATTTGTTTTTAGTGTTACCATTATTTGGTGTTTATCAATCGGTAAATCAAAATGGCAGTACGTTTTGTCAAAGCTTCAATGGTATTCAAGTTAACGGTTTCCTGAGGGGTATGTGCCCCAGAGCCCATAGTACCCAATCCGTCCAAGCCATCCACATAATTGGCTACAAATGAAATATCGGCAGCCCCCCTTTTTCCTGGATCGTAAGCCAAGACTTCGCCTTGTTTTAAATCCAAACTTACTTCGTTTAGTGTACTCAACAATGCACGATTTCCTTCTGTAGGTCCCATGGCAGGGTAGCTATCCGTAAAACTAATACTTGCTGAAGTTTGCGGAAGATTATTGGCTATGATTTCCCTCATTTTGGCTCTAGCACGTTCTTTTTGCTCTTCGGATATAAATCGAAGTCCACCTTTAACCACAGCTTTTTGAGCAACCACATTGGTTTTTCCGAAGGCATCACCCTTGCTGGTCAGTTCATCATAATTCACAAAAGTTCCACCAAGCAGTACACCTGGATTAAAGGTTAGCAAATCCTCCCCTTTCGCATCAGTATAAAATTGATGGAGGATTCGGGACATTTCAAAAATGGCACCTGCCCCTGTATTTTCACTAAAAACACCAGAGGAATGTGCACGTTTGCCCTCAACTTCAACTGCCCATCCCGAGGACCCCCTTCTGGCAACAGTGGCATAGTTGAAGCCTGTGGAAGTTTCAAATCCCAAGGCAACATCGCTTCGCTTTGCAGCATCAATCAAATCTTTTCTACTGATGGACAAAGGTTTACCTGTACTCTCTTCATCCCCAGTAAAGGCTACAATAATCTGTGCATCATCCAATAGACCATTGTCCGACAATGCTTTTAAGGCATACAGCACAATTACATCGCCGCCTTTCATATCGTTGCCACCCGGAGCATGGGCGATACTGTCGTTAACCATTTCAAAAGTTTGAAACGGACTATCTTCTTCAAAAACGGTATCCAAATGACCAATAAGCAATAGTTTTTTTCCTTTTGAACCCGAGGTTTCCGCAAATAAGTGACCTGAGCGATTCATTTCGGCGGGCATTTCTATCCACTTGGTCTCAAATCCGATATTGTCAAAGGCATCTTTAAAAACCATGCCCACTTTTTTAACGCCTTCGGCATTAAGGGTACCGCTATTGATGTTCACTACCTTTTCCAGAAAATCAATCGCATCAGAATTGTTTTTTTCGATGGCGGAAACAATCTTTTTTTCGGTTCTGGAAAGTTTTTGTGCAGATATAGATGCAGTTAAAAGTAAAGCAAATAATGTGGAATAATATTTAAATGTCATGGTGGGTTATTTTGTTCCACAAGTTATCAATTTAGATTGAAAAGCCCACACGAGAAAATAGCCTCTATTCGAATTGAATGGCTTTTACCGGTGTTATTTTAGTGATGATGTACGATGGCACCAAAAGCATCAATAAACAAAGTAACATTACTCCTATATTCAAAAGTAAGATGGTTGCCACATCCATGTGCACGGGAATATATTCGATATAATATTCCTCGGGGTTCGGGAATTTGAACATACGGTACTTGTTCTGAAGAAATATGAGTCCCAGACCTATGAGGTTGCCCCAAAAAAGTCCAATGGCAATCAAATAGGCCGCGTTGTACAAAAAGACTTTTCGGATACTCCAATTGGCAGACCCCAGTGCTTTTAAAATTCCTATCATTTGGGTTCGCTCTAGAATCAAGACCAACAAAGCTGTGATCATGTTGATACCGCCAACAATGATCATAATGCCAATGATCAGGGCAATATTAAAATCAAAAAGGCCTATCCATTCAAAAATGCGGTAGTATTTGCTTTTGATGTTTTGGGTATCTAAAACGGATACCGTTTTACCGTAGATTTCGTTGCTTTTTTCTTCCAATTGGTCAAAATCATCAAGAAAAACCTCAAAATTGCCAATTTGGTTTTCTTCCCATTTGTTCATCCGTTGGATGTGGCGGATATCTACAAACACATAGGTTTCATCAAACTCCTCAAAACCGCTATCATAAATACCAACAATCTTAAACCTCCTATTGTTGGGCATTTTGGAAGCATCACCATCCCGAAGAAAAAAGGAGAAAAAGGTATCGTCAACTTTTAACCGTAATCTATTGGCCATTAAACTAGATATGAGCACCTCCTCGTTTAGTTTGCCGCCATAATCGGGCAATCTGCCCTCGACTAGATATTCTTTAAAGGTGTTCCAATCGTAATCGGTGCCCACGCCTTTGGCCAACATACCTTCAAAAGTATCGGCCGTTCGGATAATCCCACCTTTGGTGGCCACAGCCTGTACGTGACTCACCCCCTCCACATTTTTAAATTCTGGGTAAAAATCCTGATTAATGGAAATCGGTATTAAAGAAACCTCGGAATTATTATTATCGAAATTGGAAATCTGAATATGACCGTTGAATGCGGCAACTTTTTCCCGAATTTTATTTTTTAGGCCCACACCGGTGGCTATGGCAATTAGCATCATTACCACACCGATGGCAATCGCAGCGATTGCAATTTTTATTATCGGGGCGGAAATACTAATTTTATGTTCCTTCCCTGTAACCAGGCGTTTGGCAATAAATAACTCTAAATTCAACGAATGCCCATTTTATCTAAGATCAAAAGTACAGTTTTATTGTTGTTTTTGGTGTTTTCATCATGCAAGGGACAACAAAAAGAAGCTATTTCTGCTTCAGAACCCTCAACCGAAGCACCTGCTCCCATTAAAGCGGCAGCGAACCGAACTAAAATTTACCTACCTCTTTTAAAAGGAAAAAAAGTGGGCGTAGTAGCCAATCCCACTAGTGTTGTTTTCAACGAAAAAGGGCATACGCATTTGGTGGACTCCCTACTTTCCTCTAGTGTTGATGTAAAGCAAGTTTTTGCCCCCGAACACGGGTTTCGAGGTACAGCGGATGCGGGGGAACATGTTAAAGATGGCGTGGATACCCAAACCGGCCTACCCATTATTTCACTCTACGGCAAAAATCGTAAACCATCCAAAGAGCAGTTGAGCGAACTGGATGTTATTATTTTTGACATTCAGGATGTGGGGGTCCGATTCTATACATTTATTGCCTCGTTGCAACTGGTGATGGAAGCCTGTGCCGAAAATGACATGCCCATTATTGTTTTGGACAGACCCAATCCCAACGGACATTATGTAGATGGCCCTACCATGATGAAAGAACACACCAGTTACTTGGGGATGAACACGATTCCGTTGGTCTACGGGATGACCATGGGCGAATACGCAAAAATGCTCAACGGAGAAGGATGGTTGGAAAATGGCAACAAAGCTGATTTAACGGTTATTGAACTGGAAAACTACACCCATGATTCCGAATACCACTTACCCATCCGACCTTCCCCAAACCTCCCGAACGACGTTTCCGTAAACTTATACCCTAGTTTGGGACTGTTTGAAGGCACCAACGTGAACGCCGGGCGTGGTACCGAATTCCAGTTTCAACGTTATGGGGCATCGTTTATGGATAGCACGGTGTATGATTTCAGCTATGTTCCCGAACCCAACTTTGGTTCTAAGTATCCGAAAGAAGAGGACAAAACCTGTTTTGGTCGTGACCTCTCCAAAACCCCAAGAATGAACGAGGTGACCATGCAATGGGTGATTGATGCCTACAACAACACTTTGGATAAGTCCAAATTCTTTTTAACGGATGGTTTTACTAAACATGCGGGGACTCCCTTACTTCAACAACAAATTGAAGATGGAATGACGAACGAAGAAATCAAAGCCACTTGGCAAGATGATTTGGAAATCTTTAAAAAAATACGAGCGAAATACTTGATTTACGATTGATTTAAACGTTAACACGCCTGCCTGCCGCTAGGCAAGAATTACTCAAATTTTCTCGAATACTGCATTTGTCACATCGAGCGCAGTCGAGATGTCTTAAAAAGTAAAGTTTTCTCAATAGATGCAAAGCATCTTATTCTGAAATGACCTCTTGACCTTCTGTGGTCGGCCTCCGATATTTATGAAAAGGTTGTTTTAGCAAACCTTTGATACTGCTGTTTTCCTTTTCATCTGGAAAGGTATCCACTCCATACACAATATCTTTTAAGTCCATCGACATGTAAGTACCAAATAGTCTATCCCAAATGGAAAAAATGTTTCCGTAGTTGGAGTCGGTATAAGGTAACTGATAATGATGGTGCACTTTGTGCATATCGGGGCTTACAATAATCCAACTGATAACATTGTCCACTTTTTTGGGCAAGCGAATATTGGCATGGTTGAACTGTGAGAACACCACGGACAAGCTTTGATACAACATAATGATGCCAATGGGCGCCCCAATAAGTATAACACCTGCCAAAGTAAACGCATAGCGTATCAAACTTTCCAATGGATGATGCCTGTTGGCTGTTGTTGTATCCACATTATGATCGGAATGGTGCACCAAATGTACCATCCATAAAGGTTTTACTTTGTGTTCCACCCAATGGGCCGTGTATGCACCTATCAAATCCAAAAGCATCACCCCGAGTAAAACATAAAGCCACAAAGGCATTTCTGGCAACCAATTAATGATGCCAAATTGGTTTTCCACCGCCCAATCCGACGATTTTAACAATAAAAAAGCCAGCGGAAAATTGATTAGAATTGTAGTGAGCGTGAAGAAAAAATTAGGAACGGAATGTTTCCATTTTTTATAAGGAGCATTGAACAAGGGCAAAATACCTTCCAAAATCCAGAAAAAAGTAATACCGCCCACCAAAATCAGGCTACGGTGCCAAGAGGGAATGGTCTCGAAATAAGAAATCAGTTGCTCCATTCTTTCAAATATAGCAAATCATTAAAATTTTATGGATTTTTTCATCTCCTCCACAATATTATAAGCTGCGGGACAAATTGCTACATTTTTTAAGGTAAGGTTGGTTATCTGTTGGAACTTTTTCCTATCCGTATGCGGAAATTCGCGGCAGGCTTTGGGCCGAACATCGTAAATAGAACAGTAATTATCGGCCCCTAAAAAAGTACAAGGAACAGCTTGAAGCACATAGTCGTTTTCTTCATCAACCCTTAAATATTCATCTATAAACTGGGAGGGCTTCATCCTAAAATATTTAGAAATCCTGTTAATATCAGCATTGGTGAACAACGGACCCGTAGTTTTGCAACAATTGGCACAGGTGAGGCAATCCATGCGTTCAAATTCCGCTTCGTGCAGTTCCTGCATCGTATAATCCAGGTTTTTGGGAGGACGCTTTTTTAACTTGGCAAAAAACTTTTTGTTTTCAGAATGCTTCTCCTTGGCCCTTTGGGGCAATTCTTCCAAAATTTCATCCATAACAAAACAAATATTTCTTATCTATAATGCACCAAAGCTCTTTTAAAACGTCATACTGAACTTGTTTCAGCATCCCATAACCAATAGCACTCAATGCTTTATGATGAGACCCTGAGATGAGCTCAGGGTGACGTATTTATGTGCAGACAAACATTCAAGAACAAACTTATCCATTTTAAAGCTTTCTCTGCAATTAAAGTCACACCTTTGCAAAATAAATGCGAAACATGGCAGACGTTTTTGGAATGGCACTGAGAGATTATCAAAATGGCCATTACACGGAAGACATAAAAACATATTCCTCTTTGGATGAAACCGATGTAATTCCTGTTCCCTATTTGTTCCGAGAGTTTGATGAAATGCCTAAAATTGAGCAAAAGGCGCTTCAATTAGCTCGTGGAAAAATATTGGATATTGGTGCTGGAGCAGGAAATCATGCCCTTTATCTACAAAAAAAAGGATTTGATGTCACCGCCTTGGACAATTCCGAAGGATGCATTGCTGTTTGTAAAGAAAGAGGCATCCATTCGACAGTCGTAAGTGATGTATTGGATTATGCCGATGAACGTTACGATACCTTACTCCTACTTATGAACGGCATTGGATTGGCAGGCAAACTGAACAATTTAAGCCGTTTTCTACAGTATTTGGCCTCATTATTGCTACCTAATGGACAGATTTTATTGGATTCCAGCGATATTATTTACATGTTTGAACAGGATGAAGATGGCGGATACTGGATTCCCAATGATGGAACCTATTATGGCGAAGTAGTTTTTGAAATGGAATACAAAGGCCAAAAAGGCAAACCGTTTGATTGGGTTTATGTAGATTTCGATACCTTGCAAAACGCTTGTGAATCCAATGGCCTCAGTTGCGAACTTGTAATTTCTGGTGAGCATTATGACTATTTGGCCAAGCTTACGTTAAAAGAATAATAGATTCCGATGTGGAACGTTTTAGTACATATTAACTTGTTATGAAAAAAATTGCGCTTTACGCTTTATGTAGTTTTGGATTACTGATAAGCTGTTCCAAAGATGCGGATATCTCGTCATCGGATTCCACTATTAACATTGACAAATCTGGAAATCGCCTATCTACAGGGGCTTCTGCTAGAAACTTGTTGTCCAATGATACTTTTGACAAACTTTTGATTGAAATTGATTATGTCACCGGTTTTGCACCCACCGCTGGGGCAATCGCCAATTTTGAAGAGTTTTTAAGAGCGCGCACCTACAAAGAAAGTATTGAGCTTAAATATACTGCACTATCCTCTCCGAATGAAGAAACATTGACTCTTGAAGAAGTAGTTGACTTGGAAAAAGAGAACAGAAACGAATACAACAATGGTTCCACATTGGCCATTCATATTTACTTTGCCGATGCCCCTGCCGACAGTGACGATGAAAGTGAGGGCCTTGTAACCTTAGGAGCTGTGTATCGCAATACTTCCATGGTTATTTACGAATCCACCGTAAAAAAAATTGCCAACAGCAGCACATCCGTGAGCACCGAAGAGGTTGAGACTGCCACGCTCTTGCATGAGTTCGGCCATTTATTCGGTCTGGTCAATTTGTCAACTCAATCCGTTAACGAGCACGAAGACACCGAATCCGACAACCATTGCAATGTGGATGGCTGTTTAATGCGTTCGGAACTGGAATTTGGGTCTTCCTTACTTAAACAAATGGAAAAAAATGCTTCCAAAGGCTTGGCTTCCATTCCAGATTTGGGTCCCGAATGTATTTTGGACCTTCAGAAATATGGGGGCCGTTAATCTTTTGGCTCAAGGAATATTCAAATACTTATGGGTCTGTAAAGAAACCTTCCATTTCGGATGTTTCATCACATAATCCACAATTTGCGGCACCATTTTGTCGCGAACGCTCCATTCAGGCTGTAAATATAGAATACAATCATCATTGACTTTGGCCGCTTGTTCCTCGGCGAAAATAAAATCGTGCTTGTTGTAAACAATTACCTTAAGCTCGTGGGCTTTTCTATAAATATCGTCCACAGGAAGTTTGTTTTTTTTGGGCGATAGACAAATCCAATCCCAAACACCCGTCAATGGGTAAGCTCCAGAGGTTTCGATATGAATCTTCATGTTTTTGGCCTTAAGTCCTTGGGTCAATGGTCCCATGTCCCAAGTAAGCGGTTCACCTCCAGTAATTACTATGGTATCCGAATATTTTTCAGCATTGGCTATAATACTATCAATAGGTGTTGGGGGATGTGTTTCGGCATTCCAACTTTCCTTAACATCGCACCAATGGCAACCCACATCGCAGCCGCCAATCCTTATAAAATAAGCAGCTGTTCCTTTGTGGTACCCCTCCCCTTGAATCGTATAAAATTCTTCCATCAAAGGGAGCGTTAAGCCCTTTTCCACCAAATCCATCACGTTTTCTTCTACCATGGTGCAAAGATAATTCACTTCTATGGTTTGGCCTTATTTTACGGCAATAACATCAATTTCTATGTTACCCTTGGCTGCAATACCCTTGGCTGCAAAGGTGGTTCTTGCCGGTTTTTTGGTGAAATATTGGGTGTAAACTTCATTAAAGGCCGCAAAATCGTCAATATTGGCTAAAATCACGGTGCATTTTACCACATGGTCCAAGGTCATATCATGCTGAGCCAAAACGGCCTCAATATTTTTAATGGCCTGTTCAGTTTCAGTTTTAACTCCGCCTTTAACGAGTGTGCGAGTCGTGTGGTCCATCCCTATCTGACCAGCCAAAAAGTACATATTGCCAGCCTGTACCACATCACTAAAAGGGGCGTTTTGTTTTTTGGGCTCATGCGACTTATGGAAAATAATCTCGGTAGTTTCTTGTGCATAGGAAGTAGCCATTGCCCCGCTCATCAAAATAAACAACAATGCATAGTGGAAAGGTTTCATAATCTCATTTTTAGTTTTGCTTAAAATTACCCTATTTTTATCGGAAATTGAACAGGATGGGCAGCAAAGAAGAATTCTTTGAACACATTGAACATGGGTACACCATGAAGGGCGATTACATAACCTTGGGTGCCGGAATGTTGGATGGCGAAACCATGACCAACGCTTACATAAAGGTTCCCCTAAAAATGATGAATCGTCATGGCCTAATTGCAGGGGCAACGGGAACGGGAAAGACAAAATCGCTACAAGTATTGGCCGAAAACCTATCCGATAAAGGGATCCCCGTGTTGCTCATGGACCTTAAAGGTGATCTTAGTGGCATTGCCCAACCCAGCCCTGGACATCCAAAAATTGATGAACGTCAAGAAAAAATAGGCCTTCCTTTTGAAGCCAAGGGGTTTCCCGTAGAAATTATGTCACTTTCAGAACAGAACGGTGTTCGCTTACGGGCCACGGTATCGGAGTTTGGTCCCGTGTTGCTTTCCAGAATCTTGGACCTGAGCGTTACCCAAGAAGGTATTGTTGCCGTAGTATTCAAATATTGTGATGACAACAAGCTGCCACTCCTTGACCTCAAGGATTTTAAAAAAGTACTGCAATATGCCACTGGCGAAGGGAAAGAGGAGTTCCGAAAAGAGTACGGTCGTATTTCAACCAGTTCCACAGGAACCATTTTGAGGAAAATTATTGAACTAGAGCAGCAGGGTGCCGACCTCTTTTTTGGGGAAAAGTCGTTTGATGTGGAAGATTTGGTCCGAATCGATGAAAATGGACGCGGCTATGTGAATATTATCCGATTGACCGATATCCAAGATCGTCCAAAACTCTTCTCAACTTTTATGTTGAGTCTTTTGGCAGAAATCTACTCCACTTTTCCCGAACAAGGGGACAGCGACAGACCTGAGCTGGTACTGTTTATAGATGAGGCCCACCTGATTTTTGACAATGCAAGCAAAGCACTTTTGGACCAGATTGAAAGTATTGTGAAGCTCATACGTTCCAAGGGAATCGGACTTTATTTTGTGACGCAAAACCCAACCGATGTACCAGACGATGTCCTAGCGCAGTTGGGCTTGAAAGTTCAGCATGCGCTCCGTGCTTTTACCGCCAAAGACCGCAAAGCCATAAAACTAACAGCACAAAACTATCCCATTTCCGATTATTACGATACGGCAGAGGTATTGACTTCGTTGGGAACGGGAGAAGCATTGGTATCCGCATTGGACGAAAAAGGACGCCCAATGCCATTGGCAGCTACAATGATGCGTGCGCCGATGAGCCGCATGGATATTTTGAACGATGACGAGTTAAAAGATGTACTGGGCCAGTCCAAATTAATTAAAAAATACAATGAGGAGATAGACCGTGAAAGCGCCTACGAAATCCTCTCCGAAAAGATTGAAAGAGCCGAAAAAGAAGCCGAAAAGGAAGAAAAATCAACATCCCAAAGGTCCTCCAGCAGAAGAAGCACCCGAATGAATCCTGTGGTTAAAGTTTTAACCAGTGCTACATTTATAAGGGGTGTTTTAGGAGTATTAAAAAAAGTGATTCGATAATATATATATGAAAAAGACAAGCCGAGTAATTGCCCTATTTTTTGGGATTACATTAATCCATTCCTGCCAAAAGGATACCACATTCTTGATTACAGAAACCAGTGTTGGACCATTGACCCAGACCACCAAGGTCAATGAATTGGAAAGCACCTTTGTGAAAGATTCCGTTGTTGGAGACACAGCCCGAATCAATTTAGGCACATCCACCAAAAAAATCGAGGTATTTGAAAAGGGAGGCAAACACCTCTTGACCCTAACCCCCAATTCTGATAGCATCCCTACTATTCAAAATGTTAGAATCATGGATTCCAGATATGTATCAGAAAAAGGAATTGGGCTTCAAAGTACTTTTAAGGATATCCAGAACAAATACAGTATCAAAAAAATTGTGACGACCTTAAACAGTATTGTGGTCTTCCCAAAGGGCAGCAATCTTTATTTTACCATTGACAAGGAAGAGCTACCAGAAAGTCTACGCTTTTCAACTTCGGATATTGAAGCGGTACAAATACCGGACAATGCCAAAATTAAATATTTGATGTTGGGTTGGGAATAGTTTAACTGGGTTAGAGCAACCCGAATTTTTCGCGATTGGCCAAAACCTTTGGGCTGTTATCGTGCATCCATTCGGCCAATTCCAGAAGTTTTTCCACATAAGATTGTCCAAAATCCGTGAGACTATACTCTACACGAATAGGTACTTCAGGATACGCTTTACGAGCAATGTAACCGTCCGCCTCAAGAACTTTTAAACGCTGGCTTAATACCTTATTGGATATTCCGTAAACGTATTTCTTGAGTTTGTTGAACCGGAGCAAAGGAAAATATCCCAACCAAAGAAGAATCAATATACTCCATTGGTCAGAAGCTACAGACATTACGTCGCGAACCGGGCATAATTCGGGCGGGTTCTTGTAATCAATATGCCCAAACATTTTTTCCAATTTTTTTACCGTCCTAACTTTCTGATTATCAGTAATAGTTTCCATTTACACACTTAGTTTTCAATCTGTCACTTCTTTTGTTTTCTAAAATGAATATGTACTTTTAGTATCAAATTAAGAGTAAGTTACAAAAAGTAACCTTATGAAAAGACTGCTCAATAAAATAATTCCATTGGCTTACGGGCAATATTATAATGCTTATACACTGGTTGCACCAAAAAAGGCAGCCGATAGTGCTTTTCATTTGTTCTGCACAGTCAGAAAAGGGAGGGTTAGACCGGAACAAGCAGCATATTTGGACGGAGCCAAACTAGCTATTGAAGAGGTTGCCGGACATAAGATACAATCATATCATTGGCCAGGGGACAAAGAAACCGTTTTGTTGGTCCATGGTTGGGAGAGCAACACCTTTAGATGGCGCAACCTTATCAAAAAACTTAAGGAGGCCGATTTCAACATTATTGCTTTTGATGCGCCTTCACATGGCTATTCTTCTGGAAAACACTTATATGTGCCTTTGTATGAGGAAGCCGTAAACTATATGGTGACAAAGTACAATCCAAAACATCTGATTGGGCATTCGGTAGGGGGAATGACCATTATTTACAACCAATATAAAAATCCAAATACCCATGTTAAAAAAATGGTCACTATTGGTTCTCCATCGGAATTCCATGAGATTATGGAGCATTTTCAAGATTTGTTAAAGTTTAATAACAGGGTGATGAAACATTTGGATAAGTACGTGTACAGCCGTTTTGGATTCCGTATTGATGAGTTTTCTACTTCCAAATTTGCACAATCCATCAGCAAAAAAGGGTTGTTGTTTCATGATAAGCACGACAACATTACTCCTTACCATGCATCGGTTGCTGTAAATAAAAATTGGAAAGACAGTACGTTGGTAAGTACTGAGGGATTGGGACATTCTATGCACCAAGACGATGTGAACGACCAAATCATATCTTTTTTGGAAGCTTGATAAAGTTGTCCTAATTTTCAGAAAAAATAGACCATGCAAAAAATAACCCCTTTTCATGTTGCCGTTCCAGTACACAATTTGGATGAATGTAGAATTTTTTACCGCGATGTACTTGGGTGTGAAGAAGGTAGAAGTGCCGAACAATGGGTAGATTTTAACTTTTTCGGACATCAGTTCGTGATCCATTATAAACCAAAGTCCGAAGAAGAGACACACACCAACCCCGTTGATGGTAAAAATGTACCTGTGCCCCATTATGGTGTGGTTTTGCCATGGGATACCTTTCAAACATTTTCCAAAACGTTAATAGAAAAAGGTGTCAATTTTGTAATTGAACCTTACATTCGGTTTAAAGGGGAGCCCGGGGAACAGGCGACCATGTTCTTTTTAGACCCTGCCGGCAATGCTTTGGAATTCAAAGCTTTTAAGGATATAGGGCAATTGTTTGCCAAATAGTTTAAACTAGGTTCAGACCTTTTTTGCGTACCCAAAGCTGGGCAAAAATCATATTGGGCACCCAACAAAGCCAAGCAACTATTTTATAGGCCAGTAAAAACTCTCCAAATATGATGGTAAGGAACGGTAGCCAAATACGCAAGGTGACCGCTGCAAAACAAGCTGCGTAGCTGTAGATCATTAAACCTTGATGCAAGGAAAGGTCTTTGTTTTTTACCGCAATATAGGCTCGTAAGGTAGTAAAGAGCCAAATCACGCCAAGACTTATAAACCCCAAGGAAGAAATAATACCTCCAGTGGCAAAAAAACCAAGGTAAACACCGCACAGCCCACTGACCAAGGCAGAAAAAACATAAACTCTACCCAAATTCCTATGCAGATTTAAATGCTTGGCCCGGAGTTTTTTTATAAACTGGGACCATCCCGATAAAAGAGCAATACCCCCAAAACTAATATGCCCGTAAAAAGCAATTCTCCAGACTTCGTTGGACAAGACTTCATTGGATTTACTCAACAACAGGCCAAATTCTTCGGTAGCAAATAGGTAGATTAAAGGGTAAAAACCAATTCCTATGGCCAAAAACACAAAAACCACCCAAGCTACTTTGTTCCGAACTGTTTGAGCCATATCGCTTTATTTACCAAGAAGTAAGTTATCGATATTTTGGAAATAAAAACAAGAATATTGATGGTAATTCGTTATAAATGTATTGATTAGGCTCTTAAGCCAAACCCAAATCGTACTATTATGAAGACAATTTTACTCCTGATTACCCTTATTTTTTCAGCTATGGCGGTATCCAGTTGCACCAACGACGAAGGTGAGACCGAGTTTGAATTTTTGACCCCCGAAGAAGAGCAAAAAGCAGAGCAAGAAAACGCAAACTAGGTTTTTTACGCGTTGTGGCGCTCTCGGGCCAACAAGGTGTTCTTAAGCAACATAGCAATGGTCATAGGCCCTACCCCTCCCGGAACCGGTGTAATGTACGATGCTTTTTTACTTACATTTTCAAAATCTACATCGCCAGTAATATAATACCCTTTTTCACGTGATTCATCTGGAACACGGGTAATACCTACATCTATTATGGTAACACCATCTTTTACCATATCGGCCTTCAAAAATTTTGGTACTCCCAAAGCAGATATCACAATATCCGCCTGAAGTGTCAACTCCTTTAGATTTTTGGTTCTACTATGTGCAAGGGTCACCGTAGAATTTCCGGGATTCCCCTTTTGGCTCATTAAAATACTTATGGGTCTCCCCACAATATGGCTCCTACCTATTACCACGGTATGTTTACCTTCGGTTTCCACGTTATAACGCTTCAACAGTTCCATAATCCCAAATGGGGTGGCAGAGATAAAAGTCTCCATATCCAAGGCCATTTTACCAAAATTGGTGGGGTGGAATCCGTCCACATCCTTATCGGGGTCAACGGCCATGAGCACCTTTTCCTCATCAATATGTTTTGGTAAGGGTAGTTGAACAATATAGCCGTCGATATCGGGATCATTGTTCAATTGGTATACTTGCTTTAACAAATCTTCCTCGGTGGTTTCTTCTGGAAGATGGATAAGCGTGGACTCGAAGCCTATTTTTTTACAGGAACGCACTTTACTACCCACATAGGTTAGACTGGCCCCATCGTTACCAACCAAAACGGCTGCCAAATGAGGGACTTTTTCACCCCGCTCTTTCATTTGGGCCACCTCAACGGTGATTTCTTCTTTAATCTGGTTCGATACTTTTTTTCCGTCAAGGATTTCCATAGTGATTCTTAAGGTTTTGGCAATTATTCAAGGGGTTTCCGACTTCTGACTTCTGACTTCTGACTTCTGACTTCTGACTTCTGACTTCTGACTTCCTAATAAAATTATTTCATGTTCTGCATCATCTGCATCATCTTTTTGCCTCCACCGCCTTGCATCATCTTCATCATCTTGCTCATTTGATTGAACTGCTTTAACAATTGGTTTACTTCTTGAATGGATGTTCCACTACCGGCAGCTATGCGTTTTTTTCGGCTTGCATTCAATTTGGCAGGTGTAGATCTTTCCTCGGGGGTCATGGAGTGGATAATGGCCTCAATGTGTTTAAAGGCATCATCATCTATATCCAATCCTTTCAATGCCTTTCCTGCACCAGGAATCATTCCCATGAGGTCCTTCATGTTCCCCATTTTCTTGATTTGCTGAATCTGGCTCAAGAAATCATCAAACCCAAACTTATTTTTGGCGATTTTCTTTTGAATCTTACGGGCCTGTTCTTCATCAAACTGCTCTTGGGCACGCTCCACCAAAGACACCACATCTCCCATACCAAGGATACGATCGGCCATTCGGGATGGGTGGAATACATCAATGGCCTCCATTTTTTCACCTGTACCAATAAACTTGATGGGTTTGTCCACCACAGATTTAATGGAAATGGCGGCACCACCTCGGGTATCCCCATCGAGTTTGGTTAGGATCACCCCGTCAAAGTTCAAGACATCGTTAAACGTTTTTGCTGTATTAACGGCATCCTGACCTGTCATGGAATCCACAACGAACAAAGTTTCTTGCGGCTTTATGGCCTTATGGATGTTGGAAATTTCCGTCATCATCTGCTCGTCCACGGCCAAACGACCTGCGGTATCAATGATCACCACGTTACATCCTTTGCTTTTTGCATGGGCAATACCTGCCTTGGCAATTGCAACGGGGTCGTTGTTCTCACGGTCGGAATATACTTCTACCCCTATTTGGTCACCTACTACGTGTAATTGGTCTATCGCTGCTGGACGGTACACATCACAGGCTACCAAAAGCGGTTTCTTTGTTTTTTTGTTTTTGAGATAATTGGCGAGTTTACCGGAAAAGGTGGTTTTACCAGAACCTTGCAAACCTGACATCAAGATTACCGAGGGGTCACCTGAGAGGTCTATCCCTTCTGCTTCGCCCCCCATAAGTTCGGTAAGCTCATCTTTAACCAGTTTTACCATGAGTTGACCTGGCTGAAGGCTGGTAAGTACGTTTTGGCCCATTGCTTTTTCCTTTACCGTATTGGTAAATTCCTTAGCAATCTTAAAGTTGACATCGGCATCCAACAAAGCCCTTCGAACCTCCTTAAGGGTTTCAGCTACATTGATTTCCGTAATCTGTCCATGCCCTTTGAGGACGTGAAGTGCCTTATCTAATTTTTCACTTAAATTATCGAACATGTGTTCTTTGTTTTAAAGGAGGGGACAAATTTAAGAATAATATAAAAGCCTGTTTGGGAATTTGTCAATTGTTTTCCCATGTCCCTTCCTGCCTGTCGGCTCTTAGGTTTGTATTGTTAAATCTAAGTATCTTAAAAAGGAAAAGGATGGGTGAACTTACCTGCCGGCTAGATTAACGATCCATTGCCTGTAATAGTCCCATCCTTAATTTTTTGACTGCCCGGAACCAATTAGAATTTTAGACTTGAAGGTCTATTAAGAGTCTTAGTCCAAAGGCAATCATTAACCTAATCCAAATGTACTATGAAAAAAGAATTTATTGGGATTGATGTATCAAAAAACACATTAGATGTTTCACTGCACTTTTCAAAAGCCCACAAGGTCTTCAGTAACACAGCTGAAGGAATCAACAAATTGTTGGCATGGGCAGATGAACAAGTAAAAGGATTTGAGCGCGCATTTTGCTTTGAACATACGGGTATCTATAGTTTGCTGCTCTGTGAATTTATGGAGCAACGACAGCTTATCTATTATGTGATACCTGGTTTGGAGCTGAAGCGTTCCCTGGGGATCCAACGCGGGAAGAATGACAAAGTGGATGCCCAGGCCATTGCACGGTATGCTTGCTTGTTTGAACAGGAGCTTACCCGCCATGAACTTCCGTCCGCTACCTTGTTAAAATTGAAAAACCTTCTTTCTTACAGGTCAAAACTTATAAGACAACGAACAGCACACCTTAATCATATCACAGAACTTAAAAAAGTATTGCTACAAACACAAGACAACCCGATTGTAGCTTCTTCTCAAAAGATCGTAGAGATGCTGACCCAAGAAATCCGTCAGATAGAAAAACTCATGGGGGTTCAGATTAAAAGAGATGAAAAAATTTCCCAGACCTTTAACAACATTACCTCTATCAAAGGTATCGGCTTAATCCTGGCAGCAACTCTGATTACCTCAACGGAAGACTTTAAAGCCTTTAGAACTTGGAGGCAGTTCGCCTGTTATGCCGGAATTGCTCCGTTCGAACATCGGTCAGGAACCAGTATCAAAGGTAAGACCAGGATAAGTCCCTTGGGCAACCGAACATTGAAAACTCTACTCTCACAAGCTGCTGCTACCGCTTTACAGCATGATCCTGAAATCAAATTGTACTACCATCGAAGATTGAAAGCCGGTAAATCCAAAATGTCGACCATTAATGTTATCAGAAACAAAATAGTGAGTAGAGCTTTTGCCGTGGCAAAACGAAATACACCATATGTTAATTTAGTAAAATATGCAGCGTAAAAATTTGCATAAACCTTAGAATACAGGCAGGTTTGCGCATTTTTTCGTTATAATTTTCAACCGTAAATACGGCTATGTTTAAAAATTACGCCTCAAACTGAATCAAAAATGGCCTATACCAATTTCAATCACAAATTTCCAAACAGGCTCTAAAAGAAAAAGGACGGCTCTGGGGCGATCCGTCCTTCTTTTGAAAAAAAAGATTGGGGAAAACTTTTATAGCTTCTCGAACACCAAGTTATCCAAAGAACCATCATCGCTTTCATCAGTAAGTTCGATTCGTGTGGAAGTAATGGAAACCACCTTCCAATCATTGGTCAACTCTACAAGATCGTTCGTGGTATCAAAGTTGATATAGAACTTCAAACCTTCTTCTGAGTCTCTTAGTACCCTCCAAAGACCATTGGCCATAGGGTCTGCATTAATCAATACTTCCACTTGGTGCATCGTAGAGAAGTTAAACTCCATTCCTGTGTAAGAAGTTGTTAGTTGTATTTCTCCCTCTTGATACAGGGCAACATTCCAAGATCCATCCATGATTATGCTTCTAATTTCGGTAACATCGCCATCATCCGTACTGTCATCACATACTTGCAGGAGTACCATTTCATTGTCTGAGTCATCAATATCAAACTTTAAACGGCTATCTGTAAGCTCACTGATGGGCCACTCATAACTTACCTCTGGCTCACCTTCCATAGTAATCATAAGGGATAATTTCAATTGACTGTTGAGTCCTATGTCCCAACTACCTTGTGAAACATTTATACCATTGCCAAGGGTAACCGTTCCTTCTGCCATAAACTGGAATTCATATCCAAGAAGTCTTTTGGTCTCATTCCCTTGGTTTATTATCTTTTTTACAATCCATTCACATTCTTGCAGCATTGTAATCAAGGTTTCCCTATCTACTTCGGATGGTTCTGCATCACAACGTTCCTTAAGTATTATTTTATTGTCGTTGTCTTTATAGAGTTTGATAAAATCATCATGCATTTTATATACATACCATTCCAAAGTAAAATCTGCTGCAGCTTGAAAATCAATACTCAACATCACACCATTGCCCGCCATGCTAGTAGTCCATGTTCCAGTTATACTGGTAGTTGCACTGGCGAGTACTACTGTTCCATCTTGGGAAAAGGTCATCAACTGTTCAAAATATTGCTCAGTATTATCGACCTCATCGCGGATTACTTGTCTAACTTCCAGAGGACAGGCCAGCAAAAGGTCATTAAGTTCCTCTAAAGTGAAATCATCATCGTTATAATCATTATCATCGTCCTCATCACATTCATTTTTGGATGTTTCCAAGGCTGCGGCAAGTTCCGCATTGCTCCCTACCGTAATTTGGGTGCCATCATGTTTTTTTAGAGTAATGGGGAATTGTATGCTAATCAGTTCATTGTCGCCAAGTTCATCAAAAAACCTCCTCATACCTAGGTCGTTCTTTATCTCTACCTGATCGGATTGTTGGTTATCCACACCAAAAGTGAACAAGGTAATTGGGTAAACAAAGTCGATACACTCTATATCGTCATCGTCGCCCCCTTCAATACACTCACGGGCCATTTTTTCAAGCTCACCATAGTTTTTAATGCTTATCTCTGTAAAATCGGAAAGGGTAACTGTAATGGGAAAAGCAATGTCCAAAACGTCGTTGTCGTCGTCCAATCCATCAAAAATTTCTTCAACAATTTCAAGGTCACTTTTAGAATCGATTGTCACATCAACCCCATTTACATTCACTGTATAAGGAAATTGTATGGCAAAACAACTGGCACCATCGACAATATTGTCAAAAGAACCATCATAAGAAGATGTATTTTTAATCAATATAGCTGTTGTAGAATTGGCTGCAATGGCCTGTCCCTCGTCACCTGGGTCAATCTTTTCGTATTCTTTCTGGCAGGAGGACAAACTTAAAACAAGTACAACCAGTACTGTGCGCAACAAGTTGTCAATCAACTTTTTCATAACTTTTGAATTTTGGGGTTATAATTCAATCTTAAAACAACCCTTCTTAAAAAAACCCTACTTTTTCTTAAAAATTTTCAAATATATTTGAACCGAAAAACAAACCCCCATCCATGAGCAACGTATGCGAAGATCATGTTTTCAGCAAAGTTTTTAAGACCCACTCCAAAACGGTCTTCAATTATATCTTTTACAAATTTGGGAATGAGGAAAAGGCTCATGACGCCGTTCAGGAAGCATTTGTAAAACTTTGGCAAAACTGTGCAAAGGTAAGTCCGGAGAAGGCAAAATCCTACGTTTACACAATTGCCAATAATCTATATTTAAATGTGATCAAGGCAGAAAAGGTGAGGTTAAAACATGCTGACAGCCTTGTCAAGGACAGAACAAATGAGTCCCCAGAATTTTTGATGGAGGAAAAAGAATACAAGGAAAAATTGGACAATGCCCTAAATGCTTTGCCCGAAAACCAAAGAACTACTTTTTTGCTCAACCGGATTGATGGAAAAAAATATGCGGAAATTGCAGAAATGGAAGGAGTGAGCATAAAAGCCATTGAAAAAAGGATGCATTTAGCACTCAAGAGCTTACGGGAACAAATTGATGGTATTTAAAGTAGAAAAGATAGACGATAGGAAAGAGACAGGAGCCATTGAACTTGATGTTAGAAGCACGAAGTCAGATGTCAGTTCGCAGTTGGTAGTAGCCCCAGTCTTTGTCGTTTGGCCCTGATCCACGGATCTATGCTCTTGAACTTGAACTTGAACTTGAACTTGAACTTGAAAGGTAGGGTATTTTAAAAGGTAGTTGTTATTATAACGTAAAGCATAAAACCCATGCAAGAAAATTATTTGGCAAAATGGCTCAGTGGAGAGCTTTCGGAAGAGGAGCTTAGGGAGTTCAAAAATTCCCAAGAGTTTGCCTCGTATCAAAAGCTCAAGGATGTTTCAGGCAACTTAAAGGCACCCGATTTTGACACGGAAAAAGCCTTACAGCGCTTGAAAGAAGAGCACATTGACAATGCACCAAAGGTGATTTCCCTGAACCCTTTCAAGAAATTCCTGAGAGTTGCTGCCGTTATTGCCATACTCCTTGCCGGTTCTTATTTTTATGTGAATACCTTAAACGAAAAAGTTACCACGGATTATGCAGAGCGTTCCGAGGTTCTACTGCCCGATAATTCCGAAATCTTTTTGAACGCAGATTCTCAAGTGTCCTTCAATAAAAAGAATTGGGACAATAAAAGAAATGTTGATTTAAAAGGAGAGGCTTTCTTTAAAGTTGCCAAAGGAAAAAAATTCACGGTTTCCACCAAACACGGAACGGTTGCCGTTTTGGGCACACAATTTAATGTAGAAAATAGAAAAGGCTTTTTTGAGGTGACTTGCTATGAAGGTTTGGTAAGCATCACCTACAACAACAAAGAAACCAAATTGCCTGCTGGAACTTCTTTCTTGATGATCAACGGCAAAATTGTCAACATTGGGACGCCCAATGGCACACTCCCATCTTGGATGAACAACGAAAGTAATTTTGAGAGCATCCCCCTAAAATATGTTTTTGCCGAGCTTGAAAGACAGTTCAATGTAAAGGTATCTTCAAAAAATATAGATACAAATCTATTATTTACAGGTTCTTTCAACAACACTAACCTAAATATGGCGTTAAAAAGTATAAGTACCCCCTCCAAAACACGTTACAAAATAGAAGGAGACAACGTACTTTTTTATGCTGGGAACACACAACAATAAGCATTTAGGCCTCGTCCTTGTTTTTTTGCTTTTCATACTCTGCGCCGCCAATGCGCAGGAAAGGCAGCAATCCCCCATTGGCCTTATTTCCTATATAAAAACGTTGGAAAACCGTTTTAACATCAAGTTTTCCTATCTCAATGAAGATTTGGAAGGACTCACCATTTCCATTCCCGAAAACCTTAACTCACTGGAAGGAATTCTACAATATATTGAAGATAAATTTCGTGTAGAAACAAAAAAACTCAATGAACGGTACTACACCCTTACCAAAGAAAACCGCGTAAACCTTTGTGGCGTAGTACTGGATAATTTTGAAGAAAACACGGTTATAGGTGCAACGGTGGAGGTATTGGGAACCGACATTGCCAAAATTACCAACAGCGATGGCACCTTTACCTTGAAAAACATCCCCCGTGATGCCTCACTCAAAATTCGCTATTTGGGCTACATTACCAAATATGTAAAGATCGAAACCCTATTGCAACAAGGTGGATGCCCTAAAATACTATTGGCACAGCATTACGAACAATTGGATGAAGTATTTGTGTACAAATACCTTACCTCAGGAATCATAAAGGAAAAAGATGCCAGTATTACTCTGAAAACTGACGAATTTGGCATCCTTCCAGGACTGATAGAACCGGACATCCTGCAAACCGTACAAGCCCTACCTGGCATTAAGAGTATTGATGAAACGGTATCGGACATTAATGTACGAGGAGGAACCAACGACCAAAACCTAGTACTATGGAACGGCATCAAAATGTATCAGTCCGGACATTTTTTTGGTTTGATATCCGCTTTTAATCCCTACCAAACAGATAAGGTGACCATATACAAAAATGGAACCCCAGCAAATTTCGGGGATGGCGTGAGTAGTGTTATTCAAATGGGAACTGGGAATACAATCTCCGATAGATGGAAGGGAGGCGGAGGATTTAACCTGATAAGCGGGGACGTTTATGGAGAAATTCCGGTAACCAACAAACTCGGCATTCAATTTTCGGCCAGGCGTTCGGCAACCGATTTCCTGAGCACGCCTACCTACAAACAGTTTTTCAATAGGGCCTTTCAAGATAGCGAGATTACGCTTCAAAACAACAATACTGTAGATGACGAATTTATCCGAGATGAAGACTTTTTCTTTTACGACTTTTCCGGAAAAATCCTGTACAACCTCAACCCAGACCATAAAATCAGGCTGAGTGCCATACGTATCAAAAACAATCTAAAATATGAAGAAACCAATGTCTCCGCAGATGAGACCAACACCAGTTTATTAAGACAGGATAATATTTCCGTAGGCGGTCAATTGCAGAGTACTTGGACCGACCGCTTTTCTTCTCATCTCAACATGTATTACTCCAGGTACAATCTGGACGCACAGAATATTTTTGCCAATGGGGTACAGCAATTGTTCCAAAACAACCAAGTGACGGAAAATGCCCTAAAACTGAACACAGATTATATCTTGAACGATGAATTCAGTTGGAGCAATGGCTATCAATATATTGAAACGGGAATAAAAAACTTTACCGAAATCAATCAACCTGACTTCTTCAGCAAAGTTATAGACGTTGCCCGAATCCATGCCCCATACACAGAGTTTGGGTATAGTTCTTTTGAGAACAAATTCATTGGAAAAATCGGTGCCCGCTTTAACTTTATCGAGAATCTGGACACGTTCAAAAAGTTTTTGATCGAACCAAGAATCAACCTAAATTTTAAATTGGCCAATTACCTAAGAGCTGAAGTGTTGGGCGAATTCAAAAGCCAAACCACCAACCAAATCATAGATTTGGAGCAAAACTTTTTGGGCATAGAAAAACGCAGATGGATTCTCTCCAACGATAGCACACTCCCTGTTACCAAAAGCAAACAAGGTTCCGTTGGCATTAATTACGAAAAAAACAATTTTTACGTTGGGGTTGAGGCTTTCTACAAAAACGTAGATGGCATCAGTACAAGTACACAAGGGTTTCAAAACCCGTATCAATTTTCTGGGGAAATTGGAAGTTACGATGTTAAAGGAGTGGAATTGCTCATCAATAAAAAAGGAGAGAACTACAGTACATGGTTGAGCTATGCTTACAATAAAAATGATTATACTTTTGATTCGATAGTACCACAGTCGTTTCCCAATAATTTAGATATAAGGCACACGGTTACCTTTGCAAGCACCTACACCTATAAAGACTTGAAATTAAGTATTGGACTAAACTATAGAACGGGAAAACCATTTACAGAACCTGTTGAAGGAGATGAAGGTTTGGACCAAGATTTTTTTCCACCCAGAATCAATTACCAATCTCCGAACAGTAGCCGATTGCCAGAATATTTTAGGGCGGATGCTTCGGCCATCTATAATTTTCAGTTAAGTAGAAGCATTCGTGCCAATGCGGGACTCTCCATTCTAAATTTTACGAATAGAAAAAATACGCTCAACAAATATTATCGAGTAAACGCGGATGATGAAATTGAGACCGTGGAAAACGTTTCGCTGGGCATTACGCCCAATGTAAGTTTTAGGGTGAGTTTTTAAATTTTGTAGATTTATTCCATCAATCTCCCCGATTTAGCTAGTCTGAATCACCCCTCTTTTGTAAAGAGGGGAACTTTTTAAATAGAGATTGATGAAGAAAAGAATCCATAATCGTAAAGAATTAGAACATTTTCGAAAAAAGTTGAGAAAGAACTTAACCCCTGCCGAAGCCTTTCTGTGGCGACATCTAAAAGCTAAAAAATTACAGGGAAAGCGTTTCAACCGTCAGCACAGTATCAAAAACTATATTGTAGATTTTTATTGTGCATCTGAAAAACTGGTAATCGAATTGGATGGAGCTGTTCATAATACACCCCTAGCACAAGAATACGATGCAAAACGTACTAAAGTTTTGAATGAATTAGGTTTTACCGTAATCCGATTTGAGAATAAAATGGTATTTGAAAATTTGGAATCCGTACTCTCGGAAATTTCAGAACATTTTAAATAATCCCACAGGCTTCTCCCTTTAAAAAGGGAGATAACAGAGGGATTACATCCGCTCAGGAACATCTATGCCCAATAAGTGGAACGCTGACCGAATCACCTCACCCACTTTTTGCGACAACTGCACCCTAAAGTTTTTCTTCTGATCATCCGTTTCGCCCAAAATAGATACTTGTTGGTAGAACGAGTTGAACTCCTTAACCAAATCATAAGTATAGTTGGCGATCAAGGCAGGACTAAAGTTTTCCGCCGCCAACTGCACCGTTTCAGGAAACAATTGGATTTGCTTCAACAACTCCTTCTCCTTTTCGTGCAAGTCCATTGTCATGTCGAGCGCAGTCGAGACATTGAAATCCGCCTTGCGCAAAATAGACTGGATCCTAGCATAAGTATACTGGATAAACGGCCCTGTGTTCCCTTGGAAATCTACCGACTCTTCAGGGTTGAACAAGATGCGCTTCTTGGGGTCCACTTTTAAGATGTAATATTTCAAGGCACCCAAACCAATGGTTCGGTACAATTGCCTTTTTTCTTCTTCGGAATAGCCGTCCAACTTGCCCAATTCTTGCGAAATGGACGCTGCGGTATCTTCCATGTTTTTAATCAGGTCGTCCGCATCCACTACGGTACCTTCCCTACTCTTCATTTTTCCGCTGGGCAGGTCTACCATACCATAGCTTAAGTGGTACAATTGCTCTGCCCACGAGTATCCCAATTTTTTCAGGATAAGGAACAACACCTTAAAATGATAATCCTGCTCGTTCCCTACGGTATACACCATTCCGTTGATATCTGGAAAATCGGTTACCCGTTGTATCGCCGTACCAATATCTTGCGTCATATACACCGCGGTTCCATCGGAACGAAGAACTATTTTTTCATCCAGCCCTTCCTCGGTAAGGTCGATCCAAACACTACCATCATCTTTTTTGAAGAAAACGCCTCGTTCCAAACCATCTTTTACCACATCGCGACCCAATAAATAGGTATCGCTCTCGTAGTACAACGTATCAAAATCAACACCTAGATTTTTGTAGGTGGTATCAAAACCATCGTACACCCAACCGTTCATTTTTTTCCATAGCGCCACTACTTCTTCATCACCAGCTTCCCACTTTCTGAGCATTTCTTGGGCTTCTAACAAAATTGAAGCTTCTTTCTCCGCTTTATCCTTTGGAGTTCCTGACTCTATCAACTCGGAAATCTGCTCTTTGTACACTTTATCAAAAGCTACATAGTATTTCCCGACCAAGTGATCCCCTTTCAATCCAGAAGATTCAGGCGTTTCTCCTTCGCCAAATTTTAGCCAGGCCAACATGCTCTTGCAGATATGGATTCCACGATCATTAATAATCTGCGTTTTGTACACTTTTTTGCCCGAAGCCTTCAAAATTTCGGCCACGGAATAGCCCAAAAGATTGTTTCGGATATGCCCCAAGTGCAAAGGCTTGTTGGTATTGGGAGAAGAATATTCCACCATGATCGCATCATCGGACTGTGATTTCACATAACCAAAATCGGTCTCTTCCTTGATGCTGTTGAAGAAATTGAGGTAATAGCTGTCTTCAATAACAATATTCAAAAAGCCTTGTACCACATTGCATTTGGATACTTCATCAACATGCTCCTCTAAATATTCCCCAATCTGCCCCCCAATCGCGGCAGGATTTCCCTTTACATAACGCAACATGGGAAACACCACAACGGTAATGTCTCCTTCAAAATCCTTTCGGGTAGGTTGAAATTCCACCGTGGGCAGGTCAACTTGGTACAGTTGTTTTACCGCTTCGATCACTTTTTGGGTCAAATCGTTTTGCAAACTCATCTAAAAGGCTTTTCAGGGCGCAAAACTACGGATTTTTTGGGCTTTTCCCACACCATTATCAAATGGTCGGTCTTAATTTGACTATTTTTAGATATGCTATTGAACGTATCCTACAACGATAAAAAAATCACCAAAAAAATTGACGAAGCCGTGGGCAAACCCCTCCCCATAAAAGAGCGTTTTTCCATGGGCGGTATCGGTTCACCAAAATTATATATTACCGAAGCCAGTATCGACATCTACAATCTGCTTATTTTGGACAGCAGCACCAACACCTGCAATGTTGAAATCCGTCCCAATGGTATTATTGTTCGGTTCCGTTCCCGCTTGGAGACCTATGGTCTGATCATTCCCTATTACAAATTGAATGTTCATAAAGGTGACATTGGTATTTACTCCATTTATATGGACCACTATTTTATTAAAGTACGTTCGGACACCAAGGCCATCCAACGATTTTTTCAGAAATTATTGGATCATCGAGCGGACAATCTACCCACCAACCTTGAAGATTTATGAAAATATTGTTGACTGGAGCCAATGGCTACATTGGGATGCGTTTATTGCCCAAACTTTTGGATATGGGCCACCAGGTCGTCTGTGCTGTTCGTGATGAAAAAAGATTATCGGTCGATACCAAGACCCGCTCCAAAATCGCCGTTGTGGAAATTGATTTTTTGGACGACCCCAAAAAGCAAAAAGCTCCCACAGATATTGATGCCGCCTACTACCTGATACATTCGATGACCTCTTCGGTCACAGATTTTGATGAAAAGGAGGCACAAGCAGCCAAAAACTTCAATGCCATTTTGGAGAATACCCAATGCAAACAGGTAATTTATCTCAGCGGTATTGTTAACGATAAAAAACTATCCAAACACTTAAGCTCCAGAAAAAATGTGGAAGAAATTCTTTACAAAGGCCCTTTTCATGTTACGGTGCTTCGTGCGGGGATCATTGTAGGTTCTGGTAGCTCTTCATTTGAAATAATCCGTGATCTCTGCGAAAAACTGCCCATTATGATTACGCCAAAATGGGTGCTTACCAAAACACAGCCCATCGCCATTCGGGATGTGATTCAGTTCCTAACCGAAGTTCTGGGAAACAAGGACACTTACGACCAATCTTTTGATATTGGTGGGCCAGACATTCTCACGTACAAGGATATGTTGCACGGTTATGCGAAGGTCCGTGGTTTTAAAAACTGGATTTTTACCGTTCCCGTGATGACACCCAAGCTATCTTCATACTGGCTTTATTTTGTTACCTCAACTTCGTACAAGTTAGCTATGAACCTGGTGGATAGCATGAAAATGGAAGTAGTGGCCCAAGACAATCGGTTACAAGAAATGCTGGGGATTGAAACCCATACTTACGAAGAGGCCATAGATTTGGCTTTCAAAAAAATTGAGCAAAACCTCGTAATAAGCAGTTGGAAGGACAGCATTGCCAGCGGACAAATCAAAGAAGACCTCAACGAATATATCCAAGTACCCAAATATGGTGTGCTTCAGGATAAAAAATCCATCCGTATTAAAGATGAAGATGCCGTTTTGAATAATATTTGGCGTATTGGCGGCGAAACCGGGTGGTATTATGGCAACTGGCTGTGGAAAATCCGTGGGTTTTTGGATAAATTGGTAGGTGGACCAGGACTCCGGCGCGGGCGCACCCATCCCTACAGACTATTTCCAGGAGATGCATTGGACTTTTGGCGTGTGCTTTTGGCCGATAAAAAAAATAAACGTCTGCTTCTTTTTGCCGAAATGCGAACTCCGGGTGAGGCTTGGCTCGAGTTTAAGATTAAGGACGGAGTACTTTATCAAACCGCAACCTTTCGTCCCAAAGGCTTATTGGGACGATTGTACTGGTATTCCGTGCTGCCCTTCCACCTTTTTATTTTTGGGAATATGATCCGGAATATTGCAAAATCTCGATAATCATCCAGTTAAAAGTTAAGATGTCATTCCGTGCTTGACACGGAATCTCATCCAACCCTATGAGATATTGTCATTTCGAAATGAGCTGCAATGCATAGATTGAGAAGTCTTCACTATTCTCATATTTCACGTCCCGATAATTATCGGGAGCGCTCGAAATGACAATCACCCTAACTCCTAAGCTGTTAAAATACTATTAAGCCGCATCGCGATTCCGTTTTTCTTTGCACTTTGTCACAAATTTCCCCAACGTTCGTCTAAACAACAGGCAACCTTTCCTCCCCAAAAGGAGTCTTAACTAATATAATCATACATAAAACTATGTCCGTTAAAAAAGCTTTTCTCCTTACTTATTTCTTGCTTTTGACCGCATTCCCGTTGGTGTCACAAACCATAAGTTCCCGTTTGGTGGATGCCAAGACCCAAAAAGGAATTCCCTATGCCACCATACAATATGGGGAGCACCAAGGAGTAATCACTAATGATGAAGGCCGTTTCAGTTTTGTGTTGGAAGAAGGTACCGCCCTGCCCGACTCCATTTATGTGACTTCCATGGGCTATGAGAAAAAAGGCTTCACGCTGGAACAGATGCAGGACAGCTTGGTTACTTTAAATGCCAAGGCCATTGAACTGAGCGGAGTTTATGTTTTTGACAAGGAACTGGAAGTGGACGACATCATTGAAAAAATGATAGAAAACATACCCCAAAACGTGAACAAAGCCCCCATAAAACAACGATTTTTCCTTAGGAAGTCGGAATTGGCCAATATGCACAAGGTAGATTTTGGATTTGAAAAATCATCCATCAAAGAACTCAACAAGGAATTGATGGACAGCATTGCCCGATCTATCCCTAAAAATGCATCGCACTACACCGAGAGTTTTGGCGACTTCTACAAAAACGACACCGATTACAAGCTCAATATTATAAAAGCCGCCGACCTGTACGATAAACGCGATGTGAGCTCTTTTGAAGATTTGGCGGAACACATGGAGGACATTTTTACGGCGAACGTAAAGCCGGGTTCTTATCTAAAGATAAAATCGGGGATTTTTAGTGAAAAGATACAGGTGGATTCCATTCTGGACACTATGGACGACGAACGGATGGACCAGGCAAAAAAACTGAAAGCCCAAGTAAAAAAAGATAGTGTTTCCGGCTTAACCGATAGCCAACGTTGGCAGTTCAAGGAACTATTGAGCCAACTGTACTATAAAGATGATACCAAATTGGATTTGGTGGACAAAAACCGCCGTTACGAGTTTAAACTGGCGGGCTATGCCGATATTGGCGATGCAGGGGTGTATGTGGTCGACTTTTGGCCCAAGCGAAGCAGTGCCGATTTTAAAGGCCGGCTCTACATCAACATTGAAGACTTTGCCGTAATGCGGTTGGACTTTACCAATACCCAACGCCTGCGTAATTTTAGGTTGCTGGGCATCACCTATCGCGAAACGATGTACAAGGGCACCATGCGATTTGCCAAACTGCCCAATGGCAAGTACGACCTTCAGTTTATGGAATTGGCCGATGGTAAATTCTTTGGGGTGGACCGGCCCTTAAAAGTGGTAGAAAAGAACAAACATGTAAAGGGCCGTCGCAAACAGAACGAATTGAAACTGAACATTGATTTCCAGATGAACATTACTGCCAAATGGGAACTCGTGGTCTTCAACCAAGATAACATTGCCGAAAGCGAGTTCAAGTCCTTTAAAGTGGACAAAACGGTGAAGGCTACCTATATGCCACGCTACGACCCGGAGTTTTGGAAAGGCTACACCATTATGGAGCCCAACCAGGCCATTCGTGGGTTTACGGCCGAGGAGGAAGATTAGTTATGAGTTTTGGGTTAAGAGTTCTGAGTTTCCAAATTACAAATTTGGGATAAAGGGACTTCCATTGCTTACAACTTGTCATTTATGACATTAAACCGTTTTCCAAACTATTGTTACTTGCTTGCCTAAAGGTAAGGATGGACATAGAAGAATATTTATCGCAATGGACGGTTTTCCTGAAGAACTGGCCAAAGTTTTAGATTTGGCCGTAGAAATGCTGTTTTATTTGGAAGAGGATACGTTTGACCGTAAGGAGGTGCAACAAGTTGTTGCTACGCTTAGGGGTATTGTAGTTGGGTTGAGGGAATGAGGTGCAAAGCAGCGATTGAGAAATCCCCACTATTTCTAGATTTCTCACATCCGTTCGAAATGACAATTTAATACTTCGAGAAAATCCGTGCAATTCGTGTCAAAAAACATATTCCGACAACACCCCTCAGGTCCCCTCAAGGGGACAATTATGCCTTCGGCAAAAATACTTCCGCCATCATACAACGAGCACTACCGCCCCCACAAGTCTCAATGGTATCCAAAGGACTATGGATGATTGGACAATGTTTTTCAATGTTCATGATTTGTTCTTGAGTAAGGCTATTGTAAGCTTGGGTGCTCATCACCATGTAACGTTGGTCGTCCGCACCTACAACTTGCAGCATATTACCGGCAAAGTGGCACATTTGTTCCTCGGTGATTCTGATAACTTCCTTACCGTCCATCTTAATATGCTCGACCACATTCTTTCGTTCTTTTTTATCATCAATGGAGTCTAGGCAAATCACAGCAAAGGTTTCGGCCATGGCCATCATCACATTAGTGTGATAAATGGGCAATCGTTCACCCTCTACCGTTTGGTTGGCATGAAAAATCACAGGAAAACAATCAAAATCCTCGCAAAATTCTATAAAAAGCTCTTCATGGGCGCGTTCGGAAAGAGCACAATACGCTTTTTTATTGACTCTATCTTTGAGGATACTACCGGTTCCTTCCAGAAATACTCCCTCATCCTCAGCAGCTGTATAATCCATAATATTGTTGATGACAAAACCGTTTTCCTCCAACAATTCAAAAACATCCTCCCTACGTTCCTTTTTGCGATTTTCGGCAAACATGGGGTACACACAAACGGTTCCGCTCTCGTGAAAAGAAACCCAGTTGTTCGGAAAAATGGAATCCGGTGTATCGCGCTCCATATCATCGTTAATGGTAATCACGTTAACACCATGCTCCCGAAGAACCTTTACAAACTGGTCGAACTCTTGTTGCGCTTTTTTATTGATTTCGACATTTTTAAGATGCGGGTCTTCCTGAAAATAATTATTAACAGCGGTTTGCTCGTTCATCCTAAAGTTTACGGGACGCACCATAAGAATGGTGTTTGTAATCTGCTTTCTCAATATTTTGACTGTTTTGGCTATACCTGTGGCAGCAGGAAAGTTGGGTTAAAAAATCATGCTCTGATCAAAGGCATGGTGCTACAGCGCAACAGGCCTTCTTGTTTGGCGATTTCGGCATAGGAAATCTCCTCAACGGTGAATCCTTGGTCTCGAAGCCAATTGTTAAGTCGGGTAAAACTCTTTTCCGACACTACCACCTCGGGCGATATGGAAAAAACATTACTGAACATTTGGTACATTTCTTCTTTATCGATCTCAAAAATATTCTCCGATCCAAAGAAATCTACCAAATATTGGTATTCCTCCTCTACCAAGAATCCATTTTTATGCAAAATGGCTTTATCCTTGCCCACGGGTTGAAAACAACAATCCAAATGTAGTGCATTCTCCTTGGGGTCGGTATTGGATTTTCTGAGTTCGAAGGATTTTACCGTTTTATGGGGAAACATACCTCTAATAAATTCCACTGCTTCCCTATTGGTCCGTGCCGTAATATAACTTGCGTAGTCTGCACCCGAATAGGTTCCGATAAAAATATGGTCGTTCCAGGGCATTACATCGCCCCCTTCTATATGTGCTTCTTCTGGTGGGCGAACTATCTTTTTGGGGTCTATTTTGTCCAATACATTATGAATGGCCACAAACTCACGCTCCCTATCGGGCAAAATATTGGCATGAAACATTTTATCCTCTATAACAAAGGCAATATCTCTTGCGAAGATCTGGTTGCAATCCTTAAGCACTTCCGGTCTATAGACATCCACCCCATATTTATGGAACACTTGGGCAAAGCCTTCCATTTCTTTAACCATATCCGCTTCTTTGGGATAAGTGCCCGCCTTAATATGCTCTATGGATTTAGGGTCGTAAGCCTCATCAATAGTAGGTATAGGTCCACTACTTTGGGCCGTTCCCAAAATAACAGCTTTTAATTTACTGGTCTCATCAACAATGTTCAATTCAATCATACACGATTCATTAATGGCCAAAAAAACCGGCCGTTGAAAGTGATAAGGATAATCCTTAGAATACGGTGACAAATCTAGTGTTTTACTTCAATTTCCCCTTTGTTAAATAATAAAATTACCTACTTTATTTAAGGTTTTCCATTATAAGAACAAAGGAATATAATTTTAAATCAATGATTTGTATATCAAATGATTAAAATGAAAAATAAAATTTAAGAAACTGACTTTGATCAGGTTTTTGTTCATATTAATCATTACATTTGCAATAAGATTTTTCTTACAAATGAAAAGATTGCTACTTACATCGGTTCTGCTAGCCTCAGTGTTTATTACATTGAGCGGTATGAATGCGTTTCAAAAAATGGAAGATATTAATTTTAATTCCAAAGAACAGATGGAATCTGTTTACGCTGTAAAATATGATGATTGTATCACAGAGAGTGATTTTCCTGAAGGTTATCTATCTATAAATCAGGATGCCGACCAAGATGTGGATTGGAATATTATGAAGGTAAACCAATCCATTAACAAATACCGTAAATCTTTAGAGTCTACTTTAAAGAATTTAAGTACTGTGGACGCACATGATTTTATACATCAAACATTTCAAAAGGCGAAAAGTTCCATGGAAAACGACAATACCTCTGAAATACAGAAACATTACTTTAGTGGCATTATGTGGATATGCTATGACAAAGACAAGGATTTAAATCAAAATAGCGTAACCATACTATAGTTCCCCCATAAAAAAGGGGCGAGATTCGCCCCTTTTTAATTCTTTTCGTCCCAAATCTTATCTTTTTTCCAACGGAACAAAGCTTCTGAGGTTTTCCCCGATATAGACTTGTCTTGGTCTTCCAATAGGTTCTTTTCTAAGTCTCATTTCTCTCCATTGCGCAATCCATCCGGGCAATCTACCGAGAGCGAACATTACGGTAAACATTTCTGTGGGTATGCCCAAAGCGCGATAGATAATTCCTGAGTAGAAATCCACATTGGGGTATAGTTTTCTATCTACAAAGTAGCTGTCTTCCAAAGCTTCTTTTTCCAATCCTTTGGCAATGTCCAAAATAGGGTCTTCAATGCCTAAGTTGCCCAATACTTCGTCAGCTGATTTTTTAATGATCTTAGCCCTTGGATCAAAGTTTTTGTACACACGGTGTCCAAAGCCCATTAATCTGAATGGATCATTCTTATCCTTGGCTTTGGCCATATATTTTTTTGTATCACCTCCGTCGGCTTCAATTGCTTCGAGCATTTCCAACACTGCTTGGTTGGCACCGCCGTGCAGTGGTCCCCAAAGTGCAGAAATACCTGCAGAAAGGGAAGCAAAAAGCCCGGCATGCGAAGAACCCACAATACGTACGGTTGATGTAGAGCAGTTTTGTTCGTGATCTGCATGTAGAATCAATAATTTGTCCAAGGCATCAATAGCAATCCTATCTCTCTTATACTCTTGGTTAGGTCTTTTGAACATCATCTTATGTATGTTCTCGACATAACCGAGGCTATCATCGCCATAATCCAAAGGAAGACCTTTTTTCTTACGCATGGTCCAAGCCACCAATACTGGGAACTTTGCCAATATACGAACAATGGAGTTGTACATGGCCGATTCGGATGACACATCTACACAAGATGGGTTAAAGGCCACCAATGCACTGGTTAATGAAGACAACACTCCCATTGGGTGTGCCGATTTTGGAAAACCGTCCAAAATCTTCTTCATTTCCTCATCCACTTGCGACTCTTCTTTAATATCGCTATGGAATTTTTCCAGCTGCTCTTTGTTTGGCAATTCACCAAAAATCAAAAGATAGGCTACTTCTAAAAAGTCGGCTTTCTCGGCTAAATCTTCAATTGAATACCCCCGATACCTCAAGATTCCTTTCTCACCGTTTAGGAAGGTAATAGCACTTTCACACGATCCAGTATTTTTGTAACCGGGATCTATAGTCACCATTCCTGTTGAGGCCCTCAAGGTTTTAATATCTATGGCCAATTCATCTTCAGTACCTTTGATAACGGGGAATTCATATCTTTCTCCCCCATATTCGAGTATAGCTTTATCCGACATTTTATATTTTAATAGATTAGTAAAAATAGAAAGCGGAAAATACGAAAAAGCGCAACCATTAACAATTTCCAACCGCTATTTGTGTTGATATTAACGTGAAAACGATATAGAAAATTTGCTTAATCCAACTTGTAAAGTAGTTTGTAATATTGATCAACGGATTTCTCCCATGTGAAACGTTTTTTTCTTGCGGCGGCCTGTATTTTTTTCCAGGTCGGCTTATCATTTTCAAACACATCCAGAGCCATGTCCAAAGCTCCCAACATGTTTTTTATTTTTTCATCGTAACTGTCTCCGTCAAAGGCAAAACCAGTTATCATATGGTCCACCGTATCCTTTAACCCTCCTGTGTGGTGCACCAAACAAGGATTTCCGTTTCGCATGGCCAACATTTGGCTGATGCCGCAGGGTTCAAAAAGGCTGGGCATAAAATATAGGTCGGATTCCAAATACATGGAATCGATGAGTTTTTCGGATTGACCGTTCGTAAAAATAAAGTTCTTGTGCTCGTAGCTCAACTTTCTAAAAAGTTCCTCATACTCCGGAGCACCTGTTCCCAATAGCATAAATATTCCATCCACCTTCTCCAAGTGTTTCAGGATTTCCACGAATGCCTCGGGCGAACGCATAAAAAAATAAAACTTTTGCTCCGTTAAACGTGCTACGCTGGATGCAATGAATTTTGGTCGTTCATCCACAAATGCCATAATTTTTTCTCCTGTGTGCGCTAAAAAATCAGCTTTGTATTTTTTATCCTCTTGCTGTAGCCATCCGAACAATGCTTTGACCGTATTTCGGTAAATATTACCCTTCTTCTCTTTATTGATATTTTTGTAGTTACATCCATTTAAAATACCGAACAACCGTCCTTCTTGGTCTGCTTTTTGCAAATCCTTTTCCAATCCCTCACCTCCAATAAATTCAGGGGGCGAACTTGGCAGCAGCACATCTTCTTTATAAGAAGGTGAAACGGTGTGTACGGCATCGGCAAAACGGATACCTACCGCCATTAGGTTGATACAGTCCTGATACCTATAGTCCATCAATTTTTGATAATCCAAGGGCAGGTTGGGAAACCAGTTTTTTACGGATGAATAGTTTCCATCAAAAGGGCGTATTCCTTGAATGGCCAAATTATGAATGCTGTATACCGTCCTGATATCTTTTAGGTTGGTGTACTCGGGGTGATACTCCCTTAAAAACAATAACAAACTGGAGTGCCAGTCGTGCAGATGCACTATATCCAAATCTCCAAACGCTCCCTGTTTTATGGCTTCTGCCACTGCTGTACAAAATATAACAAACTTAATGGCATCGGTATAGAATGGTTCTTCTGGGTCATTATGATAAATGTGTGCAATATCTCCAGCCTCTATCTCTGGATGATGCAGTACATAGTGGAAAATATTTGGAAACTCCTTTTTGGGCTGTACTTCATACAATTCCGCAGTGGTTTTTATACCCCGCAGCGTAAAGTTTAACGTGGTTCTGGGCAATCCCCCTTTATGAAGCCTTGAATAAGCTGGCACCACTACGTGAACCTTGTCTCCCCGGTCCGAAATTTGTCTGGGCACATCGCGAACCACGTCGCCCATACCGCCTGCTTTACAATTTTCCAAAGCATCGTTTTCGGCGGCAACAAAAAGAAAGTTATTCATGCAGGAGAATTTTAAGGTAGTTTAGTGAACCATTAAGTTAACCAAACTTTGTTATTGAAACAAAAAAAAGCCTTTCCCAAATGGGAAAGGCTTTTTGTATGCTAAATAATTATTATGCTTATTTTACCTTGAAGGCTTTTTCCTGAGGATAGTAAGCAATGTCTCCCAACTCTTCCTCAATTCTCAACAATTGATTGTACTTGGCCATACGGTCACTCCTAGAAGCTGAACCGGTCTTAATTTGACCTGTGTTCAATGCCACTGCCAAATCGGCGATGGTATTGTCTTCAGTTTCACCGGATCTGTGAGACATTACAGAAGTATAACCTGCATTTTTAGCCATGTTTACGGCAGCGATGGTCTCTGTTAATGTGCCGATTTGGTTCACCTTGATCAAAATGGAATTGGCGATGCCATTTTCGATACCACGGGATAAACGTTCTACATTCGTTACGAACAAGTCATCCCCAACCAATTGTACCTTGTTACCGATTTTTTCGGTCAGTACTTTCCAACCGTCCCAATCGTTTTCATCCATTCCATCCTCAATGGAAATGATTGGATATTTATCACAAAGGTCGGCAAGATACTGTGCTTGCTCCTCAGAAGTCCTGACCACCCCCTTGCTACCTTCGAATTTTGTATAATCGTAAGCACCGTCAACATAGAACTCAGCGGCAGCACAATCCAATGCGATCATTATATCGTCACCTAATTTGTAGCCTGCTTTTTCAACAGCTTTTCCAATGGTATCCAAAGCATCTTCGGTACCACCTTCCAAAGTTGGTGCAAATCCACCCTCATCACCTACAGCAGTACTCAAACCACGGTCATGCAGTACTTTTTTAAGGTTGTGGAAAATCTCCGTTCCCATTTGCATGGCATGGCTAAAGTCCTTTGCCTTTACCGGCATTACCATAAACTCTTGGAATGCAATGGGTGCATCGGAGTGCGAACCTCCATTGATTATGTTCATCATTGGTACTGGAAGCGTGTTGGCACTAACACCACCTACGTAACGATACATGGGCATTCCCAACTCGTTGGCCGCTGCTTTTGCTACTGCCAAGGAGACACCCAATATGGCATTGGCACCCAATTTTGATTTGTTCGGGGTACCATCCAATTCGATCATGGCTTGGTCTATATAATTCTGCTCAAAAACAGAAGTTCCGATCAATTCCTCTGCAATAATGGTATTTACGTTGTTCACGGCTTTGCCAACTCCTTTGCCCATAAAGGAATCGCCACCATCTCGCAACTCAACGGCTTCATGCTCTCCAGTAGAGGCTCCAGAAGGGACTGCTGCCCTCCCCATAATTCCATTTTCGGTTACTACATCTACTTCTACTGTTGGATTTCCTCTGGAATCCAATATCTGTCTTGCATGAATGTTGATAATGATGCTCATTTTAATTCAATGTTTTATAGTTGTGATTATTTGGGCTAAGATACAAAAGGTGGCGTTTTTAACTCCATGATATTACACACAAAACGCACTTAATTGCTTAAAAACAAAACTATAACGTTTTAGAAACTGTTTAGAAATTTGTCAATTGTTTTCCTATGTCCCTTTTTCCGCATTTTTTCGTTATAATCTTGAACCGTAACCACGGCTATGCTTAAAAATTACGCCTCAAACTGCGAAAAAATGGCTTATACCAATTCCAATCACAAATTCCTAAACAGGCTCTTAGTTTTTCCTAGCCTTGATCAAATCAAAGAACTGGTCGAACAGATAATCCGCATCGTGTGGACCTGGACTTGCTTCTGGGTGGTATTGTACCGAGAATACATCCTTGTTCTTCATTTTGATACCTGCCACCGTTTGATCGTTCAAATGGGTGTGGGTGATTTCCAACTCGGCATTGGCTTCTGTTTCTTCCCTATTTACCGAGAATCCGTGGTTTTGTGAGGTGATTTCCCCTTTCCCTGTGACCAAGTTTAGGATAGGGTGGTTGATTCCTCTGTGCCCATTGTGCATTTTATAGGTGGAAACGCCATTGGCCAAGGCCAATACTTGGTGTCCCAAACAAATCCCGAACAATGGTTTGTTGGAAGCAATCATTTCTTTGGTGGCTGCCACGGCATCCGTCAGAGGTTCTGGGTCACCAGGTCCATTGGAAATAAAATATCCGTCCGGGTTCCATTCCTTCATTTCGCTGTAAGAAGTATTGTACGGGAATACTTTGATGTAGGCTCCTCGCTTTGCCAAGCTTCTCAAAATGTTCTTTTTGATTCCGATATCCAAAGCGGATATTTTGTATTCAGCATTTTCATCTCCGTAGAAATAGGGCTCGTTGGTGGACACTTTGGATGATAGTTCCAAGCCCTCCATACTCGGCACTTGGCTCAACTCTTTTTTTAGGGCATCAATGTCGTCCACTTTTGTGGAGATCAATGCATTCATGGCTCCATTATCCCTTATGTAGCTCACCAAAGCACGGGTGTCCACATCGGAAATGGCCAATAGGTTGTTCTTGTCCAAGAATTCCAAAAGACTCATTTTGGCATCCGGCCTCGAATATTCGTAACTGAAATTTTTACAGATGAGACCTGCAATCTTTACAGAATCAGATTCCACTTCATCTTCGTGGGCACCATAATTACCAATGTGTGCATTGGTGGTCACCATTAACTGCCCATAATAAGATGGGTCGGTAAAAATCTCTTGGTAACCTGTCATCCCGGTATTGAAACATACTTCCCCTACCGCGGTGCCTTCTCTTCCTCCAACGGCCTTGCCATAAAATATGGTTCCGTCAGCCAACAAAATCAACGCTTTTTTCTTTGTGTGATACTTCATTTCGTGCTCTAGTTTCAGTTAAGATAAAAAAACATAAAAAAAGGATAAGTTTTCACTTATCCTTTTTCCTAAAATATAATAGTTAATAACATTCTTCTTATTCTTCAGAATCGTCAGTTTTAGTTTCTGCTGCTGGCGCTGGAGCAGGTGTTTCAGCTTTTTTAGCACCTCCGCCGCCTCTTCTACTTCTTCTGGTTGATTTCTTCTTCGGCTTGCCTGCGTTGTAAAGCTCGTTGAAATCCACCAGCTCGATCATTGCCATATCAGCGTTATCTCCCAAACGGTTACCCAATTTAATGATTCTTGTGTAACCTCCTGGTCTGTCACCTACTTTCTCAGCAACGGTGCTGAACAATTCTGTTACGGCCTCTTTACTTCTCAAGTTGCTGAAAACAACCCTTCTGTTGTGCGTACCTTTTTCGGTAGTCTGGTTGTTTTCGGTTTTTGCTTTAGTGATCAAAGGCTCTATAAACTGTTTCAACGCCTTGGCTTTTGCAACCGTGGTGTTGATTCTTTTATGCTCTATTAGGGAACTTCCCATATTGGCCAACATGGCCTTTCTGTGGGCGGCTGTTCTACCTAAGTGATTAAACTTCTTTCCGTGTCTCATTGTTCTAAGTTATCATCTTGCTACCAAATCCCAATCAATCAGGAGAGCAAAATATGATTATTAATCTTTATCTAATTTGTATTTGGAAAGGTCCATACCAAATTGTAGGCCTTTGTTGATGACCAATTCTTCCAATTCGGTCAATGATTTTTTTCCGAAGTTTCTGAACTTCATCAAATCGTTTTTGTTGAAGGAAACCAAATCTCCCAAAGTATCCACTTCGGCAGCTTTAAGACAGTTCAATGCCCTTACGGACAAGTCCATGTCTACCAACTTGGTCTTTAACAACTGGCGCATGTGCAATGATTCTTCATCGTAGGTCTCGGTCTGAGCAATTTCATCAGCCTCAAGGGTGATACGCTCATCGGAGAACAACATAAAGTGGTGAATCAATACTTTAGCGGCCTCGGTCAAGGCATCTTTTGGGTGAATGGAACCATCGGTGATGATTTCGAAAACCAATTTTTCATAATCGGTCTTTTGTTCTACCCTAAAGTTTTCGATGCTATATTTTACATTCTTTACAGGAGTGTAAACAGAATCGACCGCAATGCTTCCCAATGGGGCATTGGATTTTTTGTTTTCTTCTGCAGGAACATAACCACGACCTTTTTCGATTACGATTTCCATGTTGATGCTCACTTTGGGGTCCATGTTGCAGATTACCAAATCTGGGTTCAACACTTGGTATCCCGAAATGAACTTTTGGAAATCACCGGCGGTCATTTGTTCTTTTCCACTTACGGAAATAGAGACAGTTTCGCTCTCAACATCATCAATCTGTCTTTTAAACCTAACTTGTTTAAGGTTAAGGATAATTTCGGTGACGTCTTCAACAACGCCGGAAATAACAGAAAATTCATGTTCAACTCCATCTATGCGCACAGAAGTGATGGCAAAACCTTCCAAAGAGGAAAGTAATACCCTTCTCAGCGCATTCCCAACTGTTAATCCATAACCAGGTTCCAAAGGGCGAAATTCAAATTTCCCTTCGAAATCTGTTGAATCGATCATTATAACTTTATCGGGCTTCTGAAAATTAAGTAATGCCATAATTGGATTAATGTTGAATTCTTATTTAGAGTATAATTCGACAATCAGCTGCTCCTTGATGTTCTCAGGGATCTGAAGTCTTTCTGGGACGGCAACAAATGTACCTTCTTTCTTTTCAGAGTTCCATGTAATCCATTCGTAAACACTGCTATTGTTAGCCAACGAGTCTACAATGGATTGTACGGATTTGGATTTTTCCCTAACACCAACAACATCGCCTGCCTTTAGTGAATAGGACGGAATGTTTACTACCTCTCCGTTTACGGTAATATGACGGTGCGATACCAATTGACGGGCTCCTCTTCTTGATGGGGAAATTCCCATTCTGTACACTACATTGTCCAAGCGGGATTCGCACAATTGAAGCAAGATTTCACCAGCAACACCTTCTTTTCTTTTGGCTTGAGCAAAAAGATTACGGAATTGCTTTTCTAATATACCATAAGTATATTTTGCTTTTTGCTTCTCCATCAACTGGATTGCATATTCTGACTTTTTACCACGGCGTCTGTTGTTACCGTGTTGTCCTGGAGGGTAATTTTTCTTTTCGAAAGCTTTGTCGTCTCCGAAAATCGCTTCTCCAAACTTTCTAGCGATCTTTGATTTTGGTCCTGTATATCTTGCCATCTTCTTTTAGTTTGAAAGTGCGATTATGAATTAAGGCTTATCCTTCGATAATCTAACTGCACCTTCGGGTGAAGACCCTTTTTGGGGGCCATTAATCTATTTGTGATTATTAAACTCTTCTTCTTTTAGGGGGTCTACAACCATTGTGTGGAAGTGGGGTAACATCTACAATCTCCGTTACCTCGATACCCGAGTTGTGAATGGAACGGATAGCAGATTCCCTTCCGTTACCTGGTCCTTTTACATACACCTTCACTTTTCTCAATCCTGCTTCGTGAGCCACCTTGGCACAATCCTCTGCTGCTATCTGGGCAGCGTAAGGAGTGTTCTTTTTAGAGCCTCGGAATCCCATTTTTCCAGCGGAAGACCATGAAATAACATCACCTTTCTTATTGGTAAGTGAAATAATGATGTTGTTGAAAGATGCAACAACGTGCGCCTCTCCGGTAGATTCTACGACTACTTTGCGCTTTTTAGCTGTTTTAGTACTTGCCTTTGCCATACTACCTACTTATTATTTAGTTGCTTTTTTCTTGTTGGCAACTGTTTTTCTTTTTCCTTTTCTGGTCCTAGAGTTATTTTTGGTACGTTGACCTCTTAATGGCAATCCTGATCTGTGACGAATTCCACGGTAACAACCAATGTCCATCAAACGTTTGATGTTCATTGAGGTTTCTGAGCGAAGTTCACCTTCAATTGTGTAAGCTCCAACAGCTTCCCTGATTTTTCCGATTTCATCATCGGTCCAATCCGAAACTTTGGTATCTTCACTTACTTGGGCTGCTGCCAAAATTTCTTGCGCCCTACTTTTACCTATACCGAAGATGTAGGTAAGCGAAATAACGCCACGCTTTTGTTTAGGTATATCTACCCCTGCAATTCTTGCCATAATTACCCTTGTCTTTGTTTAAATCTAGGATTCTTTTTGTTGATTACGTACAATCTGCCCTTTCTGCGAACAATCTTGCAGTCGGCACTTCTCTTCTTTATTGATGCTCTTACTTTCATGTAACTAGTATCTATAAGTAATTCTTGCTTTTGTTAAATCGTATGGACTCATCTCCAACTTTACTTTATCCCCAGGAAGCAGCTTAATGTAGTGCATACGCATTTTCCCGGAAATGTGCGCCGTTACCACGTGCCCATTTTCTAATTCTACCCTGAACATTGCATTAGACAATGCTTCAATAATAGTCCCATCTTGTTCTATTGCTGGTTGCTTTGCCATAAATTATGCTACTTTTCTGTTTTTACCGGTTTTCATTAAGCCGTCGTAATGCCTGTTCAACAAATAAGAGTTTACTTGCTGTACAGTATCTATTGCTACACCAACCATAATCAATAGTGATGTACCTCCATAAAACAATGCCCAACCGGCCTGTACATCCATCAATTTTACAACAACTGCGGGCAACACGGCCAACATTGCCAAAAAGACGGAACCAGGTAATGTGATCAAGGACATTATCTTGTCCAAATAGTTTCCTGTTTCTTTTCCTGGACGTATGCCCGGGATGAAACCACCACTTCTCTTCAGATCATCTGCCATTTTGTTGGTGGGCACGGTGATCGCTGTATAGAAATATGTGAATATTATAATCAATACTGCAAATAGGATGTTGTAGGCCAATCCAAAAATATCGGCGAACTGTACTTCCATCCACTGACCTGCAGCTGTATCGTTAAATGTTCTACCTATTAAACTTGGTGCGAACATAATAGCCTGTGCAAAGATAATGGGCATTACTCCAGATGCATTCAACTTAAGTGGAATGTACTGACGTGCTCCCATAACGTTCTTTTCGTATCCGCCAGAAGCTGTTCTTCTTGCGTACTGAACCGGAATTTGTCTAACTGCCATTGTTAGGTAAACACTGGCCAAGATTACCAAGAACCAAACTATCACCTCAATCAACATGAACATGATTCCTCCTGTGTTGTTGGTGGTTCTTGAAACAAATTCTTGCGCAAATGCCTGTGGCAATGTTGCAATGATTCCCACCATAATCAATAGGGATATACCGTTTCCGATACCCTTGTCGGTGATTTTTTCACCCAACCACATGGCAAACACACATCCTGTTACCAATATGATAACAGCTGGAACGATAAAATCCAAACCTTTACCCAAAACAAATGCACTATCTGGCACACCTAAGGCACCAAGACCGTACAGATATGCCGGGGCTTGAACAATACAGATACCGATGGTTAACCAACGGGTAATCTGATTGATGGTTTTTCTACCACTTTCGCCTTCCTTTTGTAGTTTTTGAAGATAAGGAATTGCAATTCCCATCAACTGTACCACAATGGATGCGGAGATGTAGGGCATAATACCCAAAGCGAATACCGAGGCATTCGCAAAAGCACCACCCGTAAAAGCATTAAGAATTCCCAAGATACCGTTTTCAGTCTGCGAGGATAATTCCGCCAATTGGGTAGTATCAATACCAGGAAGAACAACTTGAGCTCCAAATCGGTAAACCAATAATAGTCCCAATGTAAGGATGATACGTTGTCTCAGTTCATCAATCTTCCAGATATTTGATATGGTCTCAATAAATTTCTTCATGCTATATGTCTTATAAACTTATTGCTTCACCTCCTGCTGACTCGATGGCAGCTTTTGCGGAAGCAGTAAATTTATGTACCGATACTTTAAGAGATGATTTCAATTCACCATCGCCCAAAATCTTTACCAAATCGTTTTTGTGGGCCAAACCGTTTTCAATAAGTGTTTCCAAAGTAACTTCTTTTTTCACAGCACCTTTGTCCACCAATTCCTGAAGTTTGCCCAAATTGATACCTGTGTACTCTTTTCTGTTCATGTTGGTGAAACCGAACTTGGGTACACGTCTTTGCAATGGCATCTGACCACCTTCAAAACCAATTTTTTTGGAATATCCAGATCTAGACTTGGCTCCTTTGTGCCCACGGGTAGAAGTGCCTCCTTTGCCGGAACCTTCTCCTCGTCCTACACGTTTTCCTTCTTTGTGCACAGCGCCATCCGCTGGTTTTAGATTATTCAAATCCATGTGCCTTTATATTTTAAGCTTCCTCTGTGGAAACCAAGTGTTTTACCTTATTTACCATTCCAAGGATACTAGGAGTTGATTCGTGTTCAACTACCTGTCCGATTTTGTGCAATCCAAGAGCCTCCAAAGTTCTTTTTTGGTTCTGTGGCTTTTTGATGCCGCTCTTTACTTGTGTAACTTTAATCTTTGACATGTTATCCTCTATTTATCCTTTAAAGACTTTTTCCAAAGAAACTCCTCTTTGCTTTGCAACGGTATCTGCACTTCTCAATTGCAACAATGCATCGAAAGTAGCTTTTACTACGTTGTGCGGGTTGGAAGATCCTTGTGATTTAGACAATACATCCTGTACACCTACTGCTTCCAATACGGCTCTTACGGCTCCACCGGCGATTACCCCGGTACCGTGAGATGCAGGCTTGATGTATACGCGTGCTCCACCGTATTTTCCTTTTTGCTCGTGAGGAAGCGTTCCTTTGTTCAATGGAATACGCACCAAGTTTTTCTTGGCATCCTCTATAGCTTTGGCGATAGCCGTGGCAACATCTTTGGATTTTCCCAAACCATGTCCGACAACTCCGTTTTCATCACCAACTACAACTATTGCCGAAAAACCAAAGGCTCTACCACCTTTTGTTACCTTGGTAACACGTTGTACTCCAACCAAACGGTCTTTCAACTCCAGTCCACCTGGCTTTACTATCTCTACGTTTTTGTAATTCTGGTACATAGTTTCTTAGAATTTTAGTCCTGCTTCCCTAGCTCCTTCGGCCAATGATTTTATTCTTCCGTGATATAGGTTTCCACCCCTATCAAAAGCTACGGCTTCAAAACCAAGCTTAAGCGCTTTTTCCGCTATGGCCTTACCCACGTTGGTCGCTACTTCGGATTTAGATCCTTTGGCATCGACATCCTTGTCTCTGGATGAAGCCGCCGCCAAAGTTACACCTTTATCGTCGTCAATCAACTGTGCGTATATTTCTTTATTGCTTCTGAATACAGACAACCTTGGTCTTGCTTCAGTTCCGAAGGATACTTTTCGTATTCTTCTTCGGATGCGTAATTTTCTTTCAGTCTTAGATAATCCCATAGTCTTAATTATTAAGCTGATTTACCTGCTTTTCTTCTTAATTGCTCACCTACAAACTTCACACCTTTTCCTTTGTAAGGCTCTGGCTTACGGAAACCTCTAATTTTAGCGGCTACCTGACCCACCAATTGTTTGTCGTGAGATGTTAGTTTTACGATAGGGTTTTTCCCTTTTTCCGAGATGGTCTCGATTTTTACTTCGGGAGCGATATCCAGAACAATGTTATGAGAAAACCCTAGGGCCAAATCCAATTTTTGTCCTTGATTGCTAGCTCTGTAACCAACCCCTACAAGTTCCAACTCTTTGGTCCATCCATTGGTCACACCTTCTACCATATTATTGATAAGAGCGCGGTATAACCCATGCTTTGATTTGTGTTTATTGTCATCGGAAGGTCTTTCCAAAACAACGCTTCGGTCCTCGACTTTAATGTCAATCCCTGAAAACTCTTGGGTAAGTTCTCCCAATTTACCTTTTACAGTAACAACGGAATCTTTTACTTCTATAGTGACTCCATCAGGAATTTTAACTGGACTGTTACCTATTCTTGACATTTTTCTTCTCTTTTCTCAATTAATATACGTAGCACAATACCTCGCCACCTACTTTCTCTTGCTGGGCCTGCTTACTTGTCATTACTCCATGAGAAGTAGAAACGATAGCGATACCCAAACCATTCAATACTCTAGGCAAATCGTTAGAGTTCGAATACTTGCGCAGACCGGGCTTACTTACCCGCTGCAATTTTTTAATGATAGGCTCCTTGGTAAATTTATCGTACTTAAGGGCGATTTTTATGTTGCCCTGTACTTTATCTTCCTCGAATTTATAGCTCAAAATATAGCCTTGATCGAACAATATTTTGGTAATCTGTCTTTTAAGATTGGAACCGGGGATATCTACAACCCTATGACCTGCCTTGCTGGCATTTCTCAATCTGGTCAAATAATCTGAAATTGGATCTGTAAGCATTTCTTTTCTTTATCTAAATTACCAACTTGCCTTTTTAACTCCCGGAATCAAACCCTTATTGGCCATTTCCCTAAACATTACCCTGGATAGCCCAAAAGTTCTCATGTAACCACGAGGTCTACCGGTCAACTTGCAACGGTTTCTCATGCGAACAGGAGAAGCGTTCTTTGGCAACTTCTGCAAAGCCTCATAATCTCCCGCCTCTTTTAGAGCCTTTCTTTTCTCGGCGTATTTTTCTACCATTTTAGCCCTTTTTCTTTCACGGGCTTTCATTGATTCCTTGGCCATACTAGTTCTTTTTAAAGGGTACTCCCAGTTCGGTTAACAATGATTTTGCTTCTTTATCAGTTTCAGCAGAAGTAACAAACGTGATGTCCATTCCGTTGATTCTGTTGATTCTGTCTATATTGATTTCTGGAAAGATGATTTGTTCGGTAACTCCCAAATTGTAGTTTCCTCTACCATCGAACCCTGTAGCTTTTACTCCAGAGAAATCACGTACCCTGGGAAGGGCACTGGTAATCAATCTATCCAAAAATTCGTACATGCGCTCTCCTCTAAGGGTCACTTTTGCACCAATCGGCATTCCTTTTCTCAATTTGAACGTAGCAACGTCTTTCTTGGAAAGGGTAGCGACCGCTTTTTGACCTGTAATGTTGGTCAATTCGTCCACGGCATGATCAATCAACTTTTTGTCGGAAACAGCAGCTCCGACTCCACGGCTAACCACTATTTTTTGCAACTTAGGAACTTGCATTACGTTTTTGTAACCAAATTCATCAGTTAGCGCTTTGATCACGCGCTCCTTATATTCTTGCTTTAATCTTGGAATGTAACTCATGACTAAATTACTTCATTGGATTTTTTGGAAAACCTTACTTTCTTTCCATCCCTTACTTCGTATCCTATTCGAGTGGCTTCACCAGATTTTGGATCGATCAAGGAAAGATTGGAAATATGTATTGGGGCTTCCTTTTTTGTTATGCCTCCTTGAGGGTTGTTCGCACTTGGCTTTTCGTGTTTGGACACCTCGTTGATGCCTTCTACGATAGCTTTGTTCTTTTCACGGTCTACTTTAAGCACTTTGCCTTCGCTGCCTTTGTGGTCTCCCGCAATGACTTTTACCGTGTCCCCTGTTTTTATTTTCAACTTCATCTCTCTGATATTTCTTTTATAGCACTTCAGGTGCCAATGAAACAATCTTCATGAATTGTCTGTCCCTCAACTCTCTGGCAACAGGACCAAATACACGAGTTCCTCTCATCTCCCCGGTTGGGTTCAACAACACACATGCGTTGTCGTCGAAACGGATATAAGAACCATCTGGTCTTCTCACTTCTTTCTTGGTTCTAACAACAACCGCTGTAGAAACAGAACCTTTCTTTACAGTACCGTTTGGAGTAGCCTCTTTTACGGTAACAACGATTTTGTCACCCAAAGATGCGTATCTTCTTTTTGTTCCTCCTAGTACGCGGATGGTCAAAACTTCTTTTGCACCGGTATTGTCCGCAACTCTTAATCTTGATTCTTGCTGTACCATAATTATTTAGCTCTTTCTAGGATTTCTACCAACCTCCAGCATTTTGTTTTGCTCAATGGTCGTGTTTCCATTATTTTAACGGTATCACCTTCGTTGCAATCGTTCTTCTCGTCGTGGGCAACATATTTCTTGGTCTTCAGAACGAATTTCCCGTACATGGGGTGCTTCACTCGTTTTACCTCAGAAACCACTATCGATTTCTCCATTTTGTTGCTGGTAACAACGCCTATTCTTTCTTTTCTTAAATTTCTGTTTTCCATAAGGCAGAACCGATTATTGTAATTCCCTTTTAGTTAATTCAGTTGCAAGTCTTGCTACCGTCCTTCTAGTCTTTCTGATTTGTAAAGGATTTTCCAAAGGAGTAACAGCGTGCGCCATTTTAAGATCAGCGTGTTGTTTTTTGAACTCGGCCAATCGCTCCTTTAGCTCTTCAATTGAAAGTTCTTTTATTTCTGATTGTCTCATCTTTCTTCTCAATTAAAAATTAGGCGGAATAATCCCTAGCCACAATAAACTTGGTTTTAACCGGTAGTTTTTGCGCTGCTAGCCTCAAGGCTTCCTTAGCAACATCCATTGGTACACCACCGACCTCGAACATGATTCTACCAGGTTTTACTACGGCTACCCAATATTCTGGAGCACCTTTACCTTTACCCATACGAACCTCGAGAGGTTTTTTGGTGATAGGCTTGTCCGGGAATATTTTGATCCACAACTGACCTTGTCTTTTCATGTATCTTGTCGCAGCGATACGTGCAGCCTCTATCTGACGGGAAGTAATGAAGTGCGAATCCATGGACTTGATACCGAACATTCCATTGGAAAGCTGGTGTCCTCTCTGTGAGTTCCCCTTCATACGCCCTTTCTGGGCCTTACGAAATTTTGTTCTTTTTGGCTGTAACATTTTACCTTACTTTATCTTATTACTTTCTACGACGGGATTTCTTGTTATCCTTACCGCCTTTTCCTTGACTCTTGCTCAATCCTACCAATGGGGAAAGATCTCTTTTACCATAAACCTCTCCTTTCATGATCCATACCTTTACGCCCAATCTACCATAAGTAGTGTGAGCTTCGTGTAAGGCATAGTCCACATCTGCACGGAAAGTAGACAAAGGAATTCTTCCTTCTTTGTAAGATTCCGAACGTGCCATCTCGGCCCCGTTCAAGCGTCCGGAAATCTGAATCTTGATTCCTTCGGCATTCATACGCATTGCTGCTGCAATGGCCATTTTAATGGCTCTTCTGTATGAAATCCTGCTTTCAATCTGTCTTGCGACACTTGCAGCTACCAAGTTTGCATCAAGCTCAGGTCTCTTTATCTCGTGAATATTGATCTGAACCTCTTTGTTGGTAATTTTCTTAAGCTCTTCCTTAAGTTTATCTACCTCTTGCCCACCTTTACCAATAATAATACCAGGCCTGGACGTGGTAATGGTAATGGTAATCAATTTCAAGGTTCTCTCTATAATAACTCTAGATACGCTAGCTTTTGCCAAACGCGCAAATAGGTATTTTCTGATCTTATCGTCTTCAGCCAGTTTATCGCCGTAATCATTTCCTCCGTACCAGTTGGATTCCCATCCTCTGATAATTCCTAAGCGATTTCCTATTGGATTGGTCTTCTGTCCCATATTATTCTTCTAGCTTTGAACGTTGTTATTGGCCTCCAAAATCATGGTAACATGATTGGAACGCTTTCTGATTCTATGTGCTCTACCTTGTGGAGCTGGTCTCAATCTCTTCAACATGGTTCCTCCATCTACACGGATTTCCTTGATGTAAAGATCAGCTGCCTCGATATCTGCACCCTCATTTTTAGCTTCCCAGTTAGCAATTGCAGAGAGCAATAGCTTTTCCAGTTTTCTGGATGCTTCTTTTGGGTTGAACCTTAGGGTAGCCAATGCCATCTCAATTTGCTTACCTCTTACCAAGTCAGCGACCAAACGCATTTTTCTCGGGGAAGTTGGGCAATTGTTAAGCTTTGCAATAGCAAGTTGCTTCTTCTCTTCTTTTAACCTTTCGGCCATTTGTCTTTTACGAACTCCCATAGCTTACTTACTTTTTACCTTTGTTTTTAGCTCCTGCATGACCTCTAAAAGATCTTGTAGGTGAAAATTCCCCAAGTTTGTGACCCACCATGTTCTCTGTTACAAATACGGGAACAAATTGTCTACCGTTATGTACCGCGATGGTTTGCCCAACAAAGTCTGGCGTTATCATAGAGGCTCTAGACCACGTTTTGATAACTGATTTTTTACCTGATTCTATATTGGCCTGGACTTTCTTTTCCAGACTAAAATGAACGTATGGTCCTTTTTTTAACGAACGTGCCATTTACTTTTCTTTTATTTCTTTCTACGTTCTATGATATATTTATTGGTGTCCTTAGTTCTAGAACGGGTTCTGTATCCTTTTGCAGGAATACCGTTCCTAGATCTTGGATGACCTCCTGAAGCTCTACCTTCACCACCACCCATTGGGTGATCAACAGGGTTCATAGCTACTGGTCTAGTTCTTGGTCTTCTACCCAACCATCTGCTTCTACCCGCTTTACCGGATACCAGCAATTGGTGGTCAGAGTTGGAAACTGCTCCGATAGTAGCCAAACAAGTAGCCAAAATCATTCTAGTTTCACCGGAAGGCAATTTCAGGGTAACGAACTTACCGTCTTTCGCCATCAACTGGGCAAAAGTTCCGGCACTTCGCGCCATAATAGCACCTTGACCCGGTCTCAATTCCATGCAAGACACAATGGTACCCAATGGAATCTCCCCCAAAGGAAGAGCATTTCCGATTTCAGGAGCAGATCCGGAACCAGACTTGATTGTCTGACCTACCTGCAATCCGTTTTGGGCAACTACATATCTTTTTTCACCATCCTTGTATTCTACCAAGGCGATAAATGCAGTTCTATTGGGATCATATTGAATTGACACCACAGTGGCATCAACATCCTGCTTGTCCCTTTTGAAATCGATGATTCGATATCTTCTTTTATGTCCACCACCTTTATGGCGCATGGTCATTTTTCCTTGACTGTTCCTACCACCCGTCTTTTTGATCGGAGCAAGCAAGCTTTTCTCCGGCTTATCAGTAGTAATCGCGTCAAATCCGTTTACTACTCTAAAACGCTGCCCAGGGGTTATCGGTTTTAATTTTCTAACTGACATTTCTCGTCTTTATAGATTACTGTAAAAATCAATAATATCACCTTCAGCTACATCAACAATTGCTTTTTTGATTGCATTTGTTTTACCGTGCTGAATTCCGGTTTTTGTATAACGACTCTTACGCATTGGACCATAATTCATGGTTCTTACCTTTTCAACAGAAACACCATAAGTAGCCTCTACCGCTTCTTTGATTTCCAACTTGTTAGCAGCTGGATTTACAAAGAATCCGTAGCGATTGAAAAGCTCGCTATCAGCGGTCATTTTTTCCGTAATTATCGGTTTTATCAACACACTCATGATACTTTTATTTCTTTAGGTTCGATTCAATTCTTTCCAAAGCGCTTTCGGTCAATACTAAACTTGTTGCGTTAACAATTTTGTAAGTATTTAATTCTGAGCCTGTTACAACCTCGGAGCGTTCCAAATTACGCGACGACAAATATACGTTATTATTTGAATCGCCCAACACAATAAGGGACTTTTTATTTTCTATCCCCAAGGAAGACAAGAAATTAACAAAGTCCTTGGTTTTTGGAGCTTCAAAACTGAAGTCTTCCACCACCACTAAAGATTTCTCTTTGGATTTTAAGCTCAAGGCCGATTTTCTGGCCAATCGCTTCATGTTCTTGTTCAACTTTTGGGTATAGTCCTTTGGTCTTGGACCAAAAATTCTACCACCACCTCTAAATATCGGTGATTTGATACTACCTGCCCTTGCGGTACCAGTACCTTTTTGTTTTTTGATCTTTCTGGTACTACCAGCAATCTCTGCTCTTTCTTTGGCTTTGTGCGTTCCTTGTCTCTGATGGGCCAAGTACTGCTTTACATCCAAATAAATAGCGTGCTCGTTAGGCTCTATGGCGAAAACATCGTCAGAAAGGTCTACCTTTCTACCTGTTTCTTTTCCTTTGATATCTAAAACTGCAACCTTCATTACTTCTCAATTGTTACGTAAGCATTCTTATGACCTGGAACACATCCTTTAACTACCAAAAGATTTTTCTCAGGAACCACTTTCAATACTCTCAAGTTTTGAACTGTCACTCTTTCACCACCCATTCTACCGGCCATTCGCATACCTTTCACAACTTTGGAAGGGTAAGATGCAGCACCTATGGAACCAGGGGCTCTCAATCTGTTGTGCTGACCGTGGGTCGCTTGACCAACTCCACCGAAACCATGACGTTTTACAACACCTTGGAATCCTTTTCCTTTTGATGTCCCTATGACATCAACAAACTCTCCTTCTACAAAAAGGTCAACACCTACGGTGTCTCCCAATTTGAATTCACCTTCAAACCCTTGGAACTCAACGACTTTCTTTTTTGGAGAAGCACCTGCTTTTTTGTAGTGACCTGTTTCGGCCTTGTTAGCACGTTTTTCTGCCTTGTCATCGAAACCTAGCTGAAGGGCACTGTACCCGTCGACCTCTTCGGTTCTGACTTGGGTAACCACGCATGGCCCAGCTTCCAATACGGTACATGGAACGTTCTTTCCATTCTCGTCGAAAATGCTGGTCATACCGATTTTCTTACCTATTAACCCAGACATATTTAATTAATTAACAATTATTTACTTTTTATAACTCTAGCCAATTTCTTGGCAAAAAAATTGGGTCAAGAAAATATTCTGTTCTGACCCAGATTTTTTTCTTTCTCCGTTTTTCCCGAACCGTCGTTCGGGACATGTTGCTCCCGCCTAGGGCAGAAACACTATCAGACCTTAATCTCAACCTCCACACCACTAGGAAGCTCAAGCTTCATAAGGGCGTCGATGGTTTTTGATGAAGAGCTGTAAATATCCAATAATCTCTTGTAAGAGCTCAATTGGAACTGCTCTCTCGATTTTTTGTTCACGTGGGGTGAACGCAAAACCGTAAATATCTTTTTGCGTGTTGGCAATGGAATTGGTCCAGTTACCACAGCACCTGTTGTTTTTACTGTCTTCACGATCTTCTCAGCAGATTTGTCCACCAAATTGTGATCGTAAGATTTCAATTTTATTCTAATTTTTTGACTCATCTTGCTGAAAAATTAAGCGGTTACTCCTTTTGCTGCTTTGATTACTTCCTCCGCAATATTGGAAGGTGTATCTGCATAGTGTGAAAATTCCATTGTGGATGTCGCCCTACCTGAAGACAATGTCCTCAAGGAAGTAACATAACCAAACATTTCCGATAGTGGCACTTCAGCTTTAATGACCTTAGCCCCTGCTCTATCTGACATGCTGTTCACTTGCCCCCTTCTACGGTTCAAGTCACCAACAATGTCACCCATGTTTTCTTCCGGAGTAAGTACCTCCAACTTCATAATTGGCTCCATAATTACCGCTTTCGCTTTTTTGGCAGCAACCTTGTAACCCAATTTTGCAGCAAGTTCGAAAGAAAGTTGGTCGGAATCCACAGGGTGGAAAGAACCATCTTTAAGGGTAATTTTCATGGAATCCATTTCAAATCCTGCCAAAGGACCATTTTTCATAGCCTCTTTGAATCCTTTCTCGACGGATGGGATAAATTCCTTAGGAATATTACCACCTTTGATCACGTTAACAAACTCCAGTCCGGACTTACCTTCTTCAGCTGGCTCCATAGTAAATACGATATCCGCAAATTTACCACGACCACCGGTCTGCTTTTTATATGTTTCTCTGTGATCAGCTGTTCCGGTAATAGCTTCTTTGTACTCTACCTGAGGTTGACCCTGGTTAACATCTACCTTAAACTCACGCTTTAAACGATCACAAATAATATCCAAGTGAAGTTCACCCATACCAGAAATAATGGTCTGACCTGACGCTTCGTCTGTTTTTACCTGGAATGTTGGATCCTCTTCGGCCAATTTAGCCAAAGCCATACCCAATTTATCAACATCAGCTTTTGTTTTTGGCTCTACTGCGATACCGATAACGGGATCAGGGAAGTCCATGCTCTCCAATACGATCGGAGCCTTTTCATCAGACATTGTATCCCCTGTCTTGATATCTTTAAATCCAACGGCAGCACCAATATCTCCAGCCTCAATATAATCTATAGAGTTTTGTTTGTTGGAGTGCATCTGGTAGATACGTGAAATACGTTCTTTTTTACCTGAACGGTTATTCAAAATGTAAGAACCTGCATCCAAACGACCAGAATACGCTCTAAAAAATGCCAAACGACCTACAAAAGGATCGGTTGCAATCTTAAAGGCAAGAGCCGCAAAAGGCTCTTTTGGGTCTGGTTTTCTTGTGATTGATTCACCGGTATCAGGATGAAGCCCTACAATATCATCCTTATCCAAAGGTGATGGCAAGTAACGGCAAACTGCATCCAACAAAAATTGAACTCCTTTATTTTTAAAGGAAGAACCACAAATCATTGGAATGATAGCTCTGTCCATAACAGCAGCACGTAAAGCGGCGTGTACTTCATCTTCGGTGATGGAATCTTCATCTTCGAAGAATTTTTCCATCAGCTCTTCATCATATTCTGCAACAGCTTCGATTAAGGCAGCTCTGTATTCCTTAACTTCAGCCTTCATTTCTTCAGGAATGTCAACAACATCAAAGGTAGAACCGAAGTTATCCTCGTGCCATACAACAGCTCTGTTCTTGGCCAAGTCGACAATACCTCTAAAATCCGCTTCGTCACCAATTGGCAATACAATCGGCACCGCATTGGAACCCAACATTTCACGAACTTGCTTACACACGTTCAAGAAGTTGGAACCTTGACGATCCATTTTGTTAACAAACCCGATTCTTGGCACTTTATAGTTATCGGCCAATCTCCAGTTGGTTTCGGATTGTGGTTCAACACCGTCCACGGCACTGAACAAGAACACCAATCCGTCCAACACACGCAAAGAACGGTTTACTTCAACCGTAAAGTCAACGTGTCCGGGAGTGTCAATTATATTAAAGTGATAATCTTTTGTATCGGGCAAGTCTTTCGCATTCTCCATTGGGAACTTCCATGTACAAGTGGTAGCCGCAGAGGTAATGGTAATACCACGCTCTTGCTCTTGCTCCATCCAGTCCATGGTTGCGGCACCATCGTGCACTTCACCAATTTTATGACTCACACCTGTATAGAAAAGAATACGTTCTGTAGTAGTTGTCTTTCCAGCATCAATGTGAGCTGCAATACCTATATTCCTTGTATATTTTAAATCTCTTCCCATTGTATTGATTAGAATCTAAAGTGCGAGAATGCTTTATTGGCCTCGGCCATCTTATGTGTATCTACTCTTTTCTTCACTGCAGCACCTTCTTCTTTGGCCGCCGCTAAAATCTCAGCTGCCAATTTCTGCGCCATGGATTTCTCGTTACGCTTTCTTGAAAAGCTGATCAACCATTTCATGGCAGTGGATATTTTTCTATCTGGACGAATCTGCATTGGAATCTGGAATGTTGCACCACCCACTCTTCTACTACGAACTTCTACGTGGGGCATAACATTTGAAAGGGCATCCTTCCACAGTTCCAATCCCGTTTTTTCTTCGTCAGTGTTCTTTTCGTCAACAATTTCAATTGCATCATAAAAAATCTTGAATGCAACTGATTTTTTACCGTCCCACATCATCATGTTCACAAAACGCGTAACAAGTTGATCGTTAAATTTTGGATCTGGTAATAACGGTCTCTTTTTTGCCTGTTTTTTTCTCATCTCTTCTTCTTAAAAATGATTAATTTTTAGGACGCTTTGCACCATACTTAGATCGTCGTTGCGTTCTGCCCGCAACACCTGCGGTATCCAATGCACCACGAACGATATGATATCGCACACCAGGCAAATCCTTTACTCTTCCGCCTCTAACCAATACTATCGAGTGCTCTTGGAGGTTGTGACCTTCACCGGGGATATATGCGTTCACCTCTTTACCGTTGGTCAACCTTACCCTTGCAACTTTACGCATTGCAGAGTTTGGTTTTTTAGGTGTAGTGGTGTAAACACGCGTACAAACCCCTCTTCTTTGAGGACACGAATCCAAAGCAGCCGATTTACTCTTCTTGGTAATTGTGGCCCTTCCTTTTCGTACTAATTGTGAAATTGTTGGCATTAAATTTCTTTTAAAAACTAAATAACCCTCATTTTGAGGGCTGCAAATGTAGTAATTATTCCCAATAATTCAAATCCCCAGTAATTAAATTTCAACCAGAAGCAAAAAAATTCAAAACCAACACAACTCTACACATCAAAAAGACCAAGAAAAAGCAAAAAAATTGGTATATATATTAAGGTATGGGAACTCAAAGTAAAAATTCACACCTTCTTAACACTGCCCTTAACCCCTAATCATAACATATCAATTCCAGTAAAACCTTTAAAAAAACAACTTTTGAAAACCAGGCCTTTCCCATTTATGGGGTCTTAAAACCAATATTTACATTAAGAACAATTACACCCCCTTCAAATTACAGAGTTATTAATGAACTTAAATGATTTTGCAGTTATCTCATTTAATGACCTACTCTTAAAGATTTTATAAAATTAGTTTGGATTATTAACATGAAATTATGATTTTAGCGATTAGCTAATTCAAATAATTTAACAATGAGAACAAAACTTAATGGATTGTTAACGCTATTATTGGCGTTTGTTGTGCATATATCCTATGCGCAAGACAAGACGATTACAGGTACAGTTACGGATGCCAATGGGCTCCCGCTGCCTGGGGTCAACATTGTCGTTGAAGGGACCACAACAGGTACCCAAACAGATTTTGATGGAAATTACGCTATTAGTGCTAGTGAGGGGCAAACATTGCTTTTCACTTACATTGGGCAAAGACCCTCGACAAAAGTTGTCGGCGCCAGCAGCGTAATCAATGTTCAAATGGTGGAAGACACCCAGGCCCTTGAAGAGGTAATTGTTACCGCCCAAGGTATCAAGCGTGAAAAGAAAGCCTTGGGTTATGCGGTTTCGTCTGTTGGCGAAGAGGACTTGGAACAGCGTGCCGATGGTGATGTTGCTAGAGTGCTTTCCGGTAAAGCTTCCGGTGTAAACATTACCGCTGCTGGTGGTATGTCCGGTTCTGGTACTAACGTTGTAATCCGGGGTTTAAGCTCCTTTAGCGGGAGCAACCAGGCGCTTTTTGTAGTGGACGGCGTCCCTTTTAGTAGCGATACCAACGCTCAGGGCAACTTCCTTGATGGAAACACAGGTTCTTCCAGGTTCTTGGATTTGGACCCGAACAACATTGCCAGTGTGGAAGTACTTAAAGGTTTGGCCGCTGCCACCCTATATGGTACACAAGGTAAGAATGGTGTAATCTTAATTACCACTAAAGCTGGTTCTGGCGAAGGTGGTGCCAAAAAAACAGAGATTACGGTAAACCAATCTTATTTTGTCAATGCCATGGCTTCCTTGCCAGATTATCAGGATGAGTACGGTGGTGGTTTCGACCAATCTTTTGGGTGGTTCTACAGTAACTGGGGACCTAAATTCGAAAGAGGTGGAGTTGCAGGATGGGGAAATCAACCTGCTATCGACGACAACGGTACGCTTCCACACCCTTATTCAACAACTGCGATTCAAGCCACAAGGGATGCCTTCCCAGAGCTGCAAAACGCAAGATATGAATGGAGACCTTACGATAGCGTTGAAAACTTCTTTAGACCAGGCGGTGTAAGCAATACATCCATCAACATTAACGGTGGCACTCAAGATGGTAGTACATCATTCAACGTTAACCTAGGTTACTTGAATGATGAAAGTTTTGTTCCTGGCAACGATTTACAGCGTTTTAATATCTCTGTTGGTGGTAGAACACAACTTACCAACAAATTTACCATTAGCGCTGCCATGAACTATTCCAGAACTGACTACCGCACCCCTCCAGTTGCGGCAAGTAGAGGTAATGGTAGTTTAGGTTTCTCTACGTTCGGTGCTGTATTCTTTACACCAAGAAACGTTGACTTGATGGGATTGCCTTTTGAAAATCCCATTGACAATTCCAGTGTGTACTATAGAAATGGTAACGACATCATGAACCCAAGATGGATTGTGAAAAATGCACAAAATTCCCAGTTGACCAACAGGTTCTTCTGGAATGCTTCTGCCAACTACGCACTTTCCGACAATTTGGATCTAACCTATAGAGCAGGTATGGACTTCTATACCGAAAGAAACACTCAATATTCGAATAAAGGTGGTGTTACTTTCAACAATGCCATTTTCGGTTTCTTGAACACATACGATAACAACAATACCATCTGGGACCACTACTTGGCACTTAATGGTAACTATGACCTTTCAGAAAAATTGGGTATGACTTTCACCGCTGGTGCAACAACAAGGTCTACCACGTTTGATCAGCAAGGGGTTCAAAGTACAGGACAGTTGGTTTATGGCGTAGTACGTCACTTTAACTATTCCAACCAATTACCTATCCAGTATACCGAAAGAAGAAACATCGCCGGTGTTTTGGGTCAGGTAACTTTGGATTATGACAACATGTTGTTCTTAACAGGTTCTACCAGAACGGACTGGGTATCCAACTTGATTACGGAAAACAATAGTAAAACGTACCCCAGTGGAAGTATTTCTTTCTTGCCAACGGCCGCTTTCCCAGAATTGCAGTCGCAAGGAGGTCTTAACTTCTTAAAGTTGAGAGCAGGTATCGGGTCTTCCGCTACTTTCCCAACGGCTTACCCTACTGTAGGTATTGTTGAGCAGAACACGCAAGTATTTGGTGAAGGTGGGGAGATTACCACAAACCAAGTTGCAAACTTTAAAGCAAATCCAGATTTGAAGCCTGAGCTATTGTCTGAATTCGAATTAGGTTTTGAATCAAGATTTTTCAATAGCAGAGTTTCTTTGGATTTCACATACTTTGACCGTACAACTACCGACTTGATCGTGCGTGAACCATTATCCCCATCTACAGGATTTACCTTTACGCAGAGCAATGTTGGTAAAATTGAAGGTGACGGTATTGAAATTGATGCCTCGGTGGACTGGTTCAGAAGTGATTCTCCCGATGGATTTAGCTGGAACACTAGAGCAAACTTCTCTACGTACAAGCCAGTAGTAACAGAGCAAGAGCAGGACATTATCATTTACGCAGGTAGCTCTACCCTGTTTGTAGGTGGTAACGCTGCAATTGAAGGTAAGCCTCTCGGGGCCATGGTAGGAACAGCGGTCGGTAGAGATGCAGACGGCAACCTATTAGTGAACGATGCCGGTGATTATGTAATTGTAGAACAAGATTTGGATGGAAATGTTCCTGTAATTGGTGATCCAAACCCAGATTACATAATGAACATCATCAACACCATGTCCTTCAAAAATTGGAGCTTCGGTTTCCAATTGAGCCATACCAAAGGTGGCGACATCATGTCAAATACAATCGCCACCCTTCTAGGTCGTGGTTTGATTACCGAAACTTTGAACAGAGAGAACACTTACATATTGCCAGGTGTATTGCAAAGTACAGGTGAAGTGAACAACAAACAGACAAACAATGCGTCTTACTACTTCGATAACGTTTTGTTCGGTCCTGCCGAATTGAAAGTTTATGATGCTTCCGTAATCAGATTGCAAGAAGTTTCTTTAGGCTATTCGTTCCCGAAAAAGTTCTTGGACAAAACTCCATTTGGAACTTTGACCATTACCGCCCAAGGATTCAACCTTTGGTATGATGCATACAACACGCCAGATAGCGCCAACTTTGATCCAAACGTTCAAGGTGCGGGAATCGGTAACGCCCAAGGATTCGATTTCATCAACGGACCTAGCGCTAGGAAATACGGTTTAAGCGTCAAAGCATCGTTTTAAATAAAAAATAGCTAAAATATTATGAAAAATATAGGTAAATATATAACCGTTGTCTTTCTACTAGCAGGATTATTAAATTCTTGTGAGACAACCGATCTGGACCTCCTAGTGAGTCCTAACGATCTTGCTGCCGACCAGGCAGACCCAGCATTGCTTCTGAATTCTATTCAGCTTGCCTACGCTGGCAACATTTATGATTTCAGCATCTTGGGAGGTGAATTAACCAGGATTGAGTACATGAGCGGAAGAAACTACTTCAACAACTACCCAGGCTCAACTCTGGACGATGTCTGGGAAAGAACCTACAGTAGCGGTTGGGGAGATGATGAAGTATATTCAACAGATTATGATTTGGGTATCTTTTCCAATGTTCAACGATTAGAAGACATCGACGCAACCAGCGATGTGGATTATTCTTTCCATATTGCAGTGGGCAAAACAATTCAGGCCCACATGCTTATGTTAATAACCGATTATATTGGTTCAGCCGTTTATTCAGAAGCCGGAGACCCAGACCAGTTCCCAGCCCCTGTATTGGACGATGGAGCAGCTGTTTATGCCAGTGCATTGGCGTTGTTGGACGAAGCTGAAAGTTTGTTTGCCACAAATCCAGGAACAGTTGGAGCTACAGACTTCTACTATGGTGGTGATTCTTCCTTGTGGATCAAAGCAGTAAACTCGTTAAGACTAAAAGCTTATATTACCACAGGTAACACTGCCGCTTTTGATGCTGTAATCGCTGGAAACAATTATATTGATGAGGCCGAGGAAGATTTTCAGTTCCAATATGGAAGTCGTGAATTGCAACCAGATACCCGTCATCCTAACTACGCTGATGATTACACGCCAAGCGGCGCTGACAATTACCGCGCCCTTTGGTTAATGGAGTATATGCAAAATGTGGACGACCCAAGATTGCGTTACTATTTCTATCGTCAAGTTGCCGAAACTCCAGGAGCTCCTGGAGTTGACCCCAACGAAGAAACCTTGGCGTGCTCCTTGGCCGTACCTCCAATTCACTATCAAGAAAGTGAGTGGGCGTACTGTAGCTTGCCCAATGGTTACTGGGGAAGACAACATGGTAACAACGAAGGTACACCACCAGACGGTTTCACAAGAACTGCAATCGGTGTTTACCCAGCTGCTGGTAAATTTGACGACAGTGATTTTGCTGTAGATGAAGATGATCCCAGCTATGATCCAACAGTAGGTTTGGGCAAAGGCGGTGGAGGAGCCGGTATTCAGCCCATCATCCTTTCATCCTATGTAGATTTTTGGAGAGCTGATAACGCCATGGCCAAAGGTGAATCTGATGCAGTAGTGGCTGATTTTTTCGAATCCGCTTTGACCAAATCCATGGCAAAAGTAAAACCATTTGCTGCTTTGGATCCAACTGCCGATTTAAGTTTTGAGCCTTCAGGAACAGACGTAACAACTTGGATAGATGGAATTATTGCCGATTTCCTAGCAGCTACTGGAGATGATCAAATGAACATCTTTGCCGATCAATATTTTGTTACTCTGTATGGTGGTTCGGCCGAGGCCTACAACTATTATAGAAAAACAGGATATCCAACGAACTTGGCCCCAAACTGGGAAGCTAATCCAGGACCGTTCCCAAGAACCTTCCTTTACCCTCAAACCGAGGTTATCACAAATCCGAATTTGACACAAAAAACGGATATGACAGGACAGGTTTTCTGGGATACAAATCCGGCATCACCAGCATTCCCAGAAGCTCAATAACATAAAAAAATTGAAAATCATGAAATTTATAAATAAATCACTTTTAGCCGCAGCTCTAGCGCTAGTAGGATTCACATTCAATTCGTGTGATGATGGTGACGCTGTGATTGACGAAGTATTTGCCAATACCACAAGTGGTATTGTGCTAAGAACAGTGAATGTGGAATCGGACGAACTGCCCATTGGGCAATCCGACTCCTACTTTGCTGTCGAATTAGAAATGCAGGACGAAGAAGACGGTGCCCTGGTAGAAAGCCTGGATGTATTCGTCTCCTTTAAAGACAACACAATTGAAGAAGGAGGAACAGACTTTAGTGCTACCGAGGTTCAAGTTGGGACCGTTTCCAGTTCTGAGTTCACTATTGGAGAATATGGATTTCCAAGATACTCCTATAGCATCACTCTTCCAGAAATGTTAAGTGCTCTTTCTCTATCCGAGTCAAACGTAGATGGAGGCGATGTATTCTCCATCCGTTTTGCAGCCAATTTGGTAGACGGTAGAACGTTCTCAAACGGTCAAAACACAGATACCTCTACAGGATCTTTCTTTGCATCTCCGTTCCAATACAATGCAACGGTTGTATGCCCTCCAACTCCTCCAACTCCTGGGGAATGGACGATAGATATGCAAGATTCCTATGGAGATGGATGGAACGGTGCTTCAGTCTTGATAACCATTGACGGTGAGGCTACCAACTATCTAATAGAAGATGGAGCTTCAGCTTCTGAGTCTTTCAATGTTCCTGATGGAACTGAGGTTATCTCCATTGAATTTGTATCTGGAGATTGGGATTCTGAAATAACCTTTCAAGTCACCTCTGCGAACGGTAATGTGATTTTGGATTTAGGTCCAAGTCCTACTGCCGAAATTGAATTGTTGAACTACTGCTTGGACAACTTATAGTCCATCAAGTATTCAAACACAAAAAAGCCTGGATTAATAAATTCAGGCTTTTTTTGTTCTTAATTAGAATTATCCTACTTAATTTCTTATCTTTTTAATCACAAAAACACACACAATACATTAACATTCAATTACATGAAAAAATTCATCACACCATTACTACTATTTCTAACGGTCAATCTAATGTCGGCTCAGTATGCCGGTCAAGTAGCATCGGGCAGTTCATACAACGCTGCGTCCAGTGCCCTGGTCTCGACTGTAATTGGCGATATGGATGATCAATATGATCGCTTATCAAAACAAACAGGAATTGACGATTTTGCTGGTTCCCCGTATACGAATGATACATTTGTGCAAACCCCTGTTTTTTATGATGACGAAAGTATGGGCTCTTACTTTTACAGATACAATGCATACAACGAAGAGATTGAAATAAAAAAAACCAATTTATCAGAAGAAAAGATAGCTGCACTTACCAAAGATAAATCCATAAAAGTGATGGTAAACGGTAAACCTATGGGCTTTGCCACCTTTATCGACAAAAAAGGAAATACCCTGAACGGCTATCTAACCACAGTTTTAGATGGCAAAACCTACGACCTCTACAAAAGAGTAAATGTGAAGTTTACCGAAGGCCAGAAAGCACAAAACTCCTTTGTTAAGGCTGTTCCCAATAGGTTTACACACTTTATTGAATACTACTACCAAGAAAAAGGTGTGAACAGAATAGACGAGATTCCTTCAAAAACCAACAAAATTGCCAAACTGTTCAAAGAGCCGTTAAAATCAGAGTTGAAAAATTACATTAAGGACAATAATTTAGATGTTAAGGGGGAATCGGATTTAATTAAAGTCTTCAACTACCTGAACGAGAAATAACATATTCTTTTTCCTTAATTAATCAACCTGCACATGTTAAAATCATCAATCAAAACATCTCTGGCATTAATTTGTTCCACACTCCTTTTATCATGCTCCAACAACGACAACTCCATCACTCCAGATAAGTCAGGAGAAGAAACCCCGGAACAAGGAGAAACACCAACAGAAGAAACTCCACAAGAAAACAACGAAGAGGTTGTGGAAGGTGATTTGGGCACGGTAACCTACTTTAACAAAGCTTTGGCAGAAGACCATTACATCCTGGTAAACGATGCCATGAGCAACCGTGTTTATTTAATGGACAAAAATGGTGATTTGGTGTACGAATGGCCATTGGGAGACCGTAAAATCGGAAACGATGTTGTACTGCTTGAAGATGGAACACTTTTGGCCGCATTACAAGCCGAAGGACCCGATATATTGTTTGGTGGCTTTGGAGGGAAAATTCAGATAATCGACAAAGAAGGCAATGTGCTGTGGGATTTCACCTATTCCAATAGCAACCACCGTTTGCACCACGATGTAGAATTATTGCCCAACGGCAACGTGTTGGGCATTGCATGGGAAAAAATGACCCAGGAAGAATCCTTGGCCAATGGCTCCAAACACAATACCGACCTTTACCCAGAATCCATTCTGGAAATTAATCCTACCACGGATGAGATTGTTTGGGAGTGGCATGCCAAAGACCATTTAATCCAAGATTTTGATGATACCAAATTAAATTTTGGGGAGGTCGCAGCAAACCCGCAATTGATTGACCTAAATTATGTAAATGCAGAAAACGGCAATATTATGCACATTAACGGTCTTGGTTACGATTCCATTAACGACCTGATATTTTTGAGCGTTAATTTTTACAGCGAAGTATGGGTCCTCGACCACAGCACCACAACCGAAGTAGCGGCAACCCACTCGGGCGGAAGTTATGGAAGAGGCGGAGACCTGGTGTATCGCTTTGGCAACCCAAGTGCCCATGGTGACGATGATTCCGAAAGAATATTTGTAAACAACCATTACCCAAATTTATTTGAGCCTGGAAAAATGCTCATTTTCACCAATGGGGGTGATCTCGAACAATCCACTGTCCATGAACTGGCGCTTCCCGATGCACTTGACCAAAAGTCGGTTCCAAACCTTACCAATCCTGAAATCCTGTGGAGTTTCACAGATACTGAACTGTATTCCCCAAAAGTTTCTGGAGCAGTTCGTCTTCCCAATGGAAACACCCTTATTACCGAAGGTGACTATGGCATTTGGGAGGTTACGACCGAAGGAGAAGTAGTATGGAAGTTTTCCGGAGATGGTTTTTTCTGGAGATCATACCATTATGCTAAGGATCACCCCGGAATTATTGCTTTAGATCTATAAATCATTGCTTCAAAACATCTTAAAAAATAATGCACCCATTGGAAGTGGATAGGTTACTTTATTGCATCTTTGCATTTAAATTGCAATAATAATGAGCAGTCAAATCTATGGAATAAGAGCGGTTATGGAAGCCATTAACGCCGAACAGCCCATCAACAAGATATTTATCCAAAAGGGTCTCAAAGGCGAACTTTACAAAGAACTGGAATCTTCTGTTCGTAAAAATGGCCTTAGCCTATCCTATGTACCGGTTGAAAAACTGAACCGCCTTACCCGAAACAACCATCAGGGTGTAGTGGCGCAAATATCCCCCGTACAGTTTCATCAATTTGAAGAATTGGTGGAACAAGTGCTATCCAAAGAACAACTCCCCTTGTTTTTGATGCTCGACGGAGTTTCAGATGTTCGAAATTTTGGTGCCATTATCCGTACTGCGGAATGCTGTGGTGTACATGGCATCATTATTCCAAAAAATGGGGCCGCCCCCATTACGGATGACACCGTAAAAACCTCTGCCGGCGCAGCTTTTAATGTGCCCATTGCCAAAGTGGACCATCTAAAAGATGCCATTTTCTACCTGCAATCTTCAGGTATTGTGATTACCGGAGCTACCGAAAAAGCCAAAGATGAGATTTACGGAGTAGATTTTAACCAACCTACGGCCATAATTATGGGGTCAGAAGAAAAAGGCATCTCCCCTTCTACCCTAAACATTATCGATCACCAAGCAAAACTCCCGCTATTGGGCAAAATTGGTTCGTTAAATGTTTCCGTGGCCTGTGGTGTTTTTCTTTATGAGGTGGTTCGGCAAAGAAATAATTAAGAATCTTCCTCATCAGATTCCCTGTAATGGTACCTGATTTCGATTTTTTGTTCAGACTCTTCCGTAGTGGTCTCAATAAAATTACCATCTTCATCAAAATGTTTTAGGAAAGGGTCGTCCTCTTCCTTGTAATCTTCCCGTTCCCAATCGTACTTACGAACCTCGGGAATCCGAACCTTGGTGACCAGGGCAAGCGCAAGCCCCGTGGCAAATCCAGCAAGGTGCCCTTCCCACGATATGCCATCCTTTACAGGAAAAATATACCAAATCATGCTCCCGTAAATAAAAACCACAATCAATGACAGTGCTACCAACCGATAATGTTTGGCAAAAATTCCTTTAAAAAAAATAAAACTCGCCAACAAATAAATTACACCACTCGCGCCAATGTGGTACGATGGTCGCGCAATTGCCCAAGTAAGCAATCCAGACACCAGTGTCCCGAACAATAATATCCGAAGCGCCGCACTTTGGTAAAAATAGAACAGAAATGCCGTCAACACGGCCAATGGAATGGTATTGTTGTACAAGTGCTTTATGGAACCATGAATAAATGGGCTAAAGAGCACTCCTTTTAATCCGGATAACCTTCTTGGGTAAACTCCATAATCGTTTAGATTGATGCCAAACTGCACCTCAACCCAAAAAACAATCCAAATAGAAAGTGCGGCCACCAATGGCGCCAATACTACTGTATTAGAAAACTTAAATGTATCTGAACCCATATACTCACAAAATCAAACATCCCGCCACAACCTTAAATTTATACAAATTGTCAGGTCGAAAACAAAAATCCTTTCCAAAGTAAGAACAATGGACCATCAAATTTATTTTATTTTTACTCCATGAACGAACCTTTGGCAGAACGCATACGGCCTAAAACTTTAGAAGATTACATCAGTCAACAACATTTGGTGGGAAAGCAAGGCGCTTTGACCACCCAAATCAAAAACGGTGTTATCCCATCCCTGATTTTTTGGGGTCCTCCTGGAACGGGAAAAACCACCTTGGCCAACATTATTGCATCTGAAAGCCAACGGCCCTTTTACACTTTGAGTGCCATTAGCAGTGGTGTAAAGGATGTTCGAGAGGTAATTGACAAAGCAAAGCAAAGTGGTGGCTTGTTCACATCGAAGAATCCCATTCTTTTTATTGATGAAATCCACCGTTTCAGTAAATCCCAACAGGATTCATTACTCGGTGCGGTGGAAAAAGGTTGGGTGACACTTATTGGGGCAACAACGGAGAATCCCAGTTTTGAAGTGATACCCGCGCTTTTATCAAGATGTCAAGTATACACCCTGAACCCATTTGGAAAGGATGACCTTATTGCACTGTTGGAACGGGCCATTAAAACGGATTCCCATCTTTCCAAAAAACAAATTGAACTGAAGGAAACGGAAGCATTGTTACGCCTATCGGGGGGAGATGGACGAAAATTACTCAACATTTTCGAATTGCTAATCAATTCGGAGGGTAACAACAAAATTACCATCACCAACGATTTAGTGCTCAATAAGGTTCAGAAAAACACGGTGCTGTACGACAAAACCGGGGAACAGCATTATGATATTATTTCAGCCTTTATAAAAAGTATTCGGGGAAGCGACCCAAATGCCGCTGTATATTGGTTGGCCCGTATGATCGAGGGCGGTGAAGATGTAAAATTTATTGCAAGGCGAATGATCATCTTGGCATCCGAAGATATTGGAAATGCGAATCCCACGGCCCTTGTGTTGGCCAACACCACCTTCCAATCCGTTACCACTATTGGATACCCTGAAGCTAGGATAATTTTGAGTCAATGTGCTACCTATTTGGCAAGTTCGCCAAAAAGTAATGCCAGTTACATGGCCATTAACGAAGCCCAACAAAAAGTACGTCAAACCGGAGACCTTTCAGTGCCTATTCCGCTCCGGAATGCCCCTACCAAATTGATGAAGGATTTGGGGTATGGAAAAGGATATGACTATGCCCATAACCACGAAAATAATTTTGTGGATTTTGAATTTCTTCCTGATGAAATTTCCGGAACTACATTTTATAAACCTGGAAACAACCCAAGGGAAAATTCCATGAAGGACTTTTTAAAGAAAAGATGGAAAAACAAGTATGATTTTTAGAACTTGATATTCAGTTCTTTCTGTACTTTTTTACCGTTCTCGGAATATTCCAACAGCCATTTGCCGTCTTTTTGAAAGACCACTGCATTATTGCCCTGGAAATCGGTCATAAAAACATTTTCCATCGAAGTAGCTTCCAACCTTAGTACAACTTTCGGTGTACTGTCCACCAATTGATAGCCATTTTCGGTAGGTTGGGCATATAAAAGGCTTGTGGGAATCGTGGCCATCTTATCCTTATCGGAGCCCCTTACAATTGATGATGGTTTTGGCTCTACACTTTTGTAAACCTGTTCTTCTAAAGTGGCCTTTTGTTCCACAACGTGCTCTTTGGACTCTTTCTCAACAGATTTTACATCATCCTTAAAACTAACGGTAACTGGTGCTTCACTCTTTACTTCTTCTTTTTTGGGCTCATAGGCATAATCCATACCGGCATAAGAAACAAATGCTTTCTGAATGGCATCCTTATAGGCTTCATCATACTCTTTGATCTTACTTTTTCCCTCAACGGACCTAAATACCTCAACATTGTTACAATCCTTGAGGGTAATGGTCACTTTTGTGGAAAAAAGCGAGGAATCATCAACCAAGTCGGCTATAAGTCCTAAACATCTATTGCCTGCCAAATCTACAGGCATAGCATCATCATAAACAACATTAAAACCGTTTTGTTCAAAAAAATATTTTACCAAAGTGCTGGTCTGATACTCGTTTACTGATTTGAATGCGTCAAACTTCTTTGGGACAATAATATATTTATAATTGTTCAGTTGTGCGTTTACGGCACCGCCCAATCCCATTGCCAAAAGCAATATGTACAATACTTTAGATTTCATATAGTAAAAGTAATCAATTACTGTTCCAAGATATGATATTAAATCCGAACTGTAAAGAGGCGTAATGGCTATCGGCCACATTACTATAACTTAAAAGGTTGTCTGCCAGGACATAAAAGTTAACAGGCCCCAATTGAAGATTTGCACCCAATCCGATATTTGTAAAAGAATATTTATCAACGGTATACGTGGCTTTTAAGGAAGCTGTCCTTCCAAACCTTCTTTGGTAAAAACCGGTCAATGCGGCCTGTACGCCCCGAGGTCTTTTCATCATAAACAATTGGCCCCCAACACTGTTCCTATAATAATCGCGATTGCTTCCTCCTCCCCCATTAACAGCACATCCACAATTTTCGAACAAGGGTCTTTCTCCTCCTTCACCAAAATCGTGTCTAACAGAACCATAAACCTTAATTGGCCTTAATGAAATATAACTGGATTGGTTTTCGCCATGGGGCAGCGCCCCATCAATCTCATCAATGAGTTCTTGCCATAAATCGTTGTTCACATTGTTGATGTCCTCTGGAAGAAAAACAGAGATCCCGTCGGTAGTTGTGCTACCGCTAAAGGTGTAATTCCATACATCTTTGGAGTTATTGATAAACCCAATATCCAAAACACTTCCTGTTATTGTGGTCTGCGGGTTAAGATTATAGCTAAAACCAAAATCAAAACCAAGTCCAAGGTTTCCGCCCAATAATACCCGCTCCGTAAAAACACTTGCCAAATCCTTTTGTGTGGTTCCCGTATCTTCTTCAATAATATCGTAAAATTCCTTTATCCCTGCCGTTTGGAGTTCCATATCAGCATTAATCGTGCTTTCGTAAACATTGTTTTGACCCTGCCTTGTAGTAAAGGAACCTGAGTTATTTATGGACTGGAATTGAAAAATACTGGAATATATTTTAGCCCTGGCACCCAAGGTAAGTACTGTGCTCACCTTTCTATTGATTCCAAAATGAAACACATTGATCATCTCTCCACGAAGATTTAAATCCCCTAGATCAAAACTCCGGCCAATGTTGTTGCCTCCATTACCTTCAAATGCCAAAATAGCCAAATCCTTGGGCCAATACGAGATAATGTCCATTTCACCGTACATTCCAAAGGAATAGTAGTCGTCCGGCCTGTTTTTACCTCTAAAACCCACGGTAATTCCCTCTATCTGACTTGTAGTACTGAAATCATCCTTGTCCCGCATTACATCCAACAACCGCTCTTGGACTTTTGTGGTAAAATCAACACCGTCGTTGGCAAAGAGGTCGTTCACGGTAACACCACTGGTTGCGCCTTGTACAGATAGTCCAGAAATCACAGGAATTCCAGCATGCCATTTTTGCGATGTCTTTACTCCCGGATTTACCATCAAAGATTGTGGGATTTCATAAAAATCGTACAACAACTCCTTGTTTTGGGCAAGAACGGTGGTGCTACAAAATAGTGCAATCAATATAAGTTTTAGGGCTATTCTCATTGTAGTTGAAATACAAATTGTGCTCCTGAGCGTAAAATAATTTTAGGGTCTTCGGCCGACGAAACACTGGTGCCATCACTCAAATTATTGGCTGTAATCCGAAGGCTGGATGTGTTTGTGAGTATATCAATGCTTTTACCCCCGGGGCCATAGGGAATATCCCAAGTTTCAGAAGAGTTTGCTTCAATAGTAAAGGGTTCCGTGTCCAATAATTGTCCTGCATCATCCAAAAATTCAATGATTATCTGCAATTCCTTGCTGGTGGTATTATCCATCTCGTAGGTAATGACACCCTCCAAAAGACGCTCTGCCACATATTGCTCATTGAATGCCTCAAAATTGATCTCTTGGGAATAAAAAGAGTTTAGTGGCCCTGCTGCGTTTATGGTCTCTTCATCGGATTCCAAATAAAAAAGACCCGAGGCCAACGTTGGGGTTACCCTTAAATCATCAATCTGATCAAAATCTTGTTCTTCGGTACATGAAGCAATGAAAAATAAAAGGCTAGCCGCCAAGAAGACTGAATGGAATAATCTTTTCATAGCCAAAAACATTTTCGAGTGTCAAAATAATGAGGGTATACCACTCTTAATATAACTCTATAAAATGTTTTTTATTTCAATAAGGTCGTCAATCATTGTACATTCACCATGGTTGGAATCTTTATGGAAATTGTAATGGAGTACCTGCATTCCCATGGCTTTTGCCCCCAATATATCTGCTTCGAGGTTATCCCCGACCATCAATGAGTTTTGTGGCTCTACCTGTGCCATATCCAGTGCAAGCTCAAAAATATAGCGATTTGGTTTCTTGACCCCCGCCATTTCGGAATCAATAATTTTTTGAAAATAATGATTAATCCCGCTTCCTTTTAGTTTTCTTGCCTGTACTTCTTGAAATCCGTTTGTAATGATGTGCAATTTGTATCTTGGAAAGAGATATTCCAAAGTCTCCACGGTATTGGGCAACAAATGGGTAAAAGATGATAGGTGTGCAATATAATCGTTGGCCAATACATTGATTACCTCATCGGAAACATGCATGTGGAGCGCATCAAAAGTTCGTTTTAAACGTTGATAACGCAGTTCGGACTGACTAATCCCATTCTCACGGTACAATGCCCACATTTGCATATTGATGGGCGCATACACCTCTAAAAAACCGTCCAAATCCACCTTCACTTTATTATCCACCAATATTTTGGCAAACGTAAGGGCCGAGTTTTTCTCAAAGTCCCAAAGGGTGTGGTCCAAATCAAAAAAGATATCGGTTACTTCGTAATCAAACATAATAGCGTTTTAAAATGGATTGATAGAGCTCCATCCAATCCAATTGTTGCTTGCCCCCCAAGAGTTCGTTGGAAAAAACCAGAACAAAGTCACCCCTGACTTGCTTCACCAATCGGTACACCTTATCCATTTTCTCAAAAACCTCGTCCTTTTTCTTATACTTGACCAAGGCATAGTCGTGCATGGCAAAGGGGTGTATTTTTATCGGCTGCCTTACCTCGGTGTTAATATCATAAAAATAAAAAGGTGTACAGGTACCTGCCCTAAACCCGATTTCGTGCGTGTATCCCATAGAAAAATCATCCGTGAACTCGGTCTCTACCAAGTTCCTGTATGTAGCTGGAACATTCACTTTGTTATATCTAAGCCTGGCATAACTTATGGACCTGTTGATCAGGTTTCCCAATTGCTTTTTTTCTTCCCGTAGTACATTTTTGTCCGATGTGGATACAAAGGAGGTGCTTAGGGAAACAACGCTATAATCTGCCACGGACTTGATCAAATAACGAAACTTATTGTTGTTGGTAGATACATTTTTATCGTGGGCCGAATGCTTGGCGAACTGAAAAAAGAACATGGTCTTTATTGGGAACTTTTTATGGATATCCACCAACTCAAAGAAATTATCGTAAGGGTCTTTTTTAAGCCTCAACAGGACTGAGAATCGTTCCCAAACATCCCTGAATCTAAAATTCCCCAAATCCAGCAAAAAGCCACCGAGAGTACGTGAAATTCCGCGCATGGCATAGGCGTGCGACGTAGTGACGTTAATAATGGAAGTGAAGCTATAACTCTTTTCCTTGGTCTCCAAATCTGGAAAACGTTCTTTTAAAGCCTCCAATAGCTTGTAGGCCCAGAGATCAACCACAGGTAGTTCCAAAAAATTATTTTGATAAGCTATGCTTTCCTTTACTGGAAACCTGCCTACACTATCCTTAACATGAGGCAGATATTCTTCGTACCTGCTCAAAAGAAAAAAACTGGCCGAAAAAATATCAAAGGGAATGGCACTCTTCTCTCCTGAAGAAAAAAAACAGGGAATACCATCCCAATCCGAAACCTTTATCTCCAAATCGTTGATACCCTGTTCGAACAAAAGGTCGTTGCTCCGCACAAAAAACTCGTTTTGCAAGGGCTGCTTGGAATAAGTCATCTTGGGCCCATTATGCTTTATAAAGTCCTCGACCTTTGTGGTAAATCCCATCTCCACCCCTAAGATTTTCTCAAAAATCTGCTTGGCGGTATACGTTAATCGGTTGGTTACCTTATGGGTAAAAATCAATAACATAGGCAAAATGAGCTATAGTATTCCTTTATCCGCAAAACTTACATATTGATTTCGGGCCAAAATCAAATGGTCCAATATTTTTATGTCCAAAGCTTCGGAAGCGGTTTTCAGTTTTTCGGTCAACTGCTTGTCGGCCATGCTTGGTTTTAAGGTTCCTGATGGATGGTTATGGGCGAGAATAATCCCCACAGCTCCAAGTTCCAATGCCTGTCTCAAAACCAATCTAACATCCACCAGAGTTCCTGTGATTCCTCCTTTGCTCAACTGGGCTTTGTGCACAACCTTGTTGGAATTGTTTAAATACACAATCCAAAACTCCTCATGCGGAAGCTCCCCAATTAAAGGGTAAAGCAGTTCATAAGCATCATGACTGCTCTGTATTTTAATTATTTTGGAAGTATTCTCCAAGCGTCTTCTCCTACCCACTTCCAATGCAGCTGCAATGCTCACGGCTTTGGCCTCTCCAATCCCTTTGAATCGCATCAATTGGTTTACTGAGAGCTTGCCCAATTCATTCAAATTATGGTCCACGGAGGCCAAAATCCTTTTGGAAAGCTCCACGGCACTTTCGTTTCTACTACCTGAACCGATCAAAATGGCAATTAGCTCCGCATCAGACAGTACAAAGCTGCCTTTTTGCACCAGTTTTTCCCTTGGCTTGTCATCATCTGCCCAATTTTTAATGGAAAAGGAAGCTAGTTTTTCTTGCATGGCCTAAAGATAGGAGAATAATTTTATGTAATTTCCATGATAAATCCTTCATCATGAAATCCCTTTTCAACACTGAGGCACATACAGAAATTTTATCGCGGATCAACAAACTTTCAGATTCCTCAGAGAGGCAATGGGGCAAAATGAACGTAGCGCAGATGTTGGCACACTGCTGCGAGCCCCTGAAAGTGCCGTTGGGCAAGCTCACTCTTCAAAAGCCCAATGTCCTCATGCGTTTTTTGTTTTCGTTTTTTAAGGAATCGCTATACAACGACAAGCCGTGGAAACAGGGCTTGCCCACTTCCAAAGAGTACAAAGTCACCAACAATCGTAATTTTGCTGCGGAAAAAGACAATCTAAAATTGCTCATTGACGAATTTTATGCCCTTCGGGACGAAACCGAACTGCCTTCCCATCCTTTTTGCGGGAAATTGACCTCCGAGCAATGGGGGCAGATGCAGTACAAGCACTTGGACCATCATTTAAGGCAGTTTGGGGTTTAAGGTCTATTGATAGGTAGCTATCGCTTCGTAAAACTCTACCTCGTCAACACCCATTTGTTGGCATATCCACTTGGCCCCTGCCAAATTGCTCAACTTTGTTGCACTTGAGGTTTCCAATGGCAGTTCGCCGTCGGGCGTATCCAGAAGGACTCCCCCATTCTCTTCTTGATAATCTGGAGTTACATACGGCAGTTTTCTGATCGGGTTTTCTGATGCTTCCACAAGTTTTTTAACCACCATATCCTCATCATTATAAGTAATGCTTCCGCCCTTGACAATACTATCTACAAAAATGCGGTACTGCTCAGTGTAGTTTTCAAAGTCCCCGTAAGATCCTTTATCATCCCATTCAATGTCACTCAACAAAGCAATATTGGGGCGGTACAAGTGAAACTGGGGAGCACTATCAATTGCAGATGACGGAATATCACCACCCTCGATCACAATAAAGTCGTTTTCCTCGGTTAGGCGAATCCCATTAGTGGCCGACAATGCGTAGTCTACTTCAATATTATTATATTCCAACACATGTAAGATCATTGAGGCTACACTGGTTTTTCTCTGGCTTCCAGCCACGACCACCCGCGTCTTGTATTTGGTCAGCTCATACAGAAAATCGGGATAGGAATAAATTTTCAAACCCAATTCTTGGGCCTTTTCCAGCTCTGGATTATTTTTTTTTGCATTTGACCCCAGTACAACAGCGTCCAATTGTGCTTGGATTTTACTGGGAAACCATCCCATATCCTCTGGTAACAGTCCTTGCTCCTTCAACTTGGGCCTAAGAGATTCTTCTATCGCCTCATCGCTACCAGTTACAACTTCTCCTTTTTGATGCAGAACATAGGCCAAATTGAACATATTGACTTCGCCCAAACCTATAAAATGTACTCCCATTAATTTTAATTATCGGTCAAAAATAGCTAAAGCGGATACCATTCCAAACAAAGATGCTTTATATTAATCTCTATCTTGGCACTAAAATTTGAGCACAATGAACCTATCAGAAATCGAACCTAAGGAAATAATGCCCGGCTACCACGGAAAATTGGTACACGGTGAACGCATGAGCTGGGTATTTTGGGACGTGGACCAAGATGCCGAGGTACCCGAACACCAACACGACCATGAACAGATCATGCATGTGGTCGAAGGCTCTTTTGAGTTTACCTTGAATGGCGAAAAAGACACGTATGGACCGGGCGATGTAGTGATTATTCCATCCAACGCCTCCCATAGCGGAAAAGCATTGACAGCTTGTAAATTAATGGACATTTTTAGTCCCGTAAGAGACGAATACCGATAAGCCATGAACATTTCTTTAAAGGGAAAAACAGCCCTCGTAGGAGGCAGCAGTAAAGGCATTGGAGAAGCCATCGCCCGGCAATTGGCCGAAAGCGGGGCCAGTGTGACCCTAATGGCCCGTAGCGAAGAACGAATGCGGACCATTGTGGAAGAAATGGATACAAGTCAAGGACAGGAGCATCAATATTTGGCTGTCGATTTTTCCGATTTTGATGCTTTCAAAGCAATAATATCCAAGTTTTTTAAATCCAATACCATTGATATTTTGGTGAACAATACCCAAGGACCTGAAGCTGGCGGGGCTTTGGAGAAAAAGGTGGAAGACTATCAAAAGGCATTCGACCTACTCTTCAAATCAGTGATTTTTACCACCGAACTTGCCTTAAAGCACATGCAGAAAAACCAATGGGGCAGGATCATCAATATTGCCTCCATTTCTGTCAAAGAACCGCTAAATTATTTGGCATTATCCAATACCATTCGAGCTGCTGTGGTCACTTGGGCAAAAAGTCTGGCTTACGATGTGGCCAAAGATGGCATTACGGTAAACAGTACGTTAACTGGTTACTTCGACACGGACCGAATTGCACAATTGAACGCCAAAAAAGCTGAAAAACTAGGAATTTCTCCAGATGAGGTGCGTGCCAACATGGAAAAACAAGTTCCGATGAAACGTATTGGAACACCAGAGGAGTATGGGTATCTGGTTGCATTTTTGGCCTCGGAACAAGCCGCTTTTATTACCGGGACCAACATCCCTATTGATGGCGGACTGCTAAAATCTCTTTAAAAAACTGATTTATAACAAATTAAACCCTATAAAAACTATCAGATGTTTATTTTTTGAATACTTTTATTGAGTAACCAATAAAAGTTTAACTCTATGAATTCAAAAGTTTTTTTGGTGGTCCGCATACTTTTGGGACTTTTAGTCCTAGTATTCGGACTGAACAAGTTTTTAAACTTTCTACCTGCGGGTGGTGAAATGCCCGAAGCGGTCATGAACTATTTTGGTGCCCTGTCATCCACTTACACCCTAAAATTAGTGGCCGTGGTCGAGGTATTGACCGGGCTTGCCCTAATCTTTAACAAGTATGGCGCCCTCATGGCGTTGATCTTAATGAGCGTTGCCGTAAACGCTGTTTTGTTCCACATCACGCTCTCGCCAGATGGCCTCCCCCCTGCTCTTGCCCTTCTGATATTGAACATTGCTGTTCTATATGGATACAAGGATAGGTATAAGGAACTTTTAAGGGCTTAAAACAAAGAGACAGCTTTCTGTCAATATGGGCGCCCGCCTGTCCGTTCGGCAGGCGGGCGCTTTTTATAAACTCATCCGATCTTTAAAAATGTAGGATTGTCTGCGGGAAACCTCTACTTCCTTGCCATTATTTAGGGTAAGTTTTAATTTACCATTGAACCAAGGCACCACATTTTTTATATAGTTGGTGTTGATAATCTGTTGACGATTGGCCCTAAAAAAAGAATCTTCCGGCAGTTTTTCTTCCACCTGGTTGAGTGATTTGTACAGCAGGGGTTTCTTGTTCTCAAAATATACACGGGTGTAATTGCCCACAATTTCGAACAGGGAAATATCTCCAACTTTTACCAACCAACAGGATTCACCATCCTTTATAAATATTTGACTGCTGTCCGTTAATTTTTTGGTGGTCGATATAGCTTCTTCTTTGGATGCCATTTTGGACCGAATCTTTTCCAGAGCCATATCAAAGCGTTTATTGCTAACGGGTTTTAGCAAATAATCCAAGGCATTGTATTCAAAGGATTTTATGGCATACTCATCGTAGGCCGTGGTAAAAACGGTAATAGGAACGTCGTCCAACATCTCCAAAAGGTCAAAACCATCCTTCTCGGGCATATTGATATCGAGGAACAAAAGGTCTGGGGATTGCGTTTCGATGAGTTCCACTCCATCATCCACATTTCCAGCTTCACCTAATAGCTCCAAATCATCATGTAGTTTGATCAGTTCTTTTAATTCATTCCGTGCCAATCGGGAGTCTTCAACTATTACCGCTCTGATCTTCATACCAAAGGAATTTTGATTTGTGCCACCACCTCATCGGATATTTCCTCCAATTTAAAAGATGCGCGATCGGTATACAACAATTTCAATCGTTGTTCAATATTTTTCAACCCTAGCTGGGTGGAATCCTTGGAAATCTCCAATTTACCCGTATTTCTAACTTCAATGAGCAATTTGCCATCTTTCTTGGTAATTGCCAAAAGTATCCTACCGCCATTTTTAAGGTTGGAAATGCCATGCTTTACCGCATTTTCTATCAGCAGTTGAATAATCATGGGCGGGATTCGCACATCGAACGTATCATCGTCCACCTGCTTAACAAACTCCAAACGATCCTCAAACTGAATTTTAGAAAGGTCGATATAGTTATCCACCACCTCCAATTCTTCGTGGACAGGAATATCGTTGATGTTGTTTTTGGTTAGGGAATACCGAAGAATCTCGGAAAGTTTGGTGAGCATTTCCCTGGACCTGTCCACATCCTCCAACATTAACCCACGAATATTATTGAGGCTATTGAACATAAAGTGTGGATTGATTTGTCCTTTTAAAGTGTTCAATTGGGCCTGCTTTAAGGTAGTGTTCAACTCCAACCGCTCTATTCGGTTTTGATTGAGTTTTAGAAGCAATTTGATGACCAAATAGGTAATAGTCCAAGCTCCAACCAAGAATACAGAGTTCAGCACTTGGACCATGATTTTATCATAGCCTTCGAACATGTGCAATTCCGTCTCTGTCAATTCTGGCCCAAATTTTATGTAGATATATCCAAAAAATACATTTAATAGCCCAAAAATTGTAGAAGCCACCAAGGTGGACACAATAATTTTAATGACTTCTTTGCCTCCGAAAGAATCAAAATGTACATTTCTTTTAAGGTACCATCGTAAAATAGAGGTTGAAAATACTCCTATAAAAATTCCGACAATGACCGAAAATATGGTCATCTCAAAACTGATGCCCTGAGGAATCAAAATGGCTATGGAGTTGATAAAACCCCAACCAAGGAATTGAAGAACCCAAAATACAATGTTCCTCTTTCGCGTGCTTAACTCCATTCTATCGAATCTGAACTGCCCAAATTTACATTAAACTTTAACGGTATAGGCTATACTAAGATTTTTGTACCTTTTTTCTCTTAAAGAGGTTACAGCAAGAATTATTTTGTGGTAGGAATGCAATCCACATCATGGTTAATCCCGAATAGAAAAAAGGAAAGTACACCATATATTCCCATGTATTGAATTTTCCAAAAATTCCTATTGAAACGCCAAGAATACCCATGGCGAAAACTACTTTTTGTTTAGTGTTCAATTTTCTCATATTGATGAATTATGTAACCGCATCAGCGAATTATAAAATAATGCTTACTAAAAGAGAGATAATCAACTTGGCTAGTGCTATCATGACTGTTAGGTTTAGATTTTATTTCTGAAGCTAAAGTAATTGAATCTTCTCATCCGCTGAAGTGATTTATGACAAGTGGTAATTTTGTCCGACCGAACGGTAAAACCAATTTATTTACGCATAAAAATCACGCAACAACCTGATTATGAGTGTTATTTTATTTTTGGCGGGAATTTGGAAAACACTTTTTTCACTAGCTTCCTAAATTTGTCTTCCCTAACGCTGGGAGAAGCATTCTCCCGGAATCCACTCTCGGCCACAGCCTGCCAAACAAGGGCATCCCTTTGTGCATCCACCAAATCAAACTGAATACTGCGCTGCATGTTGGAACCGCCCAAGGGCAATCCTACGGATATACCCCCACCTACATTTCTGCCACCGCCACCAATTCCTACGCCAACATTATTATTTGGGGCACCCCTGTATTCATCGCTCATAATGTTAATGAAGAGTTCCGGTTCCTCGGCCAATCGGTAACCCCTGGCTTTTAAGGTTGAATCCATAGCGCGAAGCAATCTTTTTTCATCCAATTGGCTCAGCCCAGATTTCATGTCCGAATAATAATTGTATGTGGAATAACTTGAAAAATCGACCGCCTTATCGTAGTCATAGTTTACCTTAACGGAACTACATGACATGAGTACCGACACCAATATTATGGAAAGTAAATAACGCATGATGGGACTTTTGGGTTCTCCTAAATTTAATCAATATATTGATTGTGAAGGCAGAAGAAAATGCTTTATTCGTTCAATAGCTTCCACAGTCTATTCTTAAGCTGTTGTATTCCCAACCCACTTACCGATGATATGAACAAGTAAGGTACGTCTTTAAAATCCTCTTTCATGTCCTCATCCATTTCATCAATAAGTTCCTGATCTAACATATCGCATTTGGAAATGGCCACCAATCTTTCCTTGTCCAACAATTCCGGATTGTACCTTCTAAGCTCATCCAACAGAATATTGTATTCCTGACTTACATCCTTACTATCGGCAGGAATCAAGAACAACAATGTGGCATTGCGCTCAATATGGCGTAAAAAATAGTGTCCTAGCCCCTTGCCTTCGGCAGCACCTTCAATGATCCCTGGAATATCTGCCATTACAAAACTTTGAAAATCGCGATATTCCACAATGCCCAAGTTGGGTTTTAAGGTAGTAAACTCGTAATTGGCAATTTTAGGCTTTGCCGAAGTCATTACGGAGAGCAGGGTAGATTTTCCAGCATTGGGAAAGCCTACAAGACCCACGTCGGCCAAAACTTTTAATTCCAAAGTAAGATGTCCCTCTTGACCCTTAATACCGGGTTGGGCATACCTTGGGGTTTGATTGGTGGCACTTTTAAAATGCCAGTTCCCAAGTCCGCCCATACCACCTTCCAATACGATTTTTTCTTCACCATCTTCGGTAATTTCAAAAAGTATCTCGTTGGTTTCGGTATCCCTTACCACCGTGCCCAGAGGCACTTCCATATAAACGTCTTCGCCATCGGCTCCTGTGCTACGGCTTTTGCTTCCGTGCTCTCCATGGCCTGCTTTAAAATGCTTCTTAAACTTGAAATGGACCAGCGTCCACAAGTTTTTGTTCCCTTTGACTATAACATGACCTCCGCGACCACCATCACCACCATCAGGACCACCTTTGGCCACATATTTTTCGCGACGTAAATGCGCAGAACCCTTACCTCCGTTTCCGGAAGAAATGTGCACCTTTACATAATCGACAAAATTTCCTTCGGTCATATTCTAATATAATAGAGTCTTTGTTAGGAATCAATTACAGGGAGTCGATCACCTTGCTCAAACGCTCGGTAATCTCATCAATCTCTCCGATTCCGTTTACAGAATGGAATTTTCCCTGCTTTTCGTAATACACCTTTAAAGGTGCTGTTTTTTGATTGTATTCATCAAAACGGTTACGGATCTTGCTTTCGTCTTGATCATCGGAACGGCCGCTACTTTTGCCGCGCTCCAACAAACGGGCCACCAAAACATCATCCTCTGCTTCAAGGGCGATGGTAGCATTTATTTTCATGTCCTTGGATTCCAAGAAATTGTCCAATGCTTCTGCCTGGGCAGCGGTCCGTGGAAATCCATCAAAAATAAAACCTGCCGCCTCTGGACTTTTCTCTACTTCGTCTTTTAGCATATCTATGGTTACCTCATCTGGCACCAAATCACCTTTATCAATATAAGACTTGGCCAAATTTCCAAGTTCGGTTCCGTTTTTAATGTTATAACGGAACACATCTCCTGTAGAAATATGCTTCAAATTATACTTTTCTTTTAGGAACCCTGCTTGGGTGCCTTTTCCTGCTCCTGGCTTTCCAAAAAGCACTAGGTTGATCATATCTGTTTGATTTAATTGGTAAACTTCTCTTAGGTTTCTGCCCAGCTCGTTATAATCCAGCCCATACCCCACAATAAAATGGTCGGGGATCTCCAGACCCACATAATCTATGGCATATTCACCATTGTACACATCCGACTTATAAAATAGTGTGCCGATTTTAAACTCTTTCACATTGGTATTGGAGAATAGATGAACCAACTCTTTCAAGGTACGGCCGGTATCCACAACATCTTCCAAAATAATGACACTCTTGCCCTCAATATCTTCTGGCACATCCAAAAGTGTCTCAACGATACCCGTTGATGTCAATCCTTGATACGAGCTCAATCTCACAAAAGAAACCTCACATGGATGCTGGTAAGCTTTTAGAAAATCCGCCACAAACATAAAGGCTCCATTGAGCACACCCACAAACAAGGGCGTTTCATCCTTGTAGTCCTCGGCAATCTCTTTGGCCATTTTATCTATGGCCGCAAGGATTTCCTCTTCTTTTATATAGGGCTTAAAAAACTTATCGTGGAGCTTAATCAATGTTCTCAAGTTATGGTCAGGTTGGCAAAGATAATATTTTTAAAGCTGCTAAGCCTTCACATCTTTTATAGCCTCGTGGATTTCACGTATTTTTGCTTTCATTCAATTCAGAAATCAATGCAATTTTTCTCTTCTGACTTTAAACTAGGGATTTTAGGTGGTGGACAATTGGGCAAAATGATGCTCTACGAAACCCGGAAATGGGACATTTACACCAAGGTTATGGACGCTTCTGAAGAAGCACCGTGCAAAATAGCCTGCAACGAGTTTGTTCAAGGCAGCTTGATGGATTTTGATGCCGTCTACAACTTTGGAAAAAATGTTGATGTACTCACCATCGAAATTGAAAACGTAAATGTGGATGCCCTTGAAAAGTTGGAACACGAAGGAATCCAAGTGTATCCTCCAACAAAAACCTTGAGGACCATCCAAAACAAAGCGGTCCAGAAATTGTTTTATACCGATCACGGTATTCCAACAGCTCCTTTTACACGGTTTGCCTACACTTCGGAAATAGAGGATAGCATAAGCAACGGCGGCCTTTCGCTGCCATTTGTTTGGAAGAGCGCCCAATTTGGGTACGATGGACAAGGAGTAAAGGTGGTTCGCAAGATGGAGGACCTCAAAGGCCTGCCCAATGTGGAATGCATTGCCGAAAAAATGATTGATTTTAAAAATGAGCTGGCCGTGGTCGTAGCACGAAACACCAAAGGTGAAGTTGCCACATACCCAGTGGTTGAAATGGAATTTCATCCAGAGGCCAATCAGGTTGAATATGTAGTCTGTCCGGCAAGAATTGATGATGCCGTGGCCAAAAAGGCCCAAGAAGTTGCCTTAAAAGTTTCGGAGCATATAAAGCACGTGGGATTGTTGGCGGTGGAAATGTTCCAGACCAAGGACGACCAAATTCTAGTGAACGAATCCGCCCCAAGACCACACAACAGCGGACATTACAGTATTGAAGCAGCGTACACCAACCAGTTTGAACAACATATCCGTGCCATTTTAGGACTACCGCTTGGAAAAACGGACAGCAAAGTGGCCGGAATTATGGTTAACTTGGTAGGAGCCGAAGGCCATACAGGCGATGTGGTTTACGAGAACATCGAAAAAATACTAGAGATGAATGGTGTTACCCCACATATTTATGGTAAAAAACAGACAAGGCCTTTCCGTAAAATGGGCCATGTAACCATTGTGGACGAGAATATGGCCAGAGCTCGGGAAGTAGCACAGCAGGTAAAAGAAACCATTAAAGTGATAAGCAAATAAGATATGAGCAAAGTAGCCGTAATTATGGGAAGTACAAGTGACCTTCCCGTTATGCAAGACGCCATCGATATATTGAAGGAATTGGGTGTTGCCGTGGATGTGGATATTGTTTCTGCCCACAGAACTCCAGAAAAATTGTTCAGCTTTAGCAAGAGTGCCTACACGAATGGCTATGCTGTGATTATTGCAGGAGCGGGAGGCGCCGCACATTTACCTGGAATGGTGGCATCGTTATCCCCGTTACCTGTTATCGGAGTTCCTGTAAAAAGCAGTAACTCCATTGATGGTTGGGATTCTATACTGTCCATTCTACAAATGCCCGGTGGGGTTCCCGTTGCCACCGTAGCTTTAAACGGAGCAAAAAATGCTGGAATACTTGCCGCACAGATTATCGGAAGCTCCAATAGTGAAATTATGAACAACATTATTTCTTACAAAGAGGGACTTAAGGAAAAAGTAATCAAAGGTGCCGAAGAAGTAAAGAAATCATTCTAACAGCAAGCAAACCTTGGTTGATTATGAACTATAATCAAATTGGCATATTATTGGGGATTTGTGCTATTGCTTTTCTAGGCTTCACCCTAAAAAAAGTGAACAATCCATATATAAAAGGTATTTGGAAAAGTGGTCTTTTGGTTTTCGTCCTATATGCAGCGCTTTTAATTTATGTTGAAATACGTTGGCAATTCATTTCAGATTATGCCAGCAAATACGATATCAATGGAAATGGCTTCGTGGATCTGAACGAGTATTCGAATGAGGCCATTGACGCCATGAATAAAATGACCAGTAGCGCCAAAGAAAAAAGTTATGCCGCTTTAACCTTGGCTGCATTTTCCTCCATTATCGGTTTTGCCTATTTGATGAGTGATTGGGCAGTAACCCATTTTAAAAACAAAGAACAGAAGTAACAAATATGAACAATCCATTATTGGAAGCTTTTGATAAGGCTCCATTTTCAAAAATAAAGAACGAACATTTTAAACCCGCTTTTCTTCAGGCCATCGAGGACACCAAAAAGGAAATCGATACTATTGTAAATAATCCAGAGCCGCCCACTTTTGAAAACACTTTGGAAGCATTGGATTTTTTGGGTCAGCAATTGGACCGTATTTCCAGTATCTTTTTCAATTTGAATTCTGCGGAAACCAACGAAGAAATTCAGAAAATAGCCCAAGAAGTGTCCCCCCTATTATCCGAGTTCAGCAATGACATCACTCTAAATGAAGGGCTTTTTGAGCGTATCAAAACTGTTTACCAGCAACGAGATTCGTTGGACCTCACCCAAGAGCAACAAACGCTTCTGGAAAAGAAATACAAGAATTTTAGTAGAAATGGTGCCAATCTTAAGGAAGAGAACAAAAAACGCCTTCGCGAAATAGATGCAGAACTCTCCAAATTAAAACTGACATTTGGTGAAAATGTGTTAGCCGAGACCAACAAATATGAAATGTTGCTTACGGATGAAAAAGATGTGGAAGGGCTTCCCGAAGGCACTAAGGAAGCGGCTGCCCAATTGGCCGAATCCAAAGAAAAGGAAGGCTGGTTGATTACCCTGGACTACCCTAGCTACATCCCGTTTATGAAATACGCCAAGAACAGGGAATTGCGTAAAGAACTCTCCTTGGCATTTGGCAGCAAAGGTTTCCATAATGATGAACTGGACAACCAAGAACATGTAAAGCGAATTGTAAATCTTCGCCACGAACGGGCCGATCTTTTGGGGTATGACACCCATGCACATTTTGTGCTAGAAGAACGTATGGCCGAGACCCCAGAAAAGGTGATGGATTTCTTGAACGAACTTTTGGAGAAATCTAAACCAGCCGCCGAAAGGGAATTTGCCGAACTGGAAGCTTTCGCCAAGGAACTGGACAACGTTGACCGTTTGGAAAAATGGGACAGCGCTTATTATTCCGAAAAATTGAAGCAAAAATTGTTCAATTTGGATGATGAAAAGCTGAAACCCTACTTTAAGCTGGAAAATGTAATCAACGGGGTGTTCAAGGTTGCTGAAAAATTATTCGGACTTACCTTTAAAGAAATTGACAATGTGGACAAATACCACGAAGAGGTAAAAACCTTTGAAGTGTATGAAAACGACAACTTCATCTCTTTGTTTTATGCCGATTTCCACCCCAGACCCGGAAAGCGTGGCGGTGCATGGATGACCTCCTACAAACCACAATATACCTTGGGCGGGAAAAACAGCAGGCCGCATATTTCCAATGTCTGTAACTTTACAAAACCGACGAGCTCAAAGCCATCCTTGCTCACTTTTAATGAGGTAACCACGCTTTTCCATGAGTTTGGGCACGCCTTGCATGGTATGTTGGCCAACACCACATATCCAAGCTTATCCGGCACCTCCGTATATTGGGATTTTGTAGAACTGCCCAGTCAGGTGATGGAAAATTGGTGCTACGAAAAAGAAGCTTTGGAGCTTTTTGCGCATCATTACGAAACAGGTGAATTGATTCCTATGGAACTGGTTGAAAAAATCAAAGAGTCATCCACCTTTCAAGAGGGAATGGCAACGGTTCGCCAATTAAGTTTTGGATTGTTGGACATGGCTTGGCACGGAAAAGATCCAGCCAACATACAAGATGTAAAAGCCTACGAGACCGAGGCTTTTAAAAGCACCGATTTGTTCCCAGAAACACCGGAAACTTGCATGAGTACATCTTTTGCCCACATTTTCCAAGGCGGGTATTCTTCTGGCTACTACAGTTATAAATGGGCCGAGGTATTGGATGCCGATGCCTTTTCATATTTCAAGGAAAATGGAATTTTCAGTAAAATGGTTGCAAGCAAATTCAAAGAGCACGTACTTTCCAAAGGAGGCACCGAAAACCCCATGGAACTGTACAAAAAATTTAGGGGAGCCGAACCCAATATTGACGCCTTGTTGGAGCGGGCAGGACTGGTAACTAAATAACAGGGGTTTTTACAATAATTTGGAGCCGCAACAAGAAAAGTGATGGGAATTTACTATCTTTTTAAGTAATTTGCATTACCTGACCCATAAAGCTTGAGAGTTCCCATAAATAATGAAGGCTTGCTTTGTTACAACCAACCCCGAAGTATATGAAAAATTGGGACATTGAGGATTTTGGATCAGATAGTTTGTTTACAGAAACCATCAAACTAGCCAAAATTGGTATCTATGAACTTAACGTAGCCACCAATGAAATCTATTGGAGCGATGTTACCCGCGAAATCACCGAAGTTCCTGATGATTTTGCGCCATCCTTGGATAATCTTGCTTCCTTTTTTAACGAAGGATACTACAGGGATATGGCCCGTGATGCCATGCAAAATGCCATCTCAAAAGGTAAGCCTTATGATTTGGACATGGAGGTTGTTACAGCCAAAGGCAACATTAAGTGCGTTCGTAATGTGGGGAATCCAAAAATGGAAAATGGGGTTTGTGTAAAATTATTCGGTTTCCTCCAAGACATTACCGAAAGGAAACAGACAAAAGTTGAGCTTACCAAAAAAATCCAGCAACTCAATCTTGCGGAACAATTATCCCAAATTGGCTATTGGGAATGGGATATTATGGCCGACAATATTATTTGGTCGGACAACCTATATCGCATATTTGGTCTGGAAGTGGGCACTCCCATCCATTTTGAGCGCGTTGTCGAAGCGATACATCCCGATGACCGAAAAACTTTTCGTGAGAATGCCCAAGAGTTTATCGACGAGAAACGGTTTCGGAAATTTATGCACCGTATAATCCATGAAGATGGCAGTGTCCATACAGTTGAATTGATCGGGGAACTCATCATGAATCAACATGGTGATGTGGTAAAAATGATCGGAACCACACAGGATATTACCGAACACCGGATGTCCGAAATCAAGTTTAGAGGTTTATTGGATTCCGCACCGGACACCATGGTCATTGTTGATCGAAAAGGCATTATCCAATTGATCAACAAACAAGCAGAGAAAATGTTTGGCTATAAACCATCGGAACTTATTGACGAACATGTGACCATTCTCGTCCCAAACCGACTTTGGGACACTCTGGAATATTATGCCGAGACATTTTTTAAAGCCCCAAAACATACCGGGCTTCCTGCGGACCTTGATTTTTTTGTACAAAACAAATCAGGTTTCCAAATACCCGTTCAAGTTACCCTAAGTCCCCTCGAAACCTCCGAAGGCCTTCTGGTATCAATTGCCGTCAGGGATATTACGGTTCAAAAACAGGCAGCGCATCGAATTATGGAGACCAACAAAAGTTTAAAGGAATCGGCCAAGCGACTGAAAGCCCAAAATCGCCAATTGGAAGAGTTCAATCAAATCACATCGCACAATCTGAGATCACCAGTCAGTAATCTCAATGCCTTATTGGATATTTACAAAACGGAAAGTGATTCCAAAACCAAGGAGATGATCATCAATAAAATTGAGTCAGTTACCAACCATCTTACATGGACATTGGATACCCTTGTGGAATCCTTGTTCATTAAAAAAAGTGCTCAACAATCTTTAGAGAAAAGCCATTTCGACAAAACATTGGAAAGAACAAAAGAGATGCTCGCAGCCGAGATTTTGAAGACCAATGCGGTCATTACCTCTGATTTTTCCGAAGCTCCCACCGTGATGTACAACAAAATCTATTTGGAAAGTATTTTCATTAATCTGATCAGCAATTCCTTAAAATACAAGGCGAAAGACAGGGCTCCCGAAATTTTTGTCAAATCGAGGATAAACGATGGAACGGTACAGCTGGAATTTAAGGACAATGGATTGGGAATCAATCTAAAAAAAAATGGGCACAAACTTTTTGGATTTAGTAAGGTATTCCATAGAAACAAGGACGCCAAAGGTGTTGGTTTGTTTTTAACGAAAGCCCAAGTCGATGCCATGGGCGGTAAAATTTGGGCCAAAAGTGAAGAAGGCAAGGGAACTTCTTTTTTTATAAATCTGTAACCATTGATGATTATGAAACCAATCAATGTATTTGTTATTGATGATGATGAAATCTATCAATTTACAATCGGAGTAACACTTAAAAGCATTCCTGAAGTGCGGTCTACCCGCACCTTTTCCGATGGCGCCGAAGCACTGGAATATATCGTAGTGCACCAGAATGACGATGATGAATTACCCGACATCATCTTTTTGGATATTAACATGCCTGTAATGGATGGGTTCCAATTTATGGAAGAGTTTATCGAGCTACTTCCTAAATTGAATAAAAGCATCAAAGTATATATGGTTTCCTCTTCGATGGACCCCAAGGACATCAAAAAGGCGGACAGAATTGAGGAAATATCCGATTATTTGGTAAAACCGTTAAACTCAAAATATATCAAGGAAATCCTGTCAGAAATATCATAATACAGAAATATGTGTTCAATAGTTTCATCAACTTGCATTTCAGCATTAAAATGATGTACAGCATAATTCCCATTCTATGGGAACTTTTTTGTATAAGAATTGAACTATCTGGACTGAACCCTTGCTCCTTGTCAGGCTATTACGTTTTACACGTCTAATCCATTTTTAAACCATAACCCAAAAACCATTACATTTGGTAATTCGATAAGAATATGGCCAAGCATAAACTTCAACCGGACAATTGGGTAAATCAATATGCCGATTACCTGTTCAACTATGCAGTTTCTCGTGTAAGCGATGCTGAAATTGCAAAAGATTTGGTACAGGAAACCTTTTTTGCAGGTCTCAATTCAGCCAAAAACTATAAAGGTGACGCCGCCGAACGCACGTGGCTGGTATCCATCTTAAAAAGAAAGGTGATTGACCACTACCGAAAAATAAATTCAAAAAAAGGGAAGGCAGAGGTGCGCATCAACTATAGCTCCGATTCAGATGCAGAAGGGGATTGGCTAGAACAGCAAGTAGCCGACCCTTACAGCCGTGACGGTGATAATGTGCTTGAAAATGAGGAATTGGGCGCCGCCATTCAGGACTGCATTTCAAAATTGCCCCAAAAACAGGCATTGGTTTTTAAATTAAAGACCATTCAAGGAATGAGTACCGAAGATGTTTGTAATGAACTCGATATAAATCCGTCCAACCTTTGGGTGATGGTCCATAGAGCAAGAACGGCGCTCATGGGTTGTTTAAATGAAAATTGGTTTTAGGTATGAAGATTTCATGTAAAGAAGCATCATGCATCTGTGATAAATCCCAATATAAGGAAGCCACTTTATGGGACATCATAAAGCTGCGCTTACACCTTTTGTATTGCAAAGTTTGCAGAGGATACTCCAAAAAGAACGAGGAACTAACTTCGCTCTGCGACCGAGCCGGACTTACCATGCTATCTGAAGATGACAAGAAAAAAATGAAAAGAGAGCTCGAGGAAAAGCTCTAAAAGTAGTTTTCCGCCCACCAAAACATACAAAACCAAAAAATTGGTATTGCCTCCACCCAAAATATCACAAAGTATTTGGATTTTATCTGTTTTTTTGATGCAAGTACAAGGATAAGCAAAACAGATAATACTAAGCGCAATACGGTCTCCAGTTGATGTATCCCATCCTTCAAAAAAGTCAATAGAAAGAAAATTAGGGTTAATCCCATTCCCAATCGCTTTGTGTTTTTAGTGCCCAATACCTGCGGCAAAGTTCGGAGACTCCTATCATCCCATTGCATATCCCTTATCTCAAAAGGCAAAATAAGTACTAAAACCAACAACATTCTTTGAATAAAGGTTATCGCAAAGTCCCAATTCAAGGGCATTTTTGCATCCAAAACTGGGAGCAAAACTGTAAAGCCCGCCCAAACAAAGGCCACAATATAAATTTTAAGCCCACCCAAATTCCTTAAGTTTTTTGCCCGCGGCAATAACGGAACTGCATACAAAGCGGACAACACGCCCAAAACAAGGGTCGCCACCCAAATTTCCTCATCCAATTGGATCAAAAAATAGATGGCGAACACAAAAGAAACAAAGCTAAAAACCTGAATGACTTTGTGATAAGCATTGGAGACAATCAGATATTTGTAGGCCTCTACCCCATATTTGATGAAATTGTAGCAAACAATCACACTAAAAAAAATAAAGCCCAAAAGATCGATATCCGACGAACTCCCCAAAAGATGAAAGGTGACACCGGCCATGGAAATAACAGCAACAGCCACATGGATGCTAGCATCCAGATAAAAATCAAAAATGGCTTTTAGGGTTCGCATGGGTTAAAATCCAATGTCTTGTGCCAAAGGTTAACTTGTGGTTAACAACTTTGGTTCAGAGTCTTTCAAAATTGACCATTTTCATCGAATTAATCCCTAATTTTGTGCACTTTATTGGATTGAACATGAATACAGAGGTTTTTGCCGCCAGACACATTGGCATCACAGAAAGAGACTTGCCCCACATGCTCAAAACCATTGGGGTGGAAAGCATGGAACAGCTCATTTACGAGACCATTCCCGATGACATCAAATTAAATAAGCCATTGGACCTTCCAAAGGGCATCAGCGAACACGAGTTTCTGAGCCATCTGAACGAACTGGCCAAGAAAAACAAGGTTTTTAAAACCTATATTGGTTTGGGGTACCACGAATCCCTAACACCATCGGTCATCAAAAGAAATATTCTGGAAAATCCTGGATGGTACACGGCCTATACGCCCTACCAAGCCGAGATTGCCCAAGGTAGATTGGAAGCACTTTTGAATTTCCAGACGATGGTTGCCGACCTTACAGGTATGGAAATCGCCAATGCATCACTTTTGGATGAAAGTACCGCTGCCGCTGAAGCCATGAGCATGTTGTTCGAGCTTCGCAGCCGACAACAAAAAAAGGATGGTGCCGTAAAGTTTTTTGTTTCTGAAGAAATACTGCCACAAACCTTGAGCTTACTGGAAACACGCGCCATACCTTTAGGTATAGAATTGGTTGTAGGAAATCATGAAGGTTTTGATTTTTCAGATGAATATTATGGTGCGTTGTTGCAATACCCAGGAAAACATGGCCAAGTAAACGACTATGCCTCCTTTGTGGAAAAAGCCAAGGCAAACGAAATAAAAGTGGCAGTTGCCGCCGATATTTTGAGCTTGGTAATGCTTACCCCTCCTGGTGAATGGGGCGTGGATGCCGTAGTGGGAACCACGCAACGTTTTGGGATTCCACTAGGTTATGGTGGCCCACATGCCGCATTTTTTGCCACCAAAGAAGCTTATAAAAGAAATATTCCCGGAAGAATTATCGGAATCACCAAAGATACCGATGGCAACCCAGCCCTACGAATGGCACTTCAAACTAGGGAACAACACATAAAAAGGGACAAAGCAACATCCAATATATGTACCGCCCAAGTGCTTTTGGCAGTCATGGCCGGAATGTATGCCGTTTATCACGGTCCGGAAGGCTTAAAATATATTGCCGGAAAAGTTCACCTTCAAACCAAAAAATTGGCCAATACCTTGGAAAATTATGGGTTTGAGCAACTGAACACCGCATATTTTGATACCATTCAAGTAAAAGTTAAAAATACAGAACGACTTAGGGAAATAGCAGAGAGCAAAAGTATCAACCTTTATTATATTGATGATACAACAGTTTCCATTTCTTTGAACGAAGCTGTTTCCGATGCTGATGTAAATGCGTTGGTATCTTGTTTCTTGGAATCTCACGAACTAAAGGAAAAATCCTCGGCAAATATTGAATTGGAAGAGGCCATTCCTACCCATTTGCAAAGACAAGCTCCGTTTATGGAGCACGAAGTATTCAACTCCTACCATTCTGAAACGGAGTTGATGCGATACATTAAAAAATTGGAGCGCAAGGATTTAGCATTGAACCACTCCATGATCTCTTTGGGAAGTTGCACCATGAAGCTGAACGCTGCTTCGGAAATGCTGCCTTTAAGTTGGCCGGAATGGGGCAACATACACCCTTTTGTACCCGTAAACCAAGCGGAAGGTTACCAAGAGGTGCTAAAATCGCTTGAAGAGCAATTAAATGTAATTACCGGGTTTTCCGCAACATCACTTCAACCCAATTCTGGGGCCCAAGGAGAATATGCGGGTCTAATGGTCATCCGTGCCTACCACGAATCACGGGGAGAAGGGCACCGGAACATCTGCTTGATTCCTGCTTCGGCACACGGAACCAACCCTGCTTCGGCGGTAATGGCTGGCATGAAAGTGGTAGTGACCAAAACCGATGAAAAAGGTAATATCGACATGGTCGATTTGGAAGAAAAGGCAGAGAAACATGCGGAGAACCTTGCTGCATTGATGGTGACCTACCCTTCCACCCACGGTGTTTTTGAGTCATCCATAAAACAAATCACAAAACTTATCCACGACAACGGTGGGCAGGTGTATATGGATGGTGCCAACATGAATGCCCAAGTAGGGTTGACCAATCCTGCAACGATCGGAGCGGATGTTTGTCACCTTAACCTTCATAAAACATTTGCTATTCCACATGGTGGTGGAGGCCCAGGAGTAGGGCCCATTTGTGTTGCCGAGCATTTAAAACCGTTCTTGCCTACAAACCCTGTCATTGAAACGGGGGGGGAAAACGCAATAACCGCTATTTCCGCTGCACCATGGGGGAGTTCGTTGGTTTGCCTGATTTCTTACGGATATATTAAAATGTTAGGGACTGGGGGACTTACCAAAGCTACCGAAGCGGCAATTCTAAATGCCAATTACATTAAAGGTCGCTTAAAAGATAAGTTTGATGTACTTTATACTGGCGAGCGTGGACGTGCGGCCCACGAAATGATCATTGACTGCAGACCTTTTAAAGCCAATGGAATTGAAGTGACCGATATTGCCAAACGTCTTATTGATTACGGATTCCATGCACCAACCGTTTCTTTCCCCGTTGCTGGCACCATGATGATAGAGCCCACTGAAAGTGAAAGTCGTGCAGAATTGGACAGGTTCTGTGATGCCTTGTTATCCATCAGAACGGAGATTGATGAAGCTTCTGCCGACGAAACGGACAATGTTTTAAAAAATGCTCCGCACACCTTGGGTATGTTAACAAGTGATTCTTGGAGCCATCCGTACAGCAGGGAAAAAGCCGCCTATCCATTGCCTTATGTAGCTGAAAACAAGTTTTGGCCCAGCATTAGAAGAACTGATGAAGCGTTTGGGGATCGTAATTTGATGTGCACTTGTGCGCCTATCGAAGATTACATAGAAGCCTGAAAACCATTATAAACATTAGAAAGAAGCCTTGATTCCAAAATAAGATCAAGGCTTTTTTCATATCCTGCAATATATGAGGTATCTTTTGAACATTGTACTATTTATTATGCATGCATAGCATTGTTGACTATATATCTTAACTTGTTATGATTAAAACCTCCAGATAAGATGAAAATTGGCATTACAGGTACCGGAAGCTATATTCCATCAATAGTAACCAAAAACGAAGATTTTTTGCATCATAAGTTTATGGAGACCGATGGATCGGCATTTGAACAACAGAACAACGTTATCATTGAAAAATTTAAGGCCATAACGGGCATCGCCAACCGGAGGTATGCCAAACCTGATCTAAAAACTTCGGATATCGGCTTTTTGGCGGCAGAAGAAGCCATTAACAATGCTGGAATTGATAAAGAAGAACTAGATTACATCATATTTGCCCATAATTTCGGAGATCTCACCCCTGGAAAAATCCAAGGGGACACTTTACCCAGCCTAGCAACCCGTGTGAAGCATTTGTTGCGCGTCAAAAATCCAAAATGTATAGCCTATGATCTTATTTTTGGTTGCCCAGGATGGATTGAGGGTATAATTCAAGCAAATGCGTTCATCAAAAGTGGTATGGCCAAAAAATGTTTGGTCATTGGCGGAGAAACCCTTTCCAGAGTGGTGGATCAACACGACCGTGACAGTATGATTTTTTCCGATGGTGCCGGAGCGGCAATTTTAGAGGCCAATCCGTCAAACGGTGAAATATTGTCCCATGCCTCGGCAACCTACGCCAACGAGGAGGCCTATTATCTATATTTTGATAAATCCAACAGCTCCGAAGCGTGCAAGGATACCCGGTACATAAAAATGCAAGGACGTAAAATATATGAGTTTGCCTGTATCAATGTACCCAATGCCATGGCTTCTTGTTTGGATGATAGTGGGGTGAACATAGATGATGTCAAGAAAATCTTCATTCATCAGGCCAATGAAAAAATGGATCAGGCCATCATCAAAAGATTTTATAAAATCTATGGGAAAACGGTTCCCGAAAATGTGATGCCCATGAGCATTCAGGATTTGGGCAATAGTTCCGTGGCCACAGTCCCTACCCTTTACGATATGGTACTTAAGGGCAAACTACCCGAACATGAAATAAAAAAAGGAGATGTTGTTATATTTGCGAGTGTTGGTGCAGGAATGAACATCAACGCTATTGTTTACAGATGTTGAAATGTTTGGAAAAATAAGTTCAAGTATCAAGTATAAAAACAAAGAAAAGAGAAACAAGAGCCAAGACTCAAGTTCAGAGTTATGAGTCATGAGTTAGGAATTCCAAGTTATTGGGTTAAGTACTGCACACCACCACTGCCAACTGACTTCCGACGTTTCGACTTTAGTTTATCCTGAGCCTAGCCGAAGGGCTCAAAATGACAAATCAAACGACATTTAACAAGAGATTCGAGCAATTGGTGTAATTCGTGTCAAAAGAGAGAAGAGAAACAAGAGCCAAGAATCAAGACACAAGACTTCGTGCATCGTGCTTGGGACATCTGACTTCCGACGTTTCGACTTTAGTTTATCCTGAGCCTAGCCGAAGGGCTCAAAATGACAAATCAAACGACATTTAACAAGAGATTCGAGCAATTGGTGTAATTCGTGTCAAAAGAGAGAAGAGAAACAAGAGCCAAAAATCAAGACACAAGACTTCGTGCATCGTGCTTGGGACATCTGACTTCCGACAAGTTCAAGCGTCAGGTGCATCTAACTAAATTATTGGGTTACTGAGTTATTTAGTTACTTCTGACATCGAGCATCGGGCATCAAACCCAAGTGCAAGTTCAAACTCAAGTCCCAAAACCAAATTCCATTAACAAAATAATTAAGTAACCTAAAAACTAATTTGGGATATGTGATTTGTTTTTTGGAATTTTAGCGCATGTACGAAAACAACTTTCCCAACAAACGCTACAGGCACACCTTGGCGTTTCTACAAAAACACATCAATACTTCTGAATCCATTTTGGACCTAGGGGTGGAAAATCCTTTTTCGGTAATTATGAAATCCAATGGGTATCAGGTAAAAAACACTTCAGGTGAGGATTTGGATATAGATTTTCAAAACGCTGCTCAGACCGATGCCGATGTAGTGACCGCTTTTGAAATATTTGAGCATTTGGTGGCTCCATTTAACGTCTTAAAAGAAATAAAAGCCGAAAAATTGGTAGCTAGCATTCCCATGCGATTATGGTTTTCACCGGCATACCGAAGCAAAACAGACCCTTGGGACCGTCATTATCACGAGTTCGAGGATTGGCAATTTGATTGGCTTTTGAAAAAAGCGGGGTGGACCATAAAAGACTCCGCCAAATGGACGAACCCAACCAAAAAAATTGGGGTGCGGCCCATACTCCGGTATTTTACAAACCGATATTATATTGTTTACGCTGAACGTGTGCCATAGAAAGACGAAGGGTAAAGGGGCAAAAGGTAAATGAAGTGCAAGTTCAAGTGTAAAAACAAAGAGAAGAGAAACAAGAGCAAAGAGCCAAGAATCAAGACACAAGACTCCGTGCATCGTACTTCCGACATCTAAAACTAAACCAAACTTCTTTGGGATAAGTGACCATATTTTTGGACTTTTAACAAATGCGAATCAGTATCGTTATTCCCGCGCACAATGAAGCTGCTTTTTTAAAAGATTGCTTGGATTCTTTTGTGGCCCAAACCTATTTGCCCAATGAAATTATTGTGGTGGACGATAATTCTTCGGACGATACTTTTAAAATTGTCCAAAGCTACGCGCAAAAATACGACTGGATCAAAGTTTTGCAACGTAACTCAACCGATAAGCATGTTCCCGGAAAAAAAGTGATTGACACCTTTAATTTTGGTTTGGAACATACCTTGGAATACGACCTCATCGGAAAGTTTGATGCCGATATCATCTTGCCAAACAATTATTTTGAGCTTATAGTCAATCAATTTCAGGCCAATTGGAAACTGGGTATGTGCTCAGGGTTGTTATACATCAAAAAAGCAGATGATTGGGTGTATGAAAATATTGCGGACAAAAGTCATGTTCGAGGCCCCATAAAATTATATCACAAAGCCTGTTTCAACAAAATTGGCGGATTACGCCCAGGTGTAGGCTGGGACACCGTGGATACCCTTTTGGCAAAATACCACGACTTTGACACTTTAACCCTACCCGAACTCAAGGTAAAGCACCTCCGCCCTACTGGACATGGTTACAGTTCCAAAAATTATCAAACCAAAGGCGTGGCCATGTACAAAATGCGCTATAGGATTGTTCTCACCAAAATAGCCGCTTTAAAAATGGCTTGGCAGGCCAAAAGCCCCGGTTTGTACTTCCAAGCGGTTTTTGGTTACCTCAAAGCATTCTTCCAAAGACAACCTCGGTATGTTTCCAAAAAAGAGGGAAAGTTTATCAGGAGCTATCGCTGGAGAGGGATTTGGTCCAAATTTTCATAACAAACTACCTGTAAATCTTCATCCGTCAATTGAAAACGGGCATTCGTCAATTCACAAGGCTTTGCTATGTACGAAACTGGTATTTTGCTGGAGCAAAAGAATTTGCATAAATCACTTCTACTTATAAACCAAACCATACTAAAACTATGGATCCATCTACCCAAAACCTACATCTTATCCCCAACCCAGTTGACTTAAAAAGAATATGCAAAGCTTATGCGGCTTTGGAAGCCATTCTTATACCTAGACGAATAATAAGAAATAGCAGATACTACAAAGATCATGGCGAAACCATGGAACTTTTTGATTACAATCTGGATCCAGCGGGTACGGACATGGCTATTGTTTTTGGCGAGCAGGGAACCTGTATTGTCGGATTCTATTATGAGTGTGACCTTATCACCCGTTTTGAAAAAGCCCACTTGGCAAAGGAAGAACTTGAACGGAAAAAACATAAATGGTGGATGTTTAAAAAATTTGAACCCAAACCCGTGTGGGATATTTTCTATACTGTGGATGACTTGCCCGAAGAGATTGAAAAATTGTTGAAAGAAGCTATCATTGACCGGATATCATTTTGTGTTTGGCAGACCAAAACGAATAAAAAGTGGCAAAAAGGGTGTATTTCAGCTTCGAAAATTAAACTTGACGAAGATGTTTCCGATCTGGAAGATGGTTCAGATTTCTTTCTCCGCTATTTTGATGGTAATCCTGTTACAGTTAAAAATACTGTGAATCATGGTATTGAAAGAGGTTTGGATCTGGGAATCATAGAAAAAGTTGTCAATGGGGAAGCAATAACAAAAGAAATGGCACAAGAACTAAACCCAGAACACCAAGATTACGAAAAATTAAAATCTGACCTGGATGAAATTGGGTTCCCCCATCAAATATAAAGTCCATTCTAAGTCATAAAACCTATCCATCAATTGAAAACGGGCATCCGTCAATTCACAAGGCTTTACAATAAATTAAACTAGTATTTTGCTTGCACAAAAGAATTTGCATAAAGTAAATCCATTTATAAACCAAACAATACTACAATTATGGATCCATCCACCCAAAACCTACACCTTATTCCCAACCCAGTTGACTTAAAAAGAATATGCAAAGCTTATGCGGCTTTGGAAGCTATTCTTATATCTGACCAAACAATAAGAAATAGCAGACACAAAAAAAATTGCGACAACCCCACGGAGGAGAATTTTTCTTACTTCCTAGGATTCAATATATACATGGAAATCGTTTTTGGTGAACAGGGAACCTGTATTGTTGGATTCAATTATGACTGTGACCTTGTTGACCGTTTTGAAGACGCCCAAAAAGAAATCCTTAGGAAAGAGGAAGAACTCGAAAGGAAAAAACGCAAATGGTGGATGTTTAAAAAATTTGAACCCAAACCCGTGTGGGATATTTTCTATACTGTGGATGACTTGCCCGAAGAGATTGAAAAATTGTTGAAAGAAGCTGAAGCTATCATTGACCAAACATCATTTTGTGTTTGGCAGACCCAAACGGATACCAAGTGGCAAAAGGGGCGTATTTCAGCTCCCAAAATTGAACTTGACGAAGATGTTGTCGATTTGGAAGATGGTTCCAGTTTTTTGCTCCGCTATTTTGATGGAGACCCAATTACAGTTAAAAATAACCTGAGCGACTTTGTTGATAGAGATTTGGATCTGGAAACCATAGAAAAGGTTGTCAATGGGGAAGCAATTACAAAAGAAATGGCACAAGAACTAAACCCAGAACACCAAGATTACGAAAAATTAAAATCTGACCTGGATGAAATTGGGTTCCCCCATCAATTATAAAGTCCATTTTAAGTCATAAAACCTATCCATCAATTGAAAATGGGTATCCATCAATTACCTTAAAAATTCTTGGAGGTATACAGTACATTAAACCTTCTAAAAACAAGATATGGGCAAAAAAGACAAAGAATTAATTCAAGATGCAAATGTTAAAAAGCAACAGGGTGACTACAAAGAATCATTGAATCTATATAACGGGGCCATTGAATTAAAGGGTGAACATTTATATGAGGCATATTATAACAAAGGCATATTACTCAACCATTTAAACAACACGTTAGAAGCACAACAATGCTTTGAAATGGCCACAAACCTTAAACCTGATTGTGGAATAGCTTGGTTTTATTGGGGAGAACTACTCTGCAAAGTCCATAATTATAGTAGGGCAAAAGAAAAATTTGAAAAAGCATATAAAACAGACCCTTCGAACATTAATCCACAAATAGGAATAGCTTATTGCTTCAACCGTACAAACGAATTCCCAAAAGCAATTCAGATGCTATCAAACCTCTTAAACGCACCCAAAGACCCCAAACAGGAGTCAAAAATTTGTAGCGAGTTGGGTTTGGCGTTTCTACAAACCAATAATCTGCAAAAAGCATATAACAACTTTATTAGGGCATACGAGTTGAATGACCAAGATTATCAAGCATGTTATAATATCGCTTTCATTGAAGATTTATCCAAAAACTATGAAAAGGCTATATCGTTTTATGAAAATGCCATAGCCTTAAGCCCTAATGAGGGGAAGGCTTATCAAGGTTTGGCCTGCACATATATCCATATGAAAAAGTACCAACAAGCCAAGGATTATATAAATAAAGCAATAGCTTTAAATCCAAACAATTTTGAAGGCTACTACAACTTAGCATGTGTATACGCGGGGCTCCAAAATCAAAAAGGAACCATTGATGCTCTTAAAAAAACGATTGAGATTGCGCCTAAGCATATTGGCATCAAAAACCACATTTTAAATGATCCTGATTTTTCCAACTATATGGACAAAATTTCTGAAATCTTTTAATTCACGTTTTACCTACTCCAACACCTCGCCAATCGGCTGTCCCGTAGTTCCACTTGGGAACGCAATACCAAGCAACGCTGCTATGGTGGGGGCAATATCGGGTATTTCGGTACGGTTTACGGTACTACCCTGTTTAATACCTTTTCCGTAGAGCAACAAAGGCACATGAGTGTCATATATTTGAGCTGAACCATGAGTGGAACCTGTTCTGCTGTACGAAATGTAACCCACATTTGGCACCATAAGCACATCGCCCGAACGCTTTTGGTTATACCCATTCTGCAATATGTAAGGTATGCCTTCCGTGTATTCGTTTGCCCACATTTGATGGGCCGTGTACACTTGACCTATCCCTTCGTAGGACAATAGTTCTTTAGCGATATCCTCTTGGGCATCATCAAGGTCTATGTCCAAATTGGCCAAAATCTTATGGTCCAAAAACAATTGGTAATTGGAAAGATTTTTCACCACATCTGTTGTCCCATATTTGTATTGAAGAAACTCTCCAAACTTTGTTTGCATACCCTTCATATCCAAATAACCTGCTGGAATCTTGGAATCCATCAAATAAGAAGGCACATTAATGGCGGCATGATCGGCAGTCAAGAAAACGGTATACTCACCTTTACCTACTTTTTCATCCAAAGTAGTTAAGATGCGTGACAAATCTTGATCCAACCTTATGTAAGTATCTTCTACCTCTTTGGAATTAACTCCATAAAAATGCCCCACATAATCGGTACTGGAAAAACTAATGGCCAAAAAATCCGTGATGGTATCGGCTCCTAAACCCTCGCCTTCCAAAGCAGCCAAGGCAAAATCTGCGGTGATGCTGTTTCCGTACGGAGTAGCACGCAACAAGCCAAATTGACCGTTGGTATCCCACAAGCTTGGTAAATCATGCGGGAAGGCATTACTTGTCTCTCCTTTTTGCAAACCTTCATAATTATTGACATCCAAGCCACTTTCCACATAGGTTTCAATGGGTTTTAGGGTGTTCCAAGGTTTTTTATAGGCTTCAACCGCGTTGGACGTATTAAAATCGACCACCCACTGCGGCAATGCATCCATATAATACGTGCTGGTAATCCAGTTGCCTGTCTCGCCCCCTTCAAACCAATAGGCTCCGTTGGCTGCGTGTCCCGCAGGTAAAATAGCACCTCTATCTTTTAATGCCACGCCAATCACCTTTCCTCTTTTTTGAGTATGCAAGCGCAACTGATCGGTAATGGTGGTTGTAAGCATCCTATGGGGAGACATTTGCCCTGCATCGGACGTAGTCCCTACGGATGTGTAACTATCATCCCCTGCACAATACACGTCTTTGCCAGATTCCTTATCGAACCAATCATTGCCAATAATACCGTGCATGGAAGGTGTTGTACCGGTATAAACCGATGCATGACCGGGCCCCGTACTAGTTGGGGCATAGTTAAAATGGTTGTTTTTACAATTAAAGCCCTCGTTCACCAGTCTTTTAAACCCTCCTTCTCCATATTGGTTCCAGAAACGGGTAAGGTAATCGTACCGCATTTGGTCCACTACAATGCCCACTACCAATTTTGGTGTTTGGGCAATGGGTTCCGGCTGTACTTCCGCATCGTTCTTTTTTCTTCGTTGACCATAAGAAATGCTAATGATGCACAATGCTAAGATGGAAACTATAAGGTTGGTCTTTTTCATGGTATGGATTTAATCAAATAACAGCAAAACTATTGATTTCTATCGTTTAAAAATTTAAATGAAGGTTAAATGCTGCACAATATTCTTATTTTTATCAACTCAAGTCCAAAAAAACGCATGAAATACTTAGAAGCGATTGGAAAATACTTCATCATGATTTGGGAAGTATTTAAAAAACCTACCAAGTGGCGCATTATGAAAACCTTGATCTTCAAGGAAATTGATGAGCTTATATATGGTGCCATGGGCATCATTATATTTATCTCTTTTTTTATTGGTGGAGTTGTTACCATACAAACCGCACTAAACCTGACCAATCCTCTTTTACCTAAAAGTCTTATTGGATTTGCAGCAAGGCAATCCGTTATATTGGAGTTTGCACCTACCTTTACCTCTATTATAATGGCAGGGAAAGTAGGCTCGTACATAACATCGAGCATAGGAACCATGAGGGTTACCGAACAAATCGATGCACTTGAGGTAATGGGGGTAAACTCCTTAAACTATCTGGTTTTTCCTAAGATTGTGGCTACCATGTTGTATCCTTTTGCGGTTGCAATTTCCATGTTTGTTGGTATTTTAGGAGGATGGGTGGCAGCTGTATTTGGGGGTTTTGCTCCAAGTGGTGATTTTATTCAGGGACTACAAATGGATTTTGATTCGTACCATGTAACCTATGCGCTAATAAAATCGGTAGTTTTTGCCTTTGTGATTGCCACTGTTCCCTCTTACCATGGTTTTTACATGACAGGGGGTGCTTTGGATGTTGGAAAAGCCAGTACCACATCCTTTGTTTGGACGAGTGTTGTTATTATTATTGTGAATTACATTTTAACACAATTGTTATTGGGCTAATGATAGAAGTAGAGAACATACATAAATCATTTGGGGACAATCACGTTCTAAAAGGAATTTCTACAAAGTTTGATAAAGGCAAGACCAACCTTATAATTGGACAGAGTGGTTCGGGAAAAACAGTATTTCTTAAATGCCTTCTGGGTTTGTTTGAACCCGACCAGGGCAAAATATGCTATAACGGACAATACTATTCCGACCTTTCGGCAAAGGAACGGAGAAACCTACGACAGGAAATGGGCATGGTGTTCCAAGGGAGCGCCCTTTTTGATTCCATGACAGTAGAAGGCAATGTGATGTTCCCTTTGGACATGTTCACCACCCAATCATTGTCCGAAAAACAGGACAGGGTAGACTTTGTTCTGAAGCGCGTTAATTTGGTAGATGCCCACAAAAGGTTGCCTGCGGAAATTTCTGGGGGAATGCAAAAAAGGGTGGCCATCGCACGGGCCATTGTAATGAATCCCAAATATTTGTTCTGCGACGAACCCAACTCCGGGCTTGATCCCAAAACAGCTATTTTGATTGATAACCTTATCCATGAGATTACTCAGGAATACGACATTACTACGGTAATCAACACCCATGATATGAACTCCGTGATGGAAATCGGGGAAAAAATAATCTTCTTAAAAAACGGGCATAAAGAATGGGAAGGCACAAACAGGGAAATCTTTAAAACCGACAATGAAGCCGTAACTGATTTTGTCTACTCCTCGGAACTCTTTAAAAAGGTTCGACAAATGTATATTGAAGAACGGAATTGATGCTTTGTTCTTAGGTTATTGGGTTATTGGAATTTGTGATGATGATTCAATAAGGAATGGCATACTGACTTTCGACAATTTCAAGTGCAAGGGCAAATTCCAAAAATCAAAAACTGGAGTTACTGCTGACTGCGTACTGCAAACTGCCCCCGGACTTCCGACAAGTGCAAGAACAAAGAGAAGAGAAACAAGAGCCAAGAATCAAGACACAAGACTTTGTGCATCATGCTTCCGACATCCGACTTCTGACAATTTCAAGTGCAAGGGCAAATTCCAAAAATCAAAGACTGGAGTTACTGCTGACTGCAAACTGCCCACCGCGACTTCTGACTTCTAAATAAAAACTATTCCACTTCCTTAATTACAAGGGTTGTGTCCTGAAGCCTCAGTTTTAACCAAGCGAGCATTTTTTTAGTGTCCGCCTCTTTTTGTCCAGAACTTACCTCATCTTTCCAATCCACCTCAAAAACCGGAATTGTGTCCATTTTTTTAAAATCGGTACGCACCTGATAGGAAAAACCAAGTGCTTCAATATTTTCGTAATTGGCTTTGGCCTCTGCACTAATATCTTGGAAAGGTATCTGTTTTCCAACATTTTTGGTCAAACTAACCAATTCTTCTTCAAGCATTCGGATTTGCTCATCCTTGTTCAGCAATTCTGCCTTGTTCTTCTCGTACAACTCACTAACGTAGTTGAACTTTTCCTCTGAATCATCTTTTCCGCCCTGAATTATATGAAGCTCAGCATTTTTAAGTCGGTTGTACTCATTTTTTTGGATTCGCCATGTATTGACCACATTTTCAGGAACCAATTCATCACCCATAAACACAACCTCTATCATTGAGGTTCCATCATCCACATATTCCAATTTGGTAAGATTATCCACATATCTTCCGGCACCATCAAACTGGTATACTTCCACGGTATCTTGTAAAAAACTTTGTGCCTGCTTCATAAAAAGTGATTCTTGGAATACATTATAAAAGGTAAATCCAGCAGGTATCATCACCAAAATTCCTGTAATGGAAGCCAAACGAGCAATTAGTCTTCTACGCTGAGAGTTGGCGTAGCGCACCATGGGAAACCGCAAAAATTTGATTACCAAAAAGGTGGCCAGACCAATAAAAATGGTATTGATAGTAAACAAGTACATGGCCCCCGCCGCATACCAGGGTTTACCAATGGCCAAACCAAAACCCACTGTACAAAGAGGCGGCATCAAAGCTGTTGCAATGGCCACACCAAATATAACACTGGCAATGGTGCCTTTTTTGGCCCGTGCAATCACAAGGGCAAGTCCACCAAAAAATGCGATCAGTACATCCCGAATATCCGGTTTGGTTCGCGCCAAAAGTTCGGAGGATTCATCACGAAGAGGGAAAAGGTAGAAGAACAAAAAAGCGGTGATGACACTCAAAACCACCATTACGGCAAAATTTTTGAGCGATCGTCGCAAAGTGTCAATATCATTTATGGCCAAGGACATCCCCATCCCCAAAATAGGGCCCATTAGCGGGGAAATTAACATGGCTCCGATCACCACAGCGGTTGAGTTAGCATTTAACCCAACGGAAGCAATAAAAATGGAACATACCAAAATCCAAGAGGTGTGCCCCTTGAAAGGAATATCGGCAATAATGGATTCTTTGGTGGCGGCTGCATCGGTATTGGAACGAATTTCCAACAAATCCGAAAGAAACTTCCGCACACTGCCCAAAAGTCCTTTAAAGTCTTTTTTTACTTCATCTCCGCTGTCTTGACTTGGAGATGTCTCCGTATCTTTTTTTTGATCTTCACTCATCTATTATGCAAACTGGTCCCCAAATTTATCTTTTACTTGGTTCAATACTTTTTTAATATCCTGTTGTTTGTCCTTGGGATAAATCAAAAGCACCTCTTCTTTATCCACAATAATATAATCTTCCAGACCATCTACCACTACAATTTTTCCTTTTGGTGAACGAATCATATTGCCTTTGGCATTTTCCAAGAGCACTTTAGCATTGACCACGGCGTTTTCCTCTTCGTCCTTGTCCAATTTATCGTACAGTGCTCCCCAAGTACCTAGATCGTTCCAATCAAAAGTTGCAGGTAAAGTGTAGATGGATTTGGATTGTTCCAAGATAGCATAATCAATGGATATGTTTTCTGCCTTAGCGTAATTTTCTTGGATAAAGGCTCTTTCATCTTCGGTATTATAACTGGAAATACCTTTGCCAAATAATTCATATTGACTTGGCTGATACTTTTTGAAAGCTTCAACAATGGTTTCTACGCTCCACATAAAAATACCCGCGTTCCAAAGAAAATTGCCTTGTGCCAAAAATTCCTTTGCGGTCTCGTAATCTGGCTTTTCCCTAAACTGGGACACCTTTTTAAGGTTCTCGTCACTCTCTTTTTCAAATTCTATATAACCAAAACCAGTGTTTGGAAATGTTGGTTTTATGCCCAAGGTGCAAAGTGCATTTTCCTTTTCGCATTTATCAAAGCAAGTTATGACGTCCTTTTCAAAAGCGGTTTCATCTTCTATCCAATGGTCGCTGGGTGCCACGATCATTACCGCATTGGGGTTCATTTTTTGAATCTTTAAGGAGGCATACAAAATACAGGGTGCCGTGTTGCGCATGGCAGGTTCCAAAACAACTTGGTCCTGCTTTACCTTTGGTAATTGCTCCAAAACCAAATCATTGTATCGTTCATTGGTCAAGATCAAAATGTTTTCGGTGGGGATAAACTTGTTTAAGCGATCAAAGGTTTTTTGAATCAAGGTTTTGCCCGTCCCCAACATATCGTGAAACTGTTTTGGGTTTGATGATGTACTCACTGGCCAAAATCGGGAACCAACGCCCCCTGCCATTAAAACTGCATAATAATTCTTGTTCATTATGTATTAAAATTTTTATTGTCATTCCGAACGTATGTGAGGAATCTCAAAACCACTTCCTAGAGATTATTATCTTATCACTTTCTTTAAAGTTGTGGTTCTACCGACAAATCAATTCACCAATTCAACTTCTGCATTGGGTTGGAACAAATATAATCTCCCAGTGGACAACTCCACACATTCGTACCGTTTTACTTTTTTGTTTCCTTTTTTGAACAGTCTACCGTTGTACAATCTAAAAATACTGCCTTGGGGCAATTCGTACACGTAACTGTGCTGCCTTTCTTCCACATCAAAAGCTTTTAGCGCAATGGACAATCTGGCATCAGTACTACTACTTGCCTTTGGGTTTTTAAAATGGTTTGCAATAATGGGCAACAATTGCGAAGGAAACACCTCTGGCCTAATAAATGGAACCATTAAGTGCTGAAAAGTATGTTTCCATTCCAGACCATGTGGTTTTATTCGACGACCATAGGTTTCAAAGGCCACCAAATGCGCAATTTCGTGGACAAGTGTAATTAAGAATCTGTATTTATTGAGCGAGGCATTGACCGTAATTTGATGCAATCCATTGGGCAACCTACGGTAATCTCCATGCCGAGTGACCCTATGGTTCACAATCTTTAAATGTACCCCATGGGTTTTGATCAATTCAAAACAGGGTGCTACGGCAAGCTCTGGAAGATATTTTTGAAGGGTATTGTTCACTGGGATAAAGTTACAAGTTTATCCATAGAGTTTCACCCAAATTAAAACTAGGGTGTACTATTACTGACCTGCAACAACTTTCCATTATAGAGTTTTTGTCCGGTCAAGGCAAAATCTTTGATGTACGTAGCCATTTCCAAGGCAGTAACCGGAGCTTTATATCCAGGAAATGCTTCTTCCAACATCTCAGTTTGCACCGCCCCCAATGCCAGCACATTGAAACTTGGTCCGGTTTCTTTATATTCTTCGGCCAAGAGTTCGGTAAGAGTAATAACAGCTCCTTTGCTGGAACTATAGGCGGACAGTCCGGGAAATTTCATGCTGCCTTGCACTCCACCCATGGAACTTACGGTCACCACATGTCCTTCCTTGCCCATCATTGGCAGTACGGCCTTGGTAATTTCGGCTACACCGAACACATTTACTTTGTAAACATTTTCAAACTCTTCCGCTGTGGTTTCGGAAAAAGGTTTGTTCAGCAATCGCCCTGCATTGTTGATGAGCACATCCACCACATGCCATTGCTCCAAAAAATCGTTTACTTTTTCAAAATCGGCCGGATTGCCCAAATCAAAAGGAATGGAATGCACATTGGGCAGATTGAGATTTTTCACAGGTTCTTCATTCCTTGATAAGGCCAAAACCTGATGTCCTTCTCTGGCAAAAAGCTTGACCAGTTCAAAACCTATTCCCCTACTTGTTCCTGTAATTATAATGTTTGCCATAATGTATTGTATTGATTGTCATTCCTGCGTAGGTGAGAATCCATATATATTCCAGATTTCTCACCCTTGTTCAAGGGGTTCGAAATGACATTCTACTCATTTAATTTGATTTCTTGGTTCGGTGCATTGGCAATACTTTCAATTACCGGAATGGTTTTGTTCACCAAAGTAGCCATGTGATCGAAATCCATAAGGTCGGGCTCATCACCCACTTTATGATAGTGGTTAAAATTGGTAAAATCAAAAGTGCAAAACGTATGGGATGGCACACCGAATTCTTCATGGAATGGATAATTGTCCGACCGCTGATAAAGGTTATACTCCTTTGCCGTGGGTAAAAACCCCACTAAATTCTCCTCTGCATACGTATTGCTGACCTCTGCCAAATTGGACATATCATACCCCGTTATGTACATGAAATAATCTTTTCCTTTCAAGGGAACTCCGGTCATTTCAAAATTGAGCATGGTATAAAGGTTCAAATCCTGTTCTTTTAATTTTTCGGCTAAGTGTTTGGATCCCAACAAACCTTTCTCTTCGGCGCTGAACAAGGCAAAAATCAGACTACGTTCGTTGGTCTTTTGGGTACCAAAATAACGGGCCATTTCCAAAACCGATGTGGTACCGGAAGCATTGTCGTTGGCCCCGTTTGCAATATAGTCCCCATTTTCGGGCTCTATGGTACCAATATGGTCGTAATGTGCACCAATCAGGATGAACTCATCTTTTAAATCAGGGTTGTTACCCTCAATTACCCCGACAATATTGTAAGATGCCTTTTTAAAGTTTGATAAGGTATCGCGATAGGTTTCAAAATACGGTTTGAGTCCGTAGGACTTGAAATAGTTTTCAATATATTTTGCTGCCATTTCAATACCTTCACTCCCTGCTTCTCGTCCTTTAAGGTCGTTGGAAGCCAAATAATTCATCATCTCTCCTATTCGTTCAGCATCGGTAAATGTATTGTTTGATTCTGTGTTCTTTGATGATTGAGTAGTTTCAACCGTTGTAGTTTGAGTTACCTGCGTGGATCCGCAGCCTACTACAAAAATTGTCACCAGAGCATAAAACAGTATTTTCATTTTTTTGATTTTTGAATTTTTTAAAGATAAAAAAAGCATCCCGAAAAGGATGCTTTTTGATTTATGTTATTGAATGTATCTTTTGGCTACGCTTAAGGTGACATTTGAAAACTATGCCAACATGGTAACAGGGTTCTCCAAGTATGCCCTCAATGTTTGAAGGAACTGAGCACCGGTGGCGCCATCTACGGTTCTGTGGTCACAAGCCAGGGTAATCTTCATGGTACTACCTGGTACAATCTCGCCATTTTTCACTACTGGTTTATCCACAATAGCTCCAACGGACAAAATTGCTGAATTCGGCTGGTTGATGATGGAAGTGAATTCCAAGATACCGAACATTCCCAAGTTGGATACGGTAAAGGTGCTTCCCTCCATTTCATCTGGCTTTATTTTCTTGTTTCTAGCTCTTCCTGCCAAATCTTTAACCGCTGTTCCGAGTTGAGTCAAACTCAATTGGTCGGCAAATTTGATTACGGGAACCACAAGACCTTCATCTACAGCTACTGCCACCCCCATGTGAACATGATGCTTGTAAACCGTGGTATCTCCGTTCCAAGATGTATTTACCTGCGGATGCTTTTTAAGCGCCATGGCACAGGCCTTCAATACCATATCGTTGAAAGACACTTTAGTGTCTGGCAAATTATTGATTTGCACACGGGAAGCCTTTGCATTGTCCATATCCACCTCAATGGTAAGATAATAGTGCGGTGCCGTAAACTTGGATTCACCCAAGCGCTTGGCAATCACTTTACGCATGGTGGAGTTTTTAACCTCCTCTATGCTTTCTTCACCAACAGGCAATGCAACAGGTGCTACTGCAGGAGTTGCTTCTGTTTTTTCTACTGAAGGAGCTGTTTTTGTAGCTGGCGTAAAGTTCTCTATGTCTTTTTTTACAATTCTTCCGTTGTCGCCAGTTCCCTTTACATCGGCCAAGTTTATACCTTTCTCTTCGGCAATCTTTTTGGCCAACGGTGAAGCAAAAATGCGCTGTCCATCTTGAGTAGCCGTTGCTGTTTCTTCTTTTTTGGAAGTCTCTTCAGCTTTTGTGGCTTCTTCTTTGGATGCTTCTTTCTTAGGAGCACTCTTTGCAGCACCTCCCGAAGCATGTGCCTTTAATATGGCATCAACATCGGTTCCTTCTGGGCCAATAATGGCCAATAGGGAATCAACCGGGGCTCCTTCGCCTTCTTGAATACCGATATGCAACAAGGTTCCGGAGTAGAAAGATTCAAATTCCATAGTGGCTTTATCGGTCTCGATTTCAGCCAATATATCTCCTTCTTCCACTTCGTCGCCAACACTTTTTAACCAGCTGGCCACGGTTCCTTCTTCCATGGTATCACTTAATCGAGGCATGGTTACAATCTCTACCCCTTCAGGAATATTGGCTGGTGCACTTGCCGGAGCTGAACTTTCTTCGGCTTCGGGTTCCGCAGTATCTTCTTCTTTCTCCGCCTCGGACGACCCTCCAGAGCCATTCAACAGACCGGAAATATCTTCTCCTTCCTCTCCGATTATGGCCAAAAGTGAATCAACGGGGGCTCCATCACCTTCCTCTATTCCGATATGGAGCAAAGTCCCTTCATGAAAAGATTCAAATTCCATGGTGGCTTTGTCCGTTTCGATTTCAGCCAATATATCTCCTTCTTCGACTTTGTCCCCTACGTTTTTGAGCCATTTTGCCACGGTTCCTTCTTCCATGGTATCGCTCAATCTAGGCATGTTGATTACTTCTGCCATCTAATTATAATTTATGTTGTAAAAATGGATAGTCTTCTTGCTCGTAAACGGTGTCGTACATTTGTTCTTTTGGTGGGAAATCTGATTCTTCAGCAAATTTCTCGCACTCTTTCACCAAGTCCTTCACCTTTTTGTCAATTTGTTTTAGGTCGTCTTCTGATGCATATCCTTTCTCTAGGATAACATCTTTTACCTGAGTAATCGGATCTATCTTTTTATACTCTTCTACTTCTTCTTTTGTTCTGTAATGTTGGGCATCTGACATGGAATGTCCACGGTACCTATATGTCTTCATTTCCAAGAAAGTAGGTCCGCCTCCTGTTCTTGCTCGCTCAATGGCCTTGTCCATTTCTTTGGCAACGATTGCAGGATCCATTCCATCTACGGGACTACATGGCATTTCGTAACCTAGTCCCAACTTCCAGATGTCGGTGGAGTGCGATGTACGGGCTACGGATGTTCCCATGGCATAACCGTTGTTCTCACAAATAAAAACTACGGGCAATTGCCATAGCATGGCCAAGTTGAAGGCTTCGTGAAGGGATCCTTGCCTTACGGCGCCATCACCCATATAACAAAGGGTTACGGAATCCCTTTTAAAGTACTTATCGGCAAATGCCAAACCAGCTCCCAAAGGAATTTGTCCCCCAACGATACCGTGTCCACCATAAAAACGGTGTTCTTTGGAGAAAATATGCATGGAACCACCCATACCTTTGGAGGTTCCTGTTACCTTTCCAAAAAGTTCAGCCATCACTTTTCTTGGATCCACACCCATACCTATCGGCTGAACGTGGTTTCGATAAGCGGTGATCATACGATCTTTGTCCAAGTCCATTGCATGCAATGCACCTGCTAGAACCGCTTCTTGACCATTGTACAGGTGTAGAAACCCTCTAACTTTTTGCTGAATATATACGGCGGCAAGTTTATCCTCGAACTTTCTCCAGAAAAACATGTCCTCGTACCATTTAAGATAAACTTCTTTGGTAATTTTTTTCATCTATAGTAGTATTAAATGAATTTCCCCTGTAGTAGGGAAAAGCAAAAATACATATATATCTGTTTTGGAAAAAGAATTGAATTAAGAATCGCCCAAAAATGAGTTATTGAATGCCAAAGGCAATATGTCGGCCATGGAACTACATTTGTAAATCGGGCCTTTTTCTGACCTTAGCAACAACGAAATTGGAGTGTTCTGCTTTTGTTCGTATTCTATAATAGACTGCCTGCAATTGCCGCAAGGAGCCGCTGGAACACCTACCTCATGTTTAGAGGACGAAGCGCAAATGGCAATGGATTTAACGGTTACCCCAGGATATTTGGCGCCTGCATGGAAAATGGCCACGCGCTCGGCACAAAGGCCCGAAGGGTAAGATGCATTTTCTTGGTTGTTGCCAATGACCACTTCCCCGTTTTCCAACAATACTGCAGCACCCACTTTAAACTTAGAATAGGGCGCATACGCATTCTCCCTGGCCTCCGCAGCGTCTTGTAACAATTTTTGATCGTTTTGTGACAACTCTGTTTCATCCTCAAAAATGAGCAGTTCAAAACCAATTTTCTTTTTTTCCATCTAAGCTTGGGTGTATTCAAAAATAAAAAAACCTGCCCAAGAGACAGGTTTTTTCCTATTTATTTTATGCATTCTTAATCATTGTAAAATTCTTCTCCCAAGTTAAAAGTGAGCGAGAATCGCAATGTGTTTTCCAGTGGGTTTCTAACCTGTGAGGTTGAGAAAAGATAGGAAAGGTCTATTTGTGCAGATTTAAACATGAAGCCAGCTCCAAGCGTAAAGAACTTACGAGAACCTTTTTCTTCACTTTCGTTAAAGTAACCGCTCCGCAACATAAAAGCTTCTCTAAACCTATACTCTGCACCAAGTGCCCAAGTTACTTCTTTAAGTTCTTCCCCGAATCCATCCGGCGCATCACCGAAAGATTCAAAGACTCCTTTAAAAAAACCTATTTGCTGGTATTCATTGTTATCATCTGAATCAATATCCCCATCCCCATCAAAATCTCTTGGCGTGGGCACCAATAGTTTGTTGAACTCTGTATTTATGGCCAGCACATTGTCCTGATCAAAAATAAAATCAAATCCACCGCCAAACTTTAGGTTAGTGGGCAAAAAGTTTTCCTGCCCGCCTTCATCATATTGTATGGAACCTCCCAAGTTGGATATATTGAACCCAGCTCTCCAACGTCCATCAAAATTATTGTAAGCTATTTCCGGAGATCGGTAAAAACCCGATACATCTACTGCAAAGGCATTGGCTGCCTGAGAATCTTGTACACCATCTTGAAATCTGAGATTGGAACTGATAAATCTACCTGCCACAGCCATGGAAAAGGTTTGACTCAATTTTAAGGAATAAGAACCATCCAAGGCAAATTCGTTGGGCTTCACCAAAGTGGCCTGCTGATCAAATGTTTGCCTCAATTCAATCTCGCCCAGACCAAAATAACGGATACTGAAGGCAAAGGCACTCCTATCGTTTAATTTGTTGTAAAAGTTGGCATTTAATAAGGATACATCGTTTACAATGCTTTCCAAATACGGGGTATAGCTAACCCCAATACCCATTTTTTGAGTGGCAAAGGCATATTTTGCAGCGTTCCATTGTTGGGAATACACATCAAAAGAAGTGGCAACGCCCATATCTCCCATACCGGAAGCCCGTGCATCGGCGGCAATTGTCAAAAATGGTACAGCCGTTGTGATTGCCCTTTCTTGCTGAGCGCTAACTTGAGGTGCCACAATTAAGAAAGCAACCACGATCAATAACTTTTTCATTCTAAAATTTTAGCATTTAGTGTAGTCCTGGTTCCAAAAACATATTCCGGAAGCAATACAAATTAAACGGTCTTTTGCCAAAATTCTTATATCTGAATCCATATTTTTGGTGTTAATCGTCCAAACCACCACTATTTTGGTTAAAAGGTAAAATCCAAGGTTGAGTATTTTTTTTTAAACCGTTAAAAGCCAATCATCTTATACTAATTCCCCCCCTTCTCCGTTACAGAAGTGTAGCATGTGCCAAATGCCACATCGCCATAAATATTTGATGAGCACAAAATATAATGGCAAAAACACCGTTTTAATGCCATTGAAGGATTTTAAAAATCAAAACAAGTCGAAGTTACTGAGGGCATATAGCCCTGAGTTTTAAAGTACTCAAGCCCAAATTATGAAAAAACACTTAATTAAAGTTGTACTTTCTTGCGCCGTAGTGATGGGAAGTTTTTCCAGTTGTAAAAACTCTTCTTCATCCAAGAACGTCTCCAGAGCCACTGGTTGGAAAATTAATGCCAAAGAAGGGGGATTTCAATACAATTCGGACTTTAAGGAGCAAGAAACTCCTCCAGGAACCGTATTTGTAGAGGGTGGAACTTTTACCAAAGGTAAAGTCCAGGACGATATAATGCACGATTGGAACAACGCCCCAACCCAACAACATGTACAATCCTTCTATATGGATGAAACAGAGGTGACCAACGTAATGTATTTGGAGTACTTGGATTACCTCAAAGAAGTTTATCCTCCGGATAACCCCAATTACGCCAATATATACAAAGGCGCACTACCGGATACCTTGGTTTGGAGAAACCGATTGGGCTTTAACGAAACAATGACCAACAACTATCTAAGACACCCTGCCTACGCAGAATATCCCGTTGTGGGGGTTAATTGGGTACAGGCTACCCAGTATGCCGAATGGAGAACAGATAGGGTCAACGAAGTAATGCTGGAAAGAGAAGGGTATTTGGCCGAAGATTCCAAATACAAAGTTTTAAACGGCGAAATTGAGGGCACTTTTAGTACCGAGGCTTATTTAAACAACCCAGAATCTGTTTATGGTGGTGAAATAGATTCCCTGCAAGGAAAACAAAAGAAAGACTCTATCAATGCATTTGCCAAAAGAAGTAGCGGTATAATAATGCCTGCCTACAGGCTACCCACCGAAACCGAATGGGAATATGCCGCCCAAGCTCTTGTTGGAACCAGAGAATACAACAACTACAGAGGTAGGAAAAAATATCCATGGGAAGGTGATTACACCCGTAACGGACAACGAGTAGGTCGAGGAGATCAATTGGCCAACTTTAAGCAAGGTAAAGGTGATTATGGCGGTATTGCCGGATGGTCCGATGACGGTGCCGATATTACCGGAGAAGTCAAATCTTACAAGCCCAACGATTTTGGACTTTATGACATGGCCGGAAACGTAAACGAATGGGTGGCCGATGTGTACCGTCCCATTGTTGATGATGAAATAAGTGATTTCAATTACTACCGAGGAAACGTTTTCATGAAAAAAGCTATTGGCGAAGATGGAAAAGTAGAAATATTGAGAGATGAAATAGTTTATGACACTTTGCCCAATGGTAAAATTGTAGCCATCAATCTTCCAGGAGAAATCAAAGAAGTTCCGGTTACCGAAGAGGAAACTTATCTAAGGACCAATTTTGATAAAAGTGACAACCGTGGTTTTAGAGATGGTGACCCAGGTTCTTCTAGATTCTTTAGCCGTTTTAGCGATGAAGAGGACAACCAAAAAATGTATGATGCGCCCAAACACTCTGTAGAACGAAACGAAGAAGGTGAATTGGTTCGCCAGTATGACGAGTCAAACTACAGAACCTCATTGATCAACAACGAAGTTCGTGTGTACAAAGGCGGATCATGGAGAGATCGAGCTTATTGGTTAGATCCTGCCCAGCGTAGATACTTGCCTCAATATATGGCAACAGACGATATTGGTTTTAGATGCGCCATGTCCAGAGTTGGATCCAAATCCAGAACCAAAAAAACGGTACGCCATAAAAAAGCAAGATAAAATAACTTCTTGAGTATTTAAAAAAACCCCGGCCAAAAGGTCGGGGCTTTTTTTTATCTTCGATTTATGACAATGAAAGAGTTGCACGCTCTATTTTTAGAGCACCCCACAATAAGTACGGACACTCGTAAAATTACCGAAAACTGTCTGTTCTTTGCCCTAAAAGGGCCAAATTTTAATGGAAATGCCTTTGCACAAGAAGCTTTGAACAAAGGTGCAGCGTATGCCATTATTGATCAGGAAGAATTTAAAACTTCGGATAGACTGCTTCTAGTTGACGATGTTTTGGCCACCCTGCAACAGTTGTCCACCTACCACAGGAACCATTCCAAAGCAAAAGTAATATCGCTAACGGGAAGTAATGGGAAAACCACGACCAAGGAACTCATCAATGCGGTAATTTCCAAAAAGTACAAGACCATAGCCACCAAAGGGAACCTCAACAATCATATTGGAGTTCCATTGACCCTCTTATCCATTAAGGAAGATACCGAAATGGCAATTGTAGAAATGGGCGCCAATCACAAGAAAGAAATTGAATCACTCTGCAGCATTGCCCAACCCGATTTTGGATACATTACCAACTTTGGCAAAGCCCATTTGGAAGGTTTTGGAAGCATTGAAGGAGTGATCCAAGGTAAAAGTGAGCTTTACGATTATCTTAAGGCCAACGATAAATACATCTTTTTAAATGCAGATGATGACGTTCAGAAAGAAAAATTAAGTACTTACACCAAAAAGATGGGCTTTAGCACGAGCGACCATCAATATTACAACATCAAATTTTCCGGGGTTCACCCTTATGTCTCATTAGAGGTAGAAGGAACACAAATACATACACAATTGGTGGGCAAATACAACTTTCCCAATTGTTGTGCGGCAATCCTAATGGGCAAATATTTTAATGTTCCTTTGGAAGACATTAAATCGGCCATTGAAGTGTATCAACCACAAAACAATCGCTCACAAATTTTATCTAAAAATGGTTTCGATATTGTTCTGGATGCCTACAACGCCAACCCAACCAGCATGAAGGCTGCCTTGGAAAACTTTAGTTTAATGAAGTCCAAAAGAAAGACTCTAATCATTGGAGATATGTTCGAACTTGGCAATACGGCAGCCGAAGAGCATCAGGCAATTGCAGATTTTGCAAAGGAATTGGATTTTGATGATGCCTATCTGGTGGGAGAAAATTTCTATGGCACCAATACTACATTGAAAAAGTTAAAATCGTTTGATGAACTAAAAGAACATCTTTTGAAAAACCCTTTGGAAAAAGGAGCGCTTTTGATAAAAGGTTCTCGTGGGATGGCTTTGGAGCGGGCGTTGGATTTGCTGTAAACACATCGTTTATTTGAACTTTATTTCGTTGAAACAAGAAGTTCCCGAACATCCACGTCCAAAGCTTTTGCAATTTGAAATAGTGTTTCAACCCTTGGTTGCATATCATTCCTGCACCATTTTGAAATTGTTGTCCGGTTCATATCTAATTCATCCGCCAACCAATTATTGGTTTTTCCCTTCTCAGCCAAAACTGCTTTGATACGATTGAATACTTCTTTTTCCATGTTGGGAAGTTGTTCCGTATCAAAAATAGTCACTTAACTCTATATGTTTTTATCTTAAATTTATGCTTTATTATATTCATTAAAATATTTTTTATATTTTAATTTTACTTTTAACGATTCAAATAAATATTTTAAAGTTTTTTTTGAATATAATCACAAACCATGAGCAAAAGTTTTTCCCGATCAGACCTAGAACAAATCATCAGCCTACAACAAGAAAGCCTACAAGCCATGCAAAAGGTATTGGACGGTTTACGTAACCAAAACGAACGCTTGGAGCGCAGTAACCAAAAACTAAGAAAAAGAATTTCTGAATATGAGTAGAAAAAGTGGGATATACTGGATTCGAACCAGTGACCTCTGCCCTGTCAAGGCAGCGCTCTAAACCAACTGAGCTAATATCCCTTTGAAAACGGGGTGCAATATCGGAAATTAATCCCAATCTCCATACTCTGCAGAGTTCTTTGATGTCTCGTGCAGGGTAATATGTAACAATTGTCCCTTTTTAAGCTTTGGTTTTAGGATATCGTAGATGACTTTTACGAAGTACTCCGTTGTCGGGAGTAGATTTTTAAACTCTGGACAATCCTCGTTCAAGTTTTTGTGATCAAAACGCTCCTCAACCTCATCCTTGATCAAAGCACCCAGATCGGCCAAATCCATAACAAACCCAGTATCCGGGTCAACCTCGCCCTTTATCCTCACCTCAAGGTCAAAGTTATGACCGTGAAAACTAGGGCTGTTGCACTTTCCGAACACTTCAATGTTCTTTTCCTTGCTCCATTTTGGGTTATGGAGCCTGTGTGCGGCGTTAAAATGGGCTTTTCTACAAATCGTGGCAATCATGCTGCAAAGTTAAGTTCTTTTTCTTCAATCGTATTTTATTGATTCAAAAAATTATGCATAAGAATCTTCAAGGTTTCCATTTCGAATTGAAATTGACCAGTGTTCTTGTTAACTTTATAAAATGGGCAAAAAGCTTTCAACTTTACACATCAAATAAAAAATATACACTATGAAAATTACCTATTTAGGGCATGCGACTTTTTTAGTTGTGATGAACGGGAAGAATATTTTATTCGACCCTTTTATTACCGGCAACGAGATGGCATCCGATATTAATATTGATGACCTTAAGGTCGACTATATTTTTCTGACCCATGGCCACCAAGACCATGTTCTTGATGTGGAAGCCATAGCCAAGAACAATCCGGGAACCTTATTGGTCTCCAATTTTGAGGTAGTTAGTTGGTTGGCCAACAAAGGTATCGACGGACATGGCATGAACCATGGCGGTAAGTTTAAATTTGATTTTGGCACCGCCAAATACGTGAATGCCATCCACTCCAGCATGCTGCCCGATGGAAGCAATGGGGGCAATCCTGGAGGGTTTGTGCTCTGGGACGATTCAAAATGCATTTACATTGCTGGGGATACTGCCTTGACCAAGGACATGGAACTGATTCCTAAAACATGTCCAAAATTGGATATTGCAATTTTACCGATCGGAGATAATTTTACCATGGGTTATGAAGACGCTACCATTGCCAGCGACTTTATTGAGTGCAACCAAGTGATAGGATGCCATTACGACACCTTCCCTCCTATTAAAATTGATAAAACCAAGGCAGTTGAGTATTTCGAAAAAAAAGGAAAGAAATTGATGCTTCTGGATATTGGGGAGTCCATTACTGTTTGAAACCAAAAACGCCTTCGAAAAATCGAAGGCGTTTTTGTTGTGGGCGCTGAGGGATTCGAACCCAACTTGCCAACCCTTATGTTTACTAGGTTTTTCCTTGCTTGTGCTTTTAATACTAACCGGATTACAAACCTCTTTTGGTAATCTTCCTTCGTAGATATCAAATTTAGCCATAAAATATTAAACAAACATTTATGCCAAACTAAACACTAAAATGCGTCGGGATGACTGAACCATCTATATTATTGTAAGCTACTGTCAACCAACAACTAGCACTGATGTTATAAATCCCACACACCTTAATGCAATTTAATATGAAAGCGAGAATATGAGCATATCCTATAGAAAATAAAAATATTGAAATCGTCCCAAAAAGAAACAAATAACCTGGGAAAATTTAAACTGAATCAAACATACATTAATAAGTTAATCAATGCTGTTGCAAAATTTTTTCAAGTTATAGACTATAGCGTAGAGGGAGGTTTACTTTTACAAACGCCACAAAATTGATACCTTTAGAACTTGTATCCTATTTTTTATCGAATGATAAAACCTTCTTATTTGAGTATATGTTTTATGTATTTTTTGACTGCGTTTCAACTGTGGCCGCAAAACGCATTACTAAGTAGTGAGAAGGCATTTACAGAATTTCAAAAGATAAGCGACTCCATAGCCGTTGATTTTCCAGAGGATGACATTAAAACGTATAGGCGCTCATCTTTTTCTGAATCCCAACTGCAGAACTACTTGTCGCTTCATTACAAACGTTTAGATTTATTAAAGAATATTGATGGGCATCATAGCTTTGTTTTAGACAGTTATTTGCACTCGGGTAATTGGTTTATGGAAGTTGGATTTCCGAAGGAGTCCATAAAATCATACCTTAATTTTTTTAAACATTACCAAGCACATGAAGGCAACCTAACTGAAAAGGAGCGCGATGTTTATATAGAAATGTTAACTTATGCTCGCAGTATACTTGCTCAAAATTATGCTGAACTAAACGAATTAGACAGTGCTGCAATTCAGCATAAAAAGAATTTAGAATATACCAAGTCACTCGATTACATTTATTATCCTTCGGCATTAAATAACTATGGCCTCTTTTTTTATTGGCACAAGAAAGATTTGGATTCTGCCATGCACTATTTTCAGAAAGCCTATACTATTACAAAAGCATCATATCCCAATCATACTTTAATAGGAAGCATTCGAGATAATATTGCAGATATTCACACAGAACGTGGTGATTACCCAAAAGCACAACCCTTGTATGCCACAAATTTTGAGTTTTTTAAAACCGCCATTAATGAGAAAACTCACACTAAAGACATACCAAGGTTAATAAGTGCAGGTGCTCAACTGACCACTACGAACGCATATTTAAATCGTTTGACAGCAGCGCAACGCACTTTTAAGGAACTAGAAGCAATTGTTGTTTCACATGAGGAAAGGAATAGTTTAGGTTCGAATTCCAAATTAGAGTATTTAGAAGCTAAGGAGTTTTTACTGAAACAACAGAATAAGATTCCTGAAGCTTATGCTACATCACAACAGATTAATGCATACGCAGATAGCCTTCAGTTAATCGCAAAAATTGCGGATGAAAAATGGCAGACCGAGCTCAATGATGCTATTGTTGATAGAATAGCAATTAATTTTAAAATAGACCGTATTCAAAAAGAAAACAAGATAAAAAGTCAACGCACCAGACTTTGGTTTTCAGGGGTACTATCTTCCGTTTTTATCATTTTGTTAATCGTACTTTACTTAAACCGGCGTCAACATTTGGTCAACGCCAAGAACAAACAATTATTAACTGAACAAAAGTTTGAAAATACAGCCTTAAAGGTAGAACAGCTCAATACCGAAATTAAATCCAGGGAACGGGATCTTTCGGATTTTGCCATTAGATTGACGCAAGATCAGGATTGGGCCAAGGCATTGGCCAATCAATTAAGTGCTATTAAGCAAGCAGATGCCAAGGAACGGGAAGCTTTGATAGAAGAACTAGACCATACGATAGCGAATAAAATTAGCGTTGATACCGACACCCGGGAATTTTTTGAACGCTTGGACAAACTGAGTAATACATTTTACAGTAAGCTCACGCAAAACTATCCTGATTTGAGTAAAAATGAGATACGTCTTTGCTCTTTAATTCGTTTAAAAATTGAGAGTCGAAGCATTGCTACGCTTCAAAACATCACTCTGGCTTCCTTAAATACAAGTCGTTATCGCTTAAGAAAAAAGTTGAATCTCTCCGAAAACACTGATTTGGACCTTTTTATTCAGGATTTATAAAATCCTGATTTTCTGATTATTACAATTCAAGTAACTGATTTGTCTATTAATTGTCTATACCCTGTTGATTGGTAGTCTATGCCAAATTGATGGCTGAGCAAGTCTTATCCAATACTTTAGAAGTATCCTACTTTGTTACGCTTTACCAGTCGAAAAGATTTAATCAATTTAATTTAAAAAACCTCTCAAAAATGAAAAATCTGATAATTGTTCTTTTTATTGTAGGCTTAGCCAACCTTACAATTGCACAGGAAAACTTGGCTATGAATACGACAAATAAAGTGAATGTCCATACATCTAGATCCTCTAAAATTCAGAATGAGCAGTATCTAAATTCAAGGAACGACGTTGCACCAACTTTAGCCTTAGGCATAAAGCGTTTACAAAATGTTGCAGCAGACTATGATATTACCGAAAATCGCATTTATAGCATAAATGAACATATTACCTATACCGTAGTTTTTGAATCGGATGCCAATTATATTAAGGCCATTTACGCCCATGACGGTACTATTCTAGAGTCTGAAGAGTATTATGAAGATGTACGGATTCCATACAGTCTTGGCAGCGAAATCGCTAAAACTTATCCAGGCTGGTCATTTAATAACAGTGATTGTATAATCGAGTATACTAAGAATGAAGCCACTCGTTTTACCTACAGTTTTGTCTTGAAAAAAGGAACTAAATCGAAGACGATAAAACGTACGCTGTACAATCCGGTAAAAATGGACACGCGTTCCACTGGAATGTAAATCCATCATGGGTTCTGTTAATGTTTTACCTTTTTAAATTTTAAGATTCTTATAAATATTTATGAAGGTGGCTGGCATCGGCAAATCCCCAGTTTACAGCTACGGTCTCCTGAGTTAGATTGGAGTTTTTTAGCTGAAAAGAGGCGCCTTTTACCCGATATTGCAAAGCAAATTCTGAAAAGGTTGAACCCATTAAATCTTTGAACAATGCTGTGAACTTAGTAACGGACATACGGCAGGCCAAGGCAGCCTCTTTGGTCGATATCAGTCTTTTTTCTTCAAAAATTAATCGCAAGGCTCCTTGGATGGAGGCTCTAGCTCAGGCGAACAAGGCGATGCACCTATCGGCCATAGCCTACAACCTGAAGAAGTACCTGAAATTCGAACAAAAAAGGGTGAAAAGCGGGGCGAGGATACTTGCTTCGGTGGCATTGGTGAAAAGTACCTTTCAATTGCTATTTGGGCCTTCCCTAAAGTATCAACAATTGAATTACAACTTCTGAGTCGACAAGAAAAAAGCCCCGTAAAGAGCTCATATCAATCCATTCTATGTCCGATCAAGGGCTTGTGCAACGGTTACTGTTGTTGGTGGGCATTGAGGTCTTATATCTTGATCGTTTATTTGTATTTATCTCCAATTTTATTGCAACTGGTTATTCAACCACGCTTAAAAATTCTGGAATAAAAGTATCAAGACTTTTATAGATGTCAGGTTTCGATTCGTACTCACTGATGATCAATTCTTCCATTTGCGGAAGCCAAATGAAAGCTTTGTTCGCATCTCTAAGTTCTTGCGCTTCCTTAGCTCCTATGTAAAGGTCGGCAATCCTTACCTCCAATAACCGCACTATATGCTCAACGATATATGTGTGAAAATCGCCGATACCTGTATGCTTTAATGGCTCTTTCACTGCCTCTGTAAAGAGATGTTCTTTTTCATCTAAAAATACCTTGTTGGACGCAATACTCAAATCCAAATTTACAAAAGAGTGACCAAATTCATGAACCAGTATGGTTCGGATATATGAATTGTCCGTATATCCGTAGCCCATAGTAACTGGGTTATAATTTGCACCTTGAAAATCAATATTGGGAGAAGGACTAATGAACTGGAAACAAATCTTTCCGTTTTCCGTGTAGATAGTTGGGCCAATACCTCTTGACCCACCCGTAATAAAAAGGGGCTCAGGGGAGACCACATATCGGTAATTCTCCATTCGGCAGTATTCCTCCATCTGCTGGACCACGTCAAACTGGGCAGCGGCTCGTTTAATTTCATTCACGGCACCGCTGTACCAATAGTCCATTTCGTTAAGGAACTTTTCTACATTGGCCTCCCTATAGAAATCGTATAGTTCGGAGTAAATCCTATTATATAGGGTATCTATTCCGACATAACCATCCAATTCCATTTCTTGAATCGTTATCGAGTCATTATGTAAGTTCCCAAAATCCGGGAACTCCTTTTGATGGAGAAGCCACTGGGACACTACATCATCATATCCGATATCCTCATTCTGAAGTGTGTTAATAACCGAATGATTCACATAGTCATTAAAATAGTATTCCAAAGTATCGCGGACAGGGTTGGGTCTTGCAAAATCTTTGTCCGTTTCGGCAAGATGGTGTGCTATTCGAAAAACCACCTCGTTGCGATTAACTAAAACCTCTATTTTTTTCTTCGGTTCATTAGGTATGTCCAAAGGGGATTTCTCTTTTCTGCCACAAGCAGCAAAGAAACAGACCAGTAGGACCGAAAGAATCCTTTTAAAACAGTTGTTCACTTTGAATCGTTTATTTAAACTTCCCAAGGTTGTTTACCATAATGTAACTTATCTTTTTAATGTGAAATGACCTGAAAAAACAGTTCCGTTACCTAAGTCCGATTTGAACCAGTAATCATTGGACATCATTTCATCTCCATTGTAAGTGCCGTCCCAACCTATATCACTTGACGAAAGTTGCTTCAATAACTTACCATATCGGTCAAATATCAAAACATCTGCATTTGGATATGCATCAATCCCAAGAATATGCCAAAAATCATTGTAACCATCATGATTGGGAGTAAAGAATTTAGGATAATCAATTACGACAATTTCTTCGGAATCTTCTCCACAACCATTTTTGTCCCTAACAAAAACCGTATACTTACCGCCAATAAGATTGGTAAATATGTGGGAGTCCTTAAAGTTTACACCGTCTATCGAATATTCAAAGTCCCCATCGCCGGAAGCAGTGATCTCGATGGAATTATTGTCCGATAACTGTTGGTAGGACACATCGGTTATGGTCGGGGGCATCGAACGTATCAATTCAAATTCATAACTGTTTTCACAGAAAATGCCATTCACCATTACTCCAACCAAAAGGGTATACTTTCCAGCCTCTGTCAGATTAGCTTCATAGGTTGTGGAAATGATACTACCATCCTCATACATCCAATTGTAATTATCCCATCCAGAAGCTACGCTGATAGGTAAGAAAGGCTCCAGATTACACAAAAAATAAGAAGAGTCCAAATTTACCATTGGGAGTTCCTGTACTATGAGGTCCAGACTTGTTTCAGAAGAACACGAATCGTTTAGTTCGTTTTCGACAAGTACATGGATGGTTTGTTGCCAAGCTTCCATATTTTGAAACATGTCAGGTAACGGGTTAGGCAATTGTTCCCCATCATCATTGTAGAACTTGATTGTCAAACCAGTCTGATTACCTATTATTTCCGCCTCGATTCCAGCAGTAACAAATTGGGCAAAACCATTACCCTGGTCACAAGCATATATGGGCTGCGGGGAACTGATTTGTGGCTGTGTTGCCGTTCTGAGCAACAATGGTGTTTCTTCAAAACAATTGGTGAGTTCGTTCGTAACCCTAACCGTAATGGTTTCTTCATTGGCCAATATATTGGTATAAGGGTTGGGTAGGGGGCTTGGTAATGGAGTTCCACTGGCATCAAAATAGGATACCACTATGTTAGCTTGATTTCCGACTACTTCTGATTCTATATTCGAAGTGTCAAAATATTCTGAAATGCCATCATTGTTATCATCACATCCTACTAGGGTGTTCAAAGTGCTGGCCGTTGGCAAAGGGTGTGCCATAATTTTAAAGGTAGTTTCGTTGTAACAATTATTGGTTGGTTCAATCGCACGTACTGTAATTACTTCTTCATTGACAACCAAATTCTCAACGGCACCCAAAGGTTCCTGTATTTGATTTCCATTCTCGTGATAAAAAGAAATATCTACGGAGCCATTTACATCCAAAATATCTTGACGAAGTTGTTGAAGGTCAAAAAACGCAAAACCATCTGTCTCATTGCTACAAACTACCAAGTCTGAAACCGAGGTCAAGTCAAGTACAGGGTTTGTAATTAAATCAAAGGTGGTTTCTGAAAAGCAGCAGGGATTATCATCATGGGCCACCCGTACGGTTATAGTTTCCCTGTTTGCAACGGTATTGGTAAAAGGATTGGGCAATACATCATATTCGTTACCTGCTCCATCGATAAAGGTGACCACTTTATTATTTTGTCCACCTAAGACCTGTTGTCGCACATTAGAAACATCAAAAGTAGAAGAAATACCAGTATTAAAATTGTCCTCACATGCGTATATATCATTGATGCCATAAGCATTGGGTGGTTCTTTGACATCAATGGTTTCGGTAATAACCTCCATATTGCCATTGGTGTCCGTTACAGTAGCGTTAACTGTATAGACCCCGTCCGCAGAAAAATCATGAAAAGGAGATATGTCGGTAGAAGTATTTTCGACTCCCGAAGCAGGGTCTCCAAAATCCCATGTCACGGATGCAACATTGGTATTTGGAACAACGCCAAATTCCTTTAAGAACTCCAAACAGATGTTCGAAATATCCATATCAAAATTGTTGGTTACGTGATCAACATCTCCGGTTACATTTATAAAGAATTTAGCATCTGGATACCCTAAATCTTTAACATCTACAAATTCCCCCAAAGGGTAGCACCCTCCGTGATATGATTTAATCCATGAAACGGCTCCGTCATCTTCTATGGTACTCGTGGGGTAGGACGCATTGTTTGTTTGAAAAACTTCCACCAGTATTCTTTCCGCATTTGCTGGAATTATTATGGGAGTGTCAAATTCCACATCAAAAATTCTTGGGGTATTTAGATTGGAAGTGCCAAAATTGGGTATTCGAATGAGTTCACTGCTTCCGAGCAAATCCGTATCAGAGAATGAAGTTGGGAAATTGTCATCGATGGCATACACCCTAAATTGTATTTCGACACCCCATCCTGCATAATTGATACCTACTTGTCCTCGCTCCAATATGAATTCCTCTTCAGTGGAAATACCGAAATCTTCCAACCAAAAATCCCTTGACCAGCTCATACCCCCTGAACTACAACCAAAAATATGAGCATCAATAAAGTCTTCACAAACACTATGGGATAGCACCGTAGTGCCGCCCGTGCTTTGTGCCGGCAAGGCTTCACCAGTAACATTGATAAAAAAGTTGGCGTTGGGCACTGGTGTAGCCAAATCTTCCGTGGACACGAAGGAGTAATATTGTCTACAGCCTCGAAAATAAGAGGGACTACCATCATCAAATTGGTTACCTGCAATCTTAATTTTTTTGAAATCATCATTATATATGTCATCCATCTGGGAAACCTCCACCAAAATCCTTTCCACGTTGGCAGGAACAACAACAGGATTTGCAAATTCAATTTGTACAATTTCTGGTGTGTCACCTATCTCTGGAGCGGTTACTACGTTGCCGTAACTGACTCTCTTGGGTTCTGAATTGGGAAAATTAGAATCTATACTATAAATACTAAAGACTAACATCGCTCCGTCATAAGAGTTGCTAATTGCAACCTGTCCAGAGTTTATGATGAATTGTTCATTTATTGTTATACCAAAATCGGAAAGTCTAAAGGCTCTAGCCCATATCTCTTCGTAATCACAAGAATACATATCCGAAGGTACAGGTGAATTCCCGGTATTGTGCGTCAATGTTATTTGTGCAATGCTAAGCTGAAACGAAATCAGAAAAACAAATGGAATAATTTGCTTGTGCATATTGGTTTTCAGTCTTTTTCAGATTTGATTTTCTGCTTATTATGGTTCGTACTTCAATTTGTAAGATACATCTCTCAGAATCCTCAACGTAATTTATTCGATGTAATTTTCGTTTATTTAAACTTTTGTTTGATTCAGTTTACACGCTACTTCAAAGCAATCAAAACATACAAATTGATGAATTACCATACAATCGGCAAGATTATAATTATCACCTATCGAATCGATTTGAGCATAAAAACTCATTGGATTGTTGCATGAATCACATTTAGGGAACTGTTCTTCCGTTATACCATCAGGTTCACCTCCCAGTTTGTGCCTTGTCCCAGCAACTTCATTCCACTGAAACCCCAAAGCTTCTCTTGCTTCTTTAGTTTCGGGATTTGAAATCAATTTTATCTCTGGAATTTTCATTGCTTATGAATCGTTTTTTTGAACTTTATTTCTTTTTAAAATCTTTCAGTACCTTCTTGAAGTCAGTCCACTCCCTGTCCTCATAAAAGTTTATTTCAATAGGAAAAACATCGTGCTTTTCTAAAGCACCATTGAGTATTTTCATAAACTCGTCTTGTTTGGTTGTATAATAAACCAGTTCTTTTAAATTATTTCCTGTTCTGCTATATACGTGTGTGAAAATATCTGAATTGCTCATCGAACTTTCTAAAGCCCCCTCAAGTAAAATCATTCTTTCATTAACGCCTTTTGGTGGCATGTACGTCTTCAAACGAATCTGAACTGGCCCAGTCCAAAGTTAAGTCATAGTTTCAACTTTTGAATTTGGTGCTCTTTCCTTCTTTTGAGCATCGTTCTTTTCTTTATCAATTTACGGTTTTCCAATATCTTTTTGTCCAATCCAAAATATACGGTTGCCGGCGTCAGGTTGTCCAATGATTCGTGGTATCTCCTATTGTTGTAATAGTCCACGAACTCTTCCAACCTTTCCTTGAGTTCCCCCGGTAGATAGTAGTTGTCCAGTTTGATGATGTTCTTCATCGAACGGTGGTAACGCTCTATCTTGCCCTGCGTCTGGGGATGGTTCGGTTTTCCCCGGATATGCTCCATCTCTTTTTTCTTTATGAACTCCTTCAGTTCGCCACTGATGTAACAGGGACCGTTGTCCGACAGGAGCCTTGGCATTTGCCCCTTGGGCAGCGACACCTTTTCCAGTGCCCTTCCCACCGTTTTCTTCACATCCCCTGCGTTCATCGAGGGACAGAGTTCCCAATGTACGATATAACGGCTGTAATCGTCCAAAATGGTCGAGAGATAGTACCAGCCCCATCCCACGATCTTCAGATAGGTGAAGTCCGTCTGCCACATCTGGTGTACCCTTTGGGTCTTGTCCCTATACTCCTGTGAAGCGGCAATGGTATCAAAGGCTGGGGATGTCACCAACCCCTTGGACTTCAAGATACGGTAAACACTGCTCTCGGAGATATAGTATTCCCGCTCATCGGTCATCTTACAGGCAAGTCCACGACAGGATTCCTCCGGAAAGTCCAGAGCCATCTCCACGACCTGCGACCTAATCTTGTCGGGGATCCTGTTCCAATAGGTGTTCCTGGCCCTTTGGCTCGGGGCAAGCCCATCAAAGCCACCTTCGAGGTACTTGCCGTACCAATTGTAGAAGGTGCTCTTGTTGACCCCTGTTTCCTTCAATGTCCTGTTCACGCCTATCTCAGATGTCTCCACGAGCCTTATGATCTCGTATTTCTCCTGTTGGGTAAATCGCATATACTTCCTCCATTTTACCCTAAGCCATTGGTACTTTTTTTGAGCACCCGGTTTTGGAGCAATAGCTCGGCCACCGTTTCCTTGAGCTCGGAGTTCTCCCCACGGAGTTCCTTTACCTCACTGGTATTGGCCTCACGCATGGTGTCGCCCATCAGGCGTTTCTTCCCGGCCTCCAAAAAGTCCCTGCTCCAACGGTAGTACAGGGCAGGGGCGATTCCCTCTCGCCTGCATATGCCGGATGCCGATTCCTCCCCTTTGAGCCCTTCAAGCACGATGCGGATCTTTTCCTCGGCGGAGAACTTCCGCCTTGTCTTTCTCTTGATGTCCTTTACGATTGATTCCGTGTTCTTCTTCTTTGTCATTTTTAAGTGATTTAAATGGTTAATGAATCCATCTTCAAGGCTAGCCTTGAAGATAACAAAACCATCACTTAACTTTAGACCAAGTTCAGTCCACTTTTAGTTGAAGATTTACATGGGACGTTCTAGACCGAAGTTCACGATAGCATTGAAATAGTTCTGTTTCAACTTCCATCAGATAAGTGTTGATTTCCTGCGCTTCTTTTGTTCGCCCCAGAACCTTCGACCCCTTACTGTCCCAGATCTCTTTCGGGATAGTATACTTTAAACTCATGTTTGCCCTTTGCGAATCAACGGTGATCCGGGCATAAATCTTTGCGTTGCCGTCATTTCTTCGGGCAGTACTTATCCAGAAACTGATTGAAAATGTAGACCGGGTTCTCATAGGTTTTGTTTTAAATTGAATGAAAATCACCTACGAAAGTCAAATACTAAGTCACTGTAATATAGTTGTTTACATGCTTATCCGGTTAACACTTTTGACAAAAAAATTTACTAACCGAATTGCAAACCAAAACATATCAAATCAAACCAATTCAAATGTATGTCCTAAAACGTCAAAACCTTGCAAATCAATAAGATATGCAAGGTTTTGTTTTGATTTAAACTCTAAAAGTGGGCGCTGAGGGATTCGAACCCCCGACCCCCTCGGTGTAAACGAGGTGCTCTGAACCAACTGAGCTAAGCGCCCATTCATTTTCCTAAATGGGAGTGCAAATATAACACAGTTTTTGATTTAAAAAACAAAAAAGAAGAAAAAATCACACTATTTCTGCAACAACAAAAGTACTGCCACCAACATAGATCATATCATTGCTTGTCGCATTTTTTAACGCCTTGTTCAACCCCTTTTTTACAGACCTGCACACCTTCCCCTTAAGCCTCTCTTCTTGAGCAAGTTCCTCTAGCTGAATAGCATCCATACCCCTTGGAATACTTGGCCTTACAAAATAATACTTGGCATCTTTGGGAAATAACGGCAAAACGGACTTTACATCTTTATCTTTAACAAATCCAAGGACAATATGGAGTTGATCGTACGATTGTTTTTTAACTTGCTCCAAGACCAACTCAAGCCCCTCTTTGTTATGCGCCGTATCACAAACCACCAAAGGTCTATGTTGTAGCACTTGCCATCTCCCCAAAAGGCCGGTATTTTCCACAACTTTTGTGAGTCCGTCAGCAATTGCCCTTTCGGGAACATCAAAATTCTTCAACTGACGAATACATGCCACCACTCCGTTGATATTTTTCTGCTGGTATTCACCCAACAAATCCGTTTTATATTCCACGGAAGATTCTGCATCCGCAAAAACAATGTTGGATCTTCGCTGATGGGCAATCAGATTAAAAATCATCTTTGTCTCGGGTTGGGTCTCGCTAATGACCACTGGAACATTTGCTTTAATAATCCCTGCTTTTTCCAAGGCTATTTTTTCCAAAGTATCCCCCAAAAACTGGGTGTGGTCCATTCCAATATTAGTGATTAGCGACACTTCGGGAGTTATGATGTTGGTGGAATCCAACCGTCCTCCCAATCCTACCTCGATTATGGCAACATCTACTTTTTCTTCCGCGAAATAGCTAAAAGCCATGCCAACGGTCATTTCAAAAAAGGAAAGCTTATGGTATTCAAAAAAGGTTTTGTTCTCCTCTATAAAATCCTTTACAAATTTCTTACTTACTACCTCTCCATTTATTTTGATGCGTTCCCTAAAGTCTTTTAGGTGTGGCGAAGTATAGAGTCCAACCTTATAGCCGGCCTCCTGAAGAATGGAAGCCAACATATGGCTACTGGAACCTTTTCCGTTGGTTCCGGCAACGTGAATACTTTTGAATTTTCTCTCTGGATTATCCAATACATTGGAAAAGTGGATGATGTTGTCCAACTTGGCATTCAAGGCCGCAGCACCTTTTTGTTGGTACATCGGAAGTTGACCGAACATCCAGTCCAAAGTCTCTTTATAGGTCACTACTGCCCCAATTTAAAGTTGACGACCACAAACCCGATTTGCTGTGCTGGCGCGTTGGAATCCGGGTTCCATCGATGAAGCATAGCCGTTTTACGGGCGGGCTCCAAGAGGCATGGCGCATTATTAGTGGTGCCCTTTACGCCGGGCTGTGCTTGAATCACCTTTCCATTTCTATCCACCACTATCCTTACCACAACTCGACCTTCCTCATTGCATTCCTGCCGCACTACATCTTTGCCAGCTAACGACCTCCCACTAAGTCCATAACCTCCAGTTCCACTTCCACTGCCAGGTGCACCATAGTACGAGGTGGCATATGGGTCTCCATCCGGTTGGCCTTTATCTCCAGCCTTATCATCGTCGCCTTCGCTGCCGGTCGTGGTTCCGTCCGACTTCCCAATTCCGCCAATCAAAGCATCAACGCTTTTTTTCTTGGCTTCTTGCTCTTGTCTCTTGCGCTCTTCGGCTTCTCTTTTTTCTCGGGCAATACGTTCTGCTTCAGCTTTGGCTTTTTCAGCTTCTTCCTCTGCCTTGCGTTTGGCTTCTTCCTGTTGTCGCAGTTTAATGGTCTCCTCATCATTGCTCGTCAAAACCTCCTCAACTGGAGCTTCTTCTAAAACTGTTTCTTCTGGTTGAGCGGGCTCCACCTGTTCTTCGGGCTCTGGCTGATTTTGAACCTCTCTTGGTTCCGACCTTATTCGCTCCGTAGGCTGTACCTCTCCACTACCGTAATCCATGGTTCCGAAATTGACCGCGATTCCGTTTTCAATGGGCGGGTCTAGGTAAGTCAATCCAATATAAAAAAGCAATAGGAGCAGTGCGCTTAACAAAAGTGTTGTAAGCGTAAAGGATTTTTTCTTGTGTCTCGTATCTAAAAAGGACATTATTTTGGACGCACTGCCAAGATAACCTTGTAACTGTTCCTGTTAGCAATGTCCATTACGTTGACCGCTTCTTTAATGGCCACGTTTTCTTCTGCTCTGAGGATGATTGTAGGCTTTTCTTGACCTTCAAGTGCCTTTTTTAATTCAATTTCAATGTATTCTTTGTTGATTTGCTCGTTGTTCACAAAATATTTCAGATCCTTGTCAATGGTAACCGAAACATTCTGTGTGTTCGTCGATTTACCCTTTGCCTTTGGCAAAAGCAAATCCAACGCATTCGGTGCATTGGACGTCAACATGAAAAACACCAACAACAAGAACACAATGTCCGTCATTGATGACATGCTGAATTCCGGGCTTATTTTGTTTCTTCCCTTCAGTTTCATAGCTAAAGGTTTATATAGGTTCGTTCAAAAGATCTAAAAACTCTACCGCATTGGCTTCCATTTGATGCACTACCTTATCTGTCCTGTTCACCAAGTGGTTATAACCAATGTAAGCGATAATACCTACCACCAAACCGGCAACTGTTGTAGTCATTGCCGTATAGATACCGGATGCCAATGAGCCCATTTCGGCTTGTCCTCCGCTACTTGCCATTTCGTGGAATGCCAAAATCATACCAATTACGGTTCCCAAGAAACCGATCATTGGTGCAGCACCAGCAACAGTGGCCAAAACACTTACATTTTTCTCGAGCTTGTACACCTCAAGCGTACCTGCGTTTTCAATGGAAGTGTTGATATCGTCCAAAGGCTTACCAATTCTAGCCACCCCTTTTTCGATAAGTCGCGCCACGGGAGAATCTGTCTGGGCACACAACAATTTTGCTGCCTCCAATTTGCCATTGCTAATATGATCACGAATCTGGTTCATGAAGTTCTTATCTATCTTGGACGCCGCCTTGATGGCAAAAATGCGCTCAAAATAAATGTACATGGCTACAAAAAGAAGCACAAAGAGTACCACAATGATTATAACACTCCCTGCCCCTCCATTTACAATAAGATCGATTACGGATAAGGTCTTTTCCTCGGAAATAGAGGCTGTTGCCTCAGCGCCTTCCGTTACTTCTTGAAAAATATTCATATAAAATCCCCAATTTTAAGTTGCAATTATAACGGAGATTTTTGAACTAAAGTATTTTTTAGAACAAATATCGCATCACCATAAAGCAAATTGCTCCGGCAATGAACCCTAAAAAGGCCAACCATGATATCTTTTTAAGATACCAGAAGAAGTCGATTTTCTCCATTCCCATGGCTACCACACCTGCTGCAGAACCAATAATAAGCATACTACCACCCGTTCCTGCCGAATAGGCGATAAAATGCCACAATTGGTCATCCATTGGCTCGGAGAACATTCCCAAACTGGCGGCTACCAAAGGTACATTATCTATAATTGCAGAACCAATACCCAATAGTACAACAACCAGGTCGGAAACTTGGGTGCCAGCCATTTCTGTTCCTATCAATGGCATTCCTTGCTTCAATCCTTCGGCAAAGTTGAACAGCAAGCCGAGAGATTCCAAAGCGGCCACAGCCATTAAAATACCCAAGAAGAACAAAATACTGGGTAATTCTATCTTGGTGAGGGCACTATGCACCGGACTGTGGTGTGAATGCTCATCACTTTCTTGGTTTATGGACGATATAGCGATTTTCTTGTTACTGTAAATTTCAGCAAAAGTAGCCACTACTGCTAAGGACAACATCATTCCTACATAAGGCGGCAAATGGGTTACTGTTTTAAAAATTGGCACAAAAACAATGGCCGCCAAGCCCAAATAAAGCATTCTGGGCCCATATTTTGAGTTTGTTCCACCATCTTCTTCATCTACATCAATTTCTCCTTTGAAAGCCGGGAGATAGGATGCAATAAAAGAAGGCACAAGCATACAAACCAAAGATGGTATCAACAAGTGCTCTATAAGCATCGCCGTGGAAACCTTATCGCCGATCCACAACATAGTGGTGGTAACATCTCCAATCGGCGACCACGCACCTCCAGCGTTTGCTGCAACAATAATCAAACCTGCATACCAAAGTCTAACATCCCTGTCCTTCACAATTTTTTGAAGGATGGAAATAAGTACAATCGTAGCGGTAAGGTTATCAATGATTGCGGATAATATAAAGGCCAAAAATGAGAAAATCCAAAGAATCTTCTTTTTGCTTCTTGTTTTTACAAATGACTTTATGGTGGCAAATCCATCAAAATAGTCGATAATCTCAACGATGGTCATCGCCCCAAGAAGAAAAACCAAAATCTCTGCGGTTTTACCTAAATGGTGCAAAAGGGTCTCTTCCATGAGCTCCATCTTTTCCTCGTGTCCAAAAGCTCCAAAGTTTTCCAACAATGCATGGTTGCCGGAATCGAACCATGTGGTAAAGCCGTCTATTCCAAATGCCATCAAGGCCCACAAAATGGCCATCATGGCCAACGCAGGAATAAGTTTATCTATTTTTAAATTATGTTCTAGGGTAATTGCCAAATATCCAATTACAAAAATGACAACTAAAAGGGTCTCCATGTTAAGTTTGGTTTAATTAAGGAATAATATTTTATGAGTAGTTATCTGTGCGGCTAAAGATATTCAAAATGAATATTTCCGCATAATCTTATTGATATAAAAAAATGTGAAAGAGAAATATCGATTTTTTAAAAGACATTTAAAAATTCAATCATTCTCATTTATTTACACTTATTTATATAATATTAATATTGTAAAGCTATATTTGCAGGTAGTTTTTAAACATTATTCATTTTTATGGATTTCACACTTTCCGAAGAACAGTTAATGATACAACAAGCGGCAAAAGATTTTGCCCAAAATGAGCTTTTACCCGGAGTAATTGAGCGTGACGAAAGCCAAAAATTTCCAAATGACCTTGTTAAAAAAATGGGAGAACTGGGATTTTTAGGAATGATGGTCAACGAAAAATACGGAGGAAGCGGTCTTGACACCCTATCCTATGTATTGGCCATGGAAGAATTGTCGAAAATTGATGCATCCGCTTCGGTAATGGTGTCAGTAAACAATTCTTTGGTTTGTTGGGGACTTGAAACCTACGGAACTGAGGAACAAAAAGAAAAGTACCTGATCCCATTGGCCTCGGGAGAAATCATAGGTGCTTTTTGCTTATCCGAACCAGAAGCAGGAAGTGATGCGACTTCGCAAAAAACAACGGCCATAGACAAAGGCGACCATTACCTGTTAAATGGAACAAAAAATTGGATTACCAACGGGAACCAGGCCGAGGTTTACTTGGTGATTGCACAAACAGACAGAGACAAAGGTCATCGTGGCATAAATGTCTTGATTGTTGAAAAAGGCATGGAAGGTTTTGATATAGGCCCCAAAGAAAATAAACTGGGCATTCGAGGGAGTGATACGCATTCCTTAATGTTCAACGATGTAAAAGTGCCCAAAGAAAACCGTATAGGAGAAGATGGCTTTGGGTTTAAGTTTGCCATGAAGACCTTGGCGGGCGGAAGAATTGGAATTGCCGCGCAAGCTCTAGGTATTGCCGCTGGAGCTTACGAACTGGCACTACAGTATTCCAAGCAGCGAAAAGCCTTTGGCACAGAAATTTCGAATCACCAAGCCATTGCCTTTAAATTGGCCGATATGCACACCAAAATACAAGCAGCACGCCATTTGGTCTATCAGGCAGCTTGCGACAAAGATGCTGGCAACGATTACACGCTTTCTGGCGCCATGGCCAAACTATATGCATCCGAAGTTGCAATGGAAACTACTGTTGAGGCCGTGCAGATTCATGGTGGAAATGGATACGTAAAAGATTATCACGTAGAACGCTTAATGCGAGATGCCAAAATCACCCAGATTTATGAAGGCACCTCCGAAATTCAGAAAATCGTTATCTCAAGAAGCATCCTTAGCGATTAAATAATCATCACCCCTCCCAAAAAGAGGGGGTTCCCTCCCTAAAAAGCTTTTTATCTTCCACGCCCCCTGCTTTTAAGAAATAAACCACCCTTAAACATACCCCAATTACACTGAACACTCTTCCCAACTAAGGGGAAGGCACATCTTCTTCACTCAATTTGAGATAATGATAATTTAATATTCACTATATTCTTAAAATGAATTTTTTTTAACCTCTTAAACATTACGTTAATTATTTATCTGATAATCAACAAAAACCTTACAATTTATTTATGTATTTTGATATTTTTGAAGAAATACGTTAATGATGAGATTGGAGAAACAAGGTTTATACTTACCGGAATTTGAGCATGATAACTGCGGTGCAGGTTTCATCTGTAGCCTCAAAGGAATAAAGTCTAACGACATAATACACAAAGCCCTCGAAATCCTAGATAAATTAGAGCATAGAGGTGCTGTAAGTGCCGATGGAAAAACTGGAGATGGTGCAGGAATATTAATAGATATACCCCATGATTTTTTCGTGGATACCTGCACTTTTGATCTGCCAGAAGCAGGAGAATATGCCGTAGGAAATGTATTTCTGCCTCAAAAGCAAAACCAGCGTGATTTTTGCATAAAGGTTCTTGAAGAAAACATAGCAAAGCAAGGGCTCCAATTATTAGGTTGGAGAGATGTACCCGTTAACCGTTCCGTTCCAGGACGAATAGCTGCCGAAACTGAACCTTATGTAATGCAGGTTTTTGTAGCCAAAGGGAAAGACTTGGACGATTTCCAGTTCAATCTTAAACTTTTTATTGCCCGTAAAATTACAGAGCACACTGTAATAGAAAGCAAACTATCGGAAAGGGATTTTTTCTACCTGCCCAGCCTATCCACTAAAATCATCATATTCAAAGGGCTTTTGGTACCAAAGGATATAAGCAGGTATTACGAAGACCTTTTAGATCCTCGCGTTGTTACACGCTTGGCATTGGTGCACCAAAGATTCTCCACAAATACATTCCCAATGTGGGATTTGGCTCAACCCTTTAGGTACATGTGCCATAATGGAGAAATCAACACTTTACGAGGAAATGTTTCCCGCATGCGCTCACGCGAAGAATTGATGGAAAGTGACTGGTTTGGTGAAGACATTAAAAAGATACTTCCCATTGTATTGCCAGCCAAGTCCGACTCCGCAAGTATGGATATGGTGGTCGAACTACTTTTAATGACAGGTCGCTCCTTGCCCGAAGTGATGATGATGTTGGTTCCCGAAGCATGGGAAAAAAACCCCGATATGTCCGAGGCCAAAAGAGCGTTCTATGAATACAACTCCTGCCTCATGGAACCATGGGATGGACCGGCATCCATACCCTTTACGGATGGAAATTATATTGGTGCCGTACTCGACAGGAACGGACTACGTCCATCAAGATATTCCGTTACCAAACAAGGATATGTAATCATGTCCTCGGAAACCGGTGTAGTTGAATTGGAACCAGAAGACATTGAATTTCACGGAAGACTGGAGCCCGGAAAAATGTTCTTGGTAAACATGGAGGAAGGAAGAATTATAAATGATGAGGAAATCAAGGAGCATATCGCCAAAAAACATCCATACAAAAAATGGTTGAAGGACAACTTGGTGCATTTAAAAGAGATACCATATAATGATTGTCCTGTTTTCTTCGGCGAATTCCCTTTGCAAACCCGAAGAACAGCTTTTGGATACACCCAAGAAGACATCAATACCATTATAATGCCCATGGCCCAAAATGGTAAAGAACCCATTGGTTCCATGGGGTCCGACACACCAATTGCCGTGCTGTCCGAGCGCCCGCAATTGATCTACAACTACTTTAAACAACTTTTCGCCCAGGTAACCAACCCACCACTGGATGGTATTCGAGAAGAATTAATCACAGATATTAGTCTCACACTTGGAAGTGATCACAATATTTTTGATTTTTCAGAATTGCACTGCCGTAAGCTAAAAATCCAAAACCCTGTTATTTCCAAAGAGGATTTGGATAAAATCAAAAATTATGATGCCAGTCCGGACTACAAGGTGGTATCCATTTCCATGCTCTACGAAATCCAAAAAGGGCACAATGGATTGGAAGAAGCCTTGGATTCCATCTTACAACAAGCATCCGATGCCATTGATGAGGATGCAAACATCATCATCCTATCGGATAGAATGGTGAGTGCCGAAATGGCCCCTATACCAGCACTTTTGGCATGTTCCTATATAAACAGCGGACTAAGAAAATTAGGAAAACGCTCCAAATTAAGCATCATCATCGAATCTGCCGAACCACGTGAAGTACATCATTTTGCCTTGTTGTTCGGTTTCGGCGCAAGTGCCATCAACCCTTATTTGGTAAACGAAATTATTGGTGAACAAATCGAAGAGAACAACATTACCGATTATACTTTCGAAGAAGCGGTCAAAAATTACAACAAGGCCATCGGTAAGGGTATACTCAAGGTAATGAACAAAATCGGGATATCTACCCTTAACTCCTACCGAGGTTCACAACTTTTCGAGTGTATCGGAATAAATACCACGGTTGTGGACAAATATTTCCCAAACACCCCGACCCGTATTCAGGGAATTGGGCTATATGAAATAGAGAAAGAAGTAACCAAACGCCACAAAAAGGCGTTCCTATCACAGGAAATAGCAGCCAATCTCGATATTGAGGTTGGTGGAGAGTATCGATGGAGAAGAAATGGCGAGAAGCACATGTTCAATCCATTAAGTGTCGCCATGCTTCAAAAATCGGTACGCAATAACGAGCCGGATACCTATAAAGAGTATTCCAAATTGGTCAATGAGCAATCCAAACACCTAATGACCATCCGTGGACTGTTCGAATTTTCGAACTACGACCCTATTCCCATTGAAGAAGTTGAACCTTGGACAGAAATTGTAAAAAGGTTTAAAACTGGGGCCATGTCCTACGGAAGTATCAGCAAGGAAGCCCACGAAAATCTTGCGATTGCCATGAACCGAATTGGAGGCAAGAGTAATTCAGGTGAAGGAGGAGAGGATTCGGCTCGTTTCTATAAAAGTCAAACCGGTGACTGGAAAAACAGTGCCATAAAGCAGGTGGCCTCAGGTAGATTTGGGGTAACCTCCAACTATCTTACCAGTGCACAAGAAATACAGATTAAAATGGCTCAGGGGGCAAAACCAGGTGAAGGTGGTCAGTTGCCAGGCCCAAAAGTAAACCCCGCCATTGCAAAAACAAGGAATTCAACTCCCTATGTTGGGTTGATTTCTCCACCTCCCCACCACGATATTTACTCCATTGAGGATTTATCGCAGTTGATCTACGACTTAAAATCTGCCAACAGAGAAGCAAGGATCAATGTGAAATTAGTTTCAGAAGTTGGTGTGGGAACGGTAGCCGCTGGTGTTGCCAAAGCCAAGGCCGATGTCATTTTAATCTCAGGATTTGATGGAGGAACTGGGGCATCACCTTTAACTTCCTTAAAACACGCTGGCCTGCCTTGGGAACTTGGAATAGCCGAGGCCCAACAAACTTTGGTACTGAACGACCTACGAAACAGGGTAACCTTGGAATGTGACGGGCAGTTAAAAACAGGTAGGGATGTTGCAATCGCATGCCTTTTGGGAGCAGAAGAATTTGGATTTGCCACAGCTCCGCTTGTAGCATCCGGTTGTGTAATGATGCGTGTTTGCCATTTGAACACATGCCCCGTAGGCATTGCCACGCAGAACCCTGAACTTCGTAAAAAGTTTGAAGGAAAACCCGAGCACGTAGTCAACTACATGTATTTTGTAGCCCAAGAGCTTCGTGAGATTATGGCCAAACTTGGTTTTAGAACATTGAATGAAATGGTTGGTCAGGTTCAGAAATTGGACAGAAAAAAGGCCATTGAACATTACAAAGCAGCAGGTATCGATTTGACACCAATTCTTTATCAAGTTGATGTACCTGAAGGAACCAAGTTTCATAATACGGAAAAACAATATCACGAAATAGATAAGTCCATCGAGTTTGAAATCATAGGCAAAGCCCACCCTGCCCTATTCAGAAAAGAGAAGACCACTTTGGATTTCCCTATCTACAATACGGATAGAGCTGTGGGTGCCATCATTAGTAACGAGATTTCAAAAATTTATGGTGCCGACGGCTTACCTGAAAACACCTTGAGATTGAACTTTACAGGTTCCGCTGGGCAAAGTTTTGGTGCTTTCGCCACTAAAGGGCTTACCATGGTGGTCAACGGAAACACCAACGATTATCTTGGAAAAGGTTTGTCAGGAGCTAAATTGGTCATCAAAGTGCCGTTTAAGTCAACCATAAAACCAGAGGATAACATTATCACAGGAAATGTTACCTTATATGGGGCCACTTCGGGTGAAGCCTACATCAACGGTAAAGCAGGAGAGCGGTTCTGCGTAAGAAACTCAGGAGCCAAAGCAGTGGTTGAAGGAATTGGCGATCACGGATGTGAATATATGACAGGTGGCGTTGCCGTTATCCTTGGCTCCGTTGGAAGAAATTTCGGTGCTGGTATGAGCGGTGGTATCGCCTTTGTTTACGACAAGGACAATACATTCAGACAGAAATGTAACGGAGACCACTTAAATCTTCATCCTGTTGATGAGGACAAAGACATCAAAGAATTGAAAGATTTGATAGAGAACCATTACAATGCTACGTTAAGTCCTTTGGCGCAAAGTATTCTTGAAAATTGGGAAAAATATCTTCCTAAGTTCATTAAAGTATTCCCAGAAGAATACCGTCAAGCACTTATTAGATTAGAAGAAGAAAAAATGCAAACCTTATAATTTGAGACATGGGAAAGATTACAGGATTTTTGGAATATGACAGAAAGGACGAAGCATACGCTCCTGTCAAAGAACGTATCAAAAACTATAAGGAGTTTACAAAACCTTTAAAGGAAAGTGAATTAAAGAACCAAGGAGCCCGTTGTATGGATTGTGGAATTCCATTTTGCCATAGCGGATGTCCGTTGGGCAATTTAATTCCCGATTTTAACGATGCCGTTTACAAAGGAAAGTGGGAAAAGGCTGCCGAGATACTT
>NC_015945.1:2317500-2467500 GCF_000224085.1 Allomuricauda ruestringensis DSM 13258
AATGGACGGCATTATGGTATATCGAATTGTGGAATGCCTGCAACAAGGACTTCCGTTGGACCAAAATGTGTACGAAGGATGTTTGTGGAGTGCCGTTTCTCCTTTAAGCGAGCGTTCAGTGGCAAGTGGGGGAGCACCGCAACCCTTTCCAGATTTTACCAGAGGCAACTGGAAAGAAACAGCGCCTTTGGAGATTATAAGCTAAGTAGACCAAGATTAATGATTGAAATAAAAGTCCCGGCCCGAATCTGTTTTTACGGAGACCATCAAGATTATTTGGGATTGCCCGTCATTGCAGGTACCATTGACCGCTTCATCAATTTAAAGGCGAACCCGAATTCTGATAGGAAATACCTTTTGAAGTTGTTGGATTTAAAGGACGAGTTGTCCATTTCTTTGGATGATGGTTTGAAACAAGTGCAAGCCGATGATTACTTCAGGTCGGTAATGGTAGTTTTAAAAGAGCAAGGTTTCCAACTTGACCAAGGTTACGACATCGAAATTTCAGGAAACATTCCCGTGAATGCAGGATTATCCAGTTCTTCGGCCTTGGTAGTGGCCTGGATCCGTTTTTTGGTGGCGACACAGGGGAAATCGGAAGATATCAGTGATTATCAAATTGGGAGATGGGCGTATGAGGCCGAAGTGTTGTTTTTTGATCAACCCGGAGGTTTGATGGATCAGTACACCATCGCACAAAAAGGACTTATTTATATCGACACCCAAAGTGGGGAAAGCACACGTTTGAATGCTGATTTGGGCAAACTGTTGGTTGCTGAATCGGGCGTTCCAAAAAAAACCTTGGAAGTGCTCAAAAATGCACGAGTGTACGCACAAGAAGCGGTGGATGCCGTTAAAAAGGTACATCCTGAATTTGTTTTGGAAGAATCATGTTTGAGTGATTATGAAAAATACATCGACTTGGTGCCAGAGGAGTTTCAGGGGTATTGGTATGCCACGATTTACAACTATCACATCACTTTGGAAGCAAAAAAAGAGCTGTTGAAGCCAAACCCAAATATTTCAGCTTTGGGAGATTTAATGAACCAGCACCAAATCATTCTTCAAAATCAAATCAAGAATACACCATCGGAAATGGTGGAAATGATGGATGTTGCCCGTGAGATGGGTGCATTGGGAACAAAAATAATCGGTTCGGGAGGTGGAGGTTGTATGGTGGCCATGGTAACTGATGCTGTCGAGGAACAGGTAAAACAGGCGTTTTTGGACAAAGGCGCCAAAGCGGTGTATGCTGTAGAATTAACAAGTTAATGCAAATGGAGAATACAAGTTTGATCATTATGGTGGGAGGGGAGTCTTCCCGAATGAAGCGGAGTTTAAAAACTAAGGAGGGCCAAAAAGGGATCATGGACAATATCCCCCATAAAAGTTTGATTCCCGTAGGGAAAAATGGAAGGCCCTTCTTGTACTACTTGGTACAGAATGCCGTGGAAGCAGGTTACGCCAAACTGTATTTGATCACTAGTCCCGAGAACCAAGCATTTCAAAGTTTGATTGATAATAAGGATCTTCCTGTCGGGTTGGAAGTGTTTTTGGCAGTGCAAAGTGTGCCCGAGGGAAGAAAAAAACCATTGGGTACCGCCGATGCCCTTCAACAATGTTTGGACCAATACCCAGAGTTGAAACAGACCATTTTTACCGTTTGCAATGGGGATAACCTATACTCTGTGGGTGCTTTAAAAGATTTGAGACAAGACAGAACAGCACCACATGCCTTGATCAGTTATGGCAGTTCAGGCTTTGACTATACCGAAGAGCGCATTGCCAAATTTGCCGTGATGGACATTTCTTCGGATGGATTTCTACAGCAGATCATTGAAAAACCAAATGTATGGGATGTGCCCAAATATAAAGATGCCTCAGGCGAGCTTCGGGTGAGCATGAACATTTTTAGTTTTTCCGGAGAAACCATATATCCGTATTTAAAAAATTGCCCTGTAGACCCTGTCCGAGATGAAAAGGAACTCCCCAAAGCAGTAGCTATTTTGGTTGGCGAACAACCACGGAGCGTACTTTGTATACCCCGCTCCGAACACATTCCAGATTTAACGGATGCCAATGATATTCAATTATTTAAAAATTTAGAGTAACTTAAAGGCATATAATCCCATTCTTGCATCGAGCAAAGTTTAATTTTTGGAAATGGAATCGTATGCAACGGCATTGTTATATGCTACACCATTTTTTATTGGCCTAGTACTTTTTGAGATACTTTACGGCCGATTTGTAAAAGATCAGAAACACAATCTCATGGATACCGTGAGTAGCCTTAGCTCGGGTTTGACCAATGTGGTGAAAGATTCTTTGGGGCTTGTGCTCATTCTGGTCAGTTATCCTTTTTTATTGGAGCATTTGGCGCTTATTGAAATTAAGGCAACTTGGTTGGTTTGGGTGGTGGCCTTTATTGCTTTGGACTTTGCGGGCTACTGGAATCACAGGTTAAGCCATCATATCAACTTTTTTTGGAACCAACATGTGATTCATCACAGTAGCGAGGAATTTAATTTAGCGTGTGCGCTTCGGCAGCCTATTTCCAATTTGTTGGGCTATTATGCGCTATTATTGGTTCCGGCCGCTCTTTTGGGTGTTCCCCACCAAGTTATTGCTGTACTGGCACCTATTCATCTTTTTGCTCAGTTTTGGTATCATACCCAGTATATTGGAAAAATGGGCTTTTTGGAATACGTGATTGTTACTCCCTCGCAACATCGGGTGCATCATGCCATCAATAAAGAGTACATTGATAAAAACCTCGGACAGATTTTTTGTGTTTGGGACCGAATGTTCGGGACTTTTCAAGAGGAATTGGATGAGGTTCCACCGCAATACGGAGTGCTGAAACCCGCCAACACATGGAATCCCATCATTATTAACTTTCAACATTTATGGCGATTGACCCAAGATGCATGGCGAACCAAAAACTATTGGGATAAGTTACGAATCTGGTTTATGCCTACGGGTTGGCGGCCACAGGATGTAAAAGAGAAATATCCTGTTGCCATTATTGAGAATGTATATAATTTCAGGAAGTATAAACCTCAAGCATCCTCTTCCCTTAAAGGATATTCACTCTTTCAACTGGCCATTACCACCATTTTGATGCTTTTTATGTTCTACAACTACTCAGATATTGGTTTTGAGGGACTCTTGTTGTTCGGTGCGTTTATTTTTGTGGGTATTTATGGATACACTACCTTGATGGATCGTAAAAATTATGCAGTTTGGATTGAAGTGATTCGAGGAGTAGGGGGATTGGTCTTGATTTATTTTACTAGGGACTGGTTCGGAATCAATGCGTATCTTTCCATGGGAAGCTATTTTGTGGCTTTTTATTTTTTGATCACCATTTTTGGAGGTATCTACTTTACCTACTTTGAGAAGTCGTTTATTGCTACAGATTTGGCTTCTTAGAGTATTTTTAGTTCTTTCTCCACTAGTTCCACATATTTTTCCATGGCCTCCTCTACACTGATTCTTTTGGCTTGAAACAGCGCGTTGGCCTTAAATGCATTAATGAGTGGGGTTCTGCTCCCTGGATTGTCGAAATTTTTGTTCGCTATCTTAAAATAGGCGTACAGTTTTAATAACAGGTCCGCTGGTAGTGGGTCTGTGTAGTCGTTAACAAAGTCAACGGCATCGTTGAACCTTTTATGTAGCTCTTTGTCAATCATCCAAAGGTCTTACGGAAGCAATACAGGTACGTGCCCCAACTACTTTTTGGTTTAGTTTAACAGTGATGTCACAATCAAGGGGCAATAAAAGGTCAACCCGAGAACCAAATTTTATAAAACCTGAATCTTCCCCTTGGGTTACTTGTTCGCCTTCTTCGGCATAGTTTACAATTCTACGTGCCATGGCACCGGCAATCTGCCTGTATCCTATTTCGCCAAATTTAGGGGTGTGCAGTATTATGGTGGTACGTTCGTTATCGGTACTGGATTTTGGGTGCCAGGCCACCAAATATTTTCCAGGGTGGTATTTGGAATAGGTCACCGTGCCACTGGCAGGGTATCGGGTTACATGTACATTGGTTGGCGACATAAATATGGATACCTGTTTTCTTCTTTCTTTGAAGTATTCGGGTTCATCAACTTCTTCGATAACAACGACCTTACCATCAACGGGGGCCAGGATTTCATCAAAATTGGGGGAGACCAATCTTTTCGGGTTTCTAAAAAACTGCAGAATTGCAATCAAAAGAAACAATGCGGCTATTTGAACGGCAAAACGAATCCATTCCACATCAATATAATACTGTGCGACCAATACGGCAGCTACCACTAGAAAAAAAGTGGTGATAATAATTTTTTGCCCCTCTTTATGAAACATAGGAGAATATATTTAAAATCAAATAAGCAAAAGGCGCAGCGAACACCAAGCTATCCAGTCGATCCCAAATTCCGCCATGCCCGGGTAAAATAGCTCCGCTATCCTTTACCCCGGCCATTCGTTTGAATTTTGATTCCAATAAATCGCCCAAACTCCCTGCGACCACTATTAAACAGGCCATTGCCATCCACTCTGTTACAGAAAGCTTTGTTTCGTACCAGGATAAAAAGTAAGCGGCCACCAGTGCAAAAATAAGACCTCCTACAGAACCTTCAATAGTTTTTTTGGGTGAAACTGCAGGAAATAATTTTGAGCGGCCCAAAGTTCTTCCGACCAAATAGGCAAATGTGTCGTTTACCCATATTAAAATAAAGATGCCCATGATCAAAAATTGTGCAAACTCATCATGTTTATATGGTATCATGGTCAAAAAAATACATCCGCCCCCGATGTAAAAAAGGCCGATGGTAAATTTTTGAAGGTTATTGAATTTTCTCGGTTTTTTCGAAAACAGGAACATTAACAGTGCTAGGTCCACTGCTATGGTGCAAAGCATCAACAAGTTTACCGCTGTGCTATCGTTGGTCAAGTAGATAAAAACCCACCAAAGTGCCAAATATGCTGCAAACATATAATACCCCTTAAGGCGAACTATACGCTTATATTCATAGAGGCAGGCCAAACCAAATGCCATAAAAAGAAAGTCGAAAGCGTCCGAACTTAAAAATACCGCGCCTAGCAGAAGTACCACATAAATCACCCCTGTTATGGAGCGTCTTAAAATTTCTCTCATGTATTTAGAAATCTTCTAGGAGTAAAAGATATACATTTTTTGAGGCACTTCCGTAGGAAAGAAAGTCATCTTTGTTTTCCTCGGTAGCTTGAAAGTGCTTTAATGTGGTAATATTATTGGGAATATTATTTTGATAACGTTCTTTAATTATTTTAAGTGCTTCGCTTATGGAATCCACCAATTGACTGGTAGTGGCGAACACCACCAAATTGGAAGGGAGTTCATTTAATTTTTTTTCCTTGATTTGATTGGAGCATACCAAAATGGAACCATTGTGCGCAACAAGGTGTTCACAGGTGGTGAAGAAAATCTCACTTTCGTTACGGTTGTTCGTGAAATCTATATTTTCTGAAGCAAAACGGGTTTCCAATCTTGGATCCATAGAATAGAAAAGATGGTTTTGCCAATCGTTTTCGGAAACAATATTTTTGAGAGCTTCGGAGATTTCGGCAAAGTCTTCACAGTAAATAAATTTTCCTCCATTTTTTTTAAAGTAGATGGTAAATTTCTCATCTACGGGAATTTTTAAATCGGGCATGTGGTCGCCACGGGTTTCCGCAGTTTCCTTGGAAACCTTTTTTCCTCCTCCGAATAGTTTTTTAAAAACTCCCATTTATGGCATTGTGTTCTTTGCTACTGAATCAATATAATTCTTTTGATTAAACTTTTATATCAAGGGTTTATTCTGCGGGTTCAAGTTTTTCTTCCTCTTTTTCAAAAGGCCTCCTACCAAATATTTTTTCCAGATCGTCTTTAAAAATAACTTCTTTGTCCAAAAGTCTTTCGGCAAGTTCGGTAAGCTTGTCCTTGTTGTCGGCCAACAATTTAATAGCTCTTTTGTATTGCTCTTCAATCATTTTGGAAATTTCCTGATCAATTTTTTGAGCAGTCTGCTCACTATATGGTTTGGTAAATCCATATTCGTTCTGGCCAGATGAGTCATAATAGGTGATATTCCCCAATTGATCATTTAGCCCATAAATAGTGACCATGGCGCGAGCTTGTTTGGTTACTTTTTCCAAATCGCTTAACGCACCTGTGGATATTTTATCAAACATTACTTTTTCTGCTGCTCTACCGCCCATAGTGGCGCACATTTCGTCCAACATTTGCTCTGGACGTACAATTAAACGTTCTTCGGGCAAATACCATGCAGCTCCCAAGGATTGTCCACGGGGAACAATGGTGACTTTTACCAAAGGCGCAGCGTGTTCCAACATCCAGCTTACCGTTGCGTGTCCAGCTTCGTGGTATGCGATGGTTTTCTTTTCCTCAGGGGTAATGATTTTGTTTTTCTTTTCCAGACCTCCAACAATTCTATCCACGGCATCCAAGAAATCTTGCTTGGTCACTGCTTTTTTCTCTTTACGGGCTGCGATAAGGGCAGCTTCGTTGCAAACGTTGGCAATATCGGCTCCGGAGAACCCAGGGGTTTGCTTGGCCAAAAAGTCCAAGTCCAAGGTTTCAGCGGTCTTGATCGGGCGAAGGTGTACTTCAAAAATTTCTTTTCTTTCGTTCAGGTCGGGCAGGTCAACATAAATTTGACGGTCAAAACGTCCTGCGCGCATTAAAGCTTTGTCCAATACATCGGCACGGTTGGTTGCGGCAAGTACGATTACGTTGGTATTGGTGCCAAAACCATCCATCTCGGTCAATAACTGGTTCAAGGTGTTTTCACGCTCATCGTTGGAACCTGTAAAGTTGTTTTTTCCTCTTGCACGTCCAATGGCATCAATCTCATCAATAAAAATAATGGCTGGAGATTTGTCCTTTGCTTGTTTGAACAAATCGCGCACTCTTGATGCCCCAACGCCTACGAACATTTCAACAAAATCGGAACCTGATAGCGAGAAGAAAGGTACTTTGGCCTCACCTGCCACGGCTTTTGCCAATAATGTTTTACCGGTTCCGGGTGGACCTACCAACAGGGCTCCCTTTGGTATTTTACCACCTAAAGAGGTGTATTTGTCAGGATTTTTAAGGAATTCTACGATTTCCTGTACTTCTTCTTTGGCTCCTTCGAGACCTGCCACATCTTTAAAAGAGGTGCGGGTATCTGTTTTTTCATCGAACAATTTGGCTTTGGATTTTCCAATGTTGAAAATCTGTCCGCCTGCGCCACCACCTGCACCGCCAGACATTCTGCGCATAAGGTAGATCCAAATACCAATAATAAGGGCAAATGGAAGCAGGGTTAAGAATATTTCGCCGATTACGTTGGATTCCGTGTCAAACTCAACAATAGTGTCGAGGTTGTTCTCTTTTTTGATTTCCGTGATTTCGTTTTGGAAAATCTGTAAATCACCATAATCCAGCACATACTGGGGTACCAATCCTGTGGAAGGGAACAAAGGTTTTTCGGCCACGCCTTTATGGACATCTTTGTTCAGTGCTTCCTCGGTAAGGAAAACCTTGGCCTGACGTGTATTTGTAATGATGACGATTTTGGAAATATCACCATTGCGCAAAAATTCCTGTAATTCGGAGGTTGTGGTTTTTTCGGTGCTTGAAAAACTGCTTCCTCCAAAAAATTGGAAGCCAATGATCAAGGCGATTACCACACCATAAATCCACCACGAACTTAAACGTGGCTTCTTTGGAGTATTATTATTTGGGTTGTTTTCTTTTGCCATTTTTTCTTAAGAATTGTAACTGCTTTCCACCATAGTGACTTTGGCATCTCCCCAAAGTCCCTCAATGTCATAAAATTCCCTAATATGTTTTTGAAATACATGTACCACAACGTTAACATAGTCCATCAGCACCCATTCTGCGTTTTCAGAGCCTTCGACATGCCAAGGCTTGTCGTGTATGGCCTTGCTAACTTTTTTTTGGACGGAGGATACAATTGCGTTTACATGTGTGTTGGAAGTACCGTTACAGATGATAAAGTAGTCGCAAACTGTATTTTCGATTTCCCTAAGGTCAAGTAGGTTTATATCAACTCCTTTAACGTCTTCTATTCCTTCTAGGATCAAGGCAATCAATTCATCTGCGCTAGCTTTCGTTTTCTGCATTCAAAAATTTTAGTTTTTACAAAGTTATGTTTTTTTTGTTTTCTTAGCCCTAGTTTTTAACAAATCATAAAGGCTTGCTACATTGGGACAACATTTTCAAATACTCAAACTTGATGCCACGGACTCCACAAATTTGTATTTGAAGGATTTACTGCGCTCGGAAAACCCTTCGGATTATACCGTTGTTGTTACGGATAAACAACTTAAAGGGAGAGGACAAATGGGGGCTGTATGGCAATCTTGTGGGGGTAAAAACCTTACTTTCAGTGTGTTGAAAAAATTTGATTCTTTGAGCGTTCAACACCAATTTGTTTTAAACATTGCGATTTCCTTGGCGGTTTTTGATGCCGTAACGGAACTCTCTGTGCCCAATGTTAAGGTGAAATGGCCCAACGACATTATGTCAGGTTCCATGAAAATATGTGGTATTTTGATAGAAAATATACTTAAGGGGGCCAAGGTGGGGCATTCGATCATCGGAATAGGGCTAAATGTGAACCAAACGGATTTTGAGGGGTTGGACAAAGCATCATCATTAAAGTCGACAACGGGCCGTAACTTTGATTTGGAGGAGCTCCTTCACATAATTTTGGAGCGTATCGGGTTTCATTTGGAGAAAATAGAAACAAAAACTGTTTCTCAACTATTGCCTGCATACGAGAAGGTGCTTTTTAGAAAGGATAAGCCCTCTACCTTTGCCAATGCCCAGGGAAAAATGTTCATAGGATATATCCGCAGGGTGTCACCTTCGGGCAAATTAGTGCTCGAATTGGAGGATAGGGTATTTAAAGCATTTGATTTAAAGGAGGTAAGCCTGCTTTACTGACCTATTTTATCCAGATTATTGGACAAAGTTCCCATAAAATTGGTAATCGGCGCCTTGATCATCATGGCCATCATGGCATTGAACTCACCTTCAAAATTTAATGCTACCTCGCTTTCATTTTCTCCTAAGGATTCAATGTCGGCAGTTAGTGTAAAAGGAAGTTTGTCGCTTGCCGCACCCAAAACAACTTTGTCATGCGGGTTTTGCTCCTTCAGCCTAAGTACAATTTCCGGCATGCCTTTCAACGCAAATTTGAATGTGTTTTCGTCCAATACTTCAAATTTGTCAATATTCTCAGGCATCAAGGTTTCAAAGTTTTTGATGTCCGTCAAGAACTCAAATACTTCTTTATCGCTTTTGGCTACTTTCTTTTTTGAGGCTTCAATGTGCATGGTAAAATATTATTTCCATTCTTGTGGATTGGATCTCCACTCCAATAGGGTTTGTAGTTGTGTTTCTTGGATGTAGTTGGTATCCGAAGCTTGCTCGATCAGGTTTTCGTAATCGGACAAGGTATGGAGTTCCACGCCTTCTTTTTTAAAATTCTCAACGGATACAGGGAAACCATAGGTAAAAATGGCGATCATTCCCTTGATGTCGGCTTGTTGTTCCTTCAAAGCCTGTACGGCATTAAGGCTGCTGTTTCCAGTACTGATCAAATCTTCGATGACCACAACGCTCTGGCCGGGTTCAAAATATCCTTCAATCTGGTTTTGCCTACCGTGTTCTTTGGGTTTTGGCCTTACATAAACAAAGGGAAGTCCCAAAGCTTCTGCGACCAAAATGCCAATTCCGATGGCTCCTGTGGCCACACCGGCAATCACATCCGGCTTTCCGTAAAGCTCTTCAACTTGCTTTGCAATTTCTTCCCTGACAAAGCTTCTTACCTCGGGGTAGGAGAGCATAATTCTATTGTCGCAATAAATAGGAGATTTCCAACCTGAAGCCCATGTAAAAGGATTTTCAGGTTCCAACTTAATTGCATTAATTTGTAATAACAGTTCAGCTGTTTTTTTTGCGATTTGTTTATCTAAAACCATTGCGCAAATGTATGAAGTTTTTGTTAATGAGGCCCCACTGATTTTAACAAACGAGCGCCCTCAGGATTCCAATGGTAATTTGTTCTCTTTGGATGGTGATTCTATTGTTGAGGCAATTCGGTTATTGTCCAAAAAGAAGTTGAAAAAAGCGTATCTCTACCATCCTGATGATAAAAAAATCCTAAAGCTTTTTATGCACAAGATTCCAGTAGTGGTTGCCGGCGGTGGATTTGTAATTAATAAAAAGGGCAAGGTTCTTTTTATTTACAGAAACGGAAAGTGGGATTTGCCAAAGGGAAAAGTGGACAAGGGAGAATCCATAGAAAATGCTGCGATCAGGGAAGTTGAGGAGGAAACCGGTGTAAAAAATCTTGTGATTGAAAGATTTCTTCACACAACGTTCCACATATTTAAAAGAAACGGGGAATACCGATTGAAGCAGACGCATTGGTTTATTATGTCGACCGATTACACCGGAAAATTGGTGGCCGAAAAAGCCGAAGGCATCAAAAAGGTAAAGTGGAAAGGCCCCAAAAAAACCAAAAAGGCATTAAAGAACTCTTACCATAACATTAAGGTGTTGTTTGATGATTGGCCTTTTAATTAGTTAACAAACCTGCGGCTTCACTGTTTTTTGCTATTCTGAAAATAGGGTAGGTGAGGTAGGCTTCTTCAAAATGTACAGAACGTTCAAAAATCCAATTCAATTGTGCGTACCAATTGTTGGCAAAATTAAGGTCGTTTTCTTTTTTCATTTCAAACCCCCGAAGTAACAAAGAGTCTTTTTGCAGCATTTCCAAAGCTACATCTTCAAAAACGTAAGGGGAGAACCCTTCTTTGCGTTGCAGTACGGTATCAAAAAAGTTCCAGTTAAAGAATGAGTCGGCTCCCTGCGGTTCCAATGTCTCCAAAAGAAATCTGATTCCTGGTTGACGGGTGGGCACCAACAGATCACCTTCCCTAAAATGAACTTTTTTAATGATTTTTTCCACTTGGGTGTCGGAGTGCAGGTAATGACCTTCATAAGGTTCATTTCTGGTATTGTAATCCACTATTTTGTAAACTTCTACGGAAAGGGTGGTATCTTTTGCTATGGATGAATATTGAATTTTGTTGGCATCCAACCGCTCTATGACCTTTTTCCAACTCTTTTTTACGATATAGGCTTCTGGAACCTTAACTGTGTCCACTGGATAAAAGTAATCTTGGTATACCGTCTCTTTGGTGAACGGCTTATCTCGGTTGTACTTTAATCTTGGAAGTCCGGTTACTTCGCTAGTGATCTGTTCAGCTTCAAACCCTTTAAAATTTAGGGCACTGGTTTTTGTGGTGTCCACTTGCCAGTTAAAATAATATTCGGCAAGGTCCAGGTTTTTTTCCAAAGTTTCTTTTCGGAGGGATTTTATGTCCTCGTGCTCAACTTCTACTACATCAATAAGACTCTGCATTAGGGCATAAGTACCTTCAACACGTTGTTTGTAGGGTTTTAACATGTGTGTTTCTACCATTAAACCCAAGGTGCTCCATAGTGTTGTATATCCTGTAGAGTATCGGGGGTGATCCATAAATTGGGTAAATCCCATTTCGGGAGGGACATTGAATACATTTACATAAGGGGTAATGTCCCATTCCTTTTCCGCTAAAGAATTTTCAAGAGCTGGCATTAAAGTATTGTGCAGGTATTTGCCCATTTCACCGCCCAATTTATTGTGTTGGGTAAAAAGGTGGGTCAAGGTGTATTGGTAATCTGCTCCATTGCTTACATGGTTATCTATAAAAACATCGGGTTTTACCCTATGGAATATCTGCGCAAAGGTCTTGGCGTTTTGGGTATCCATTTTGATGAAATCCCGATTAAGGTCGTAATTGCGGGCATTTCCCCGAAACCCATATTCAAAAGGTCCATTTTGATTGGCCCTGGTGGTGGAGTTGCGATTAAGTGAGCCACCCACGTTATAGATGGGAATGGTGACCAATACCGTATTTTTGGGTGTGGGCAGTTTACCGGTGGCCAAGTCCCTGTAAAGCATCATGGTGGCATCTATACCATCACTTTCGCCCGGGTGTATTCCATTGTTTATTAGGATAATGGTTTTTTCCTTGCGAATATTTTCATAATTAAAATCCCCATCTGGGTTAAATGTTACCGTGTGCAGCGGGTAACCGCTATCCGTTTTCCCAATGGTATGAATGTTTATCTCGGGAAATTCACGGGCAAGGGCAATGTAATAGTCAATGGTTTGTTTATAAGTGGCCGTTTCCTTTCCGTCCGATGATTCATAATGGGTCGGATACGAGGGCTTTTCATCCTGCGTTTCAGATTCGCAGGAGATCAAAAGAAAAAGAGCCGTTAAGAAAATTATATACTTCAAAATATTATGGGAACTTTGGTTCGCACAAAAACCTGTTTGGCGGTACCAAAAATACAGAATATTATAATTTAAGAAGCTACGTTGATACAAACAAGGTCGGTTGGCTCAATTTTAAAAATAGGTTTGTTCTTAAAATTGAGGACATGTGGACACTTGTCTTTGAAACTATTCCATTTTTTGTAGTCTGCAGGATCAATGGAAGATGTAATCATATTGATTACGACATGCCCATCAACATCCAAAGCGATAAATTCATCAAGAAACCCCCAACCGTCCATAATGGGCATATTGATGTCGAGAAAAATGACATCTGGAATGTTTTCTCCTTTCTCTTGTCTTTCCTTTATGGCTTCATAAGCTTCGTGCCCGTTTTGAAATATTTGAACATCATCACAATGAGTAACCGATCGTAACATTTTTTTAATGCCAAATACGGTAATGGGATCATCGTCCACAATAAAAATACAACTAACTTTCTTCATTAAAATAAACATTGAACGTAGTGCCCTTGTCAACTTCGCTTTGCACTGTTATACTTCCGCCCATGGCCTCAATTTGGTTCCTTACAAGGTATAGGCCAAAGCCTTTGGCATCTTTTCTGTTGTGGAATGTTTTGTACATTCCAAAAATTTTGTCACCGTATTTGTCTAAATTTATTCCCAGTCCATTGTCGGAAACGCTCAACTCTATCCCTTCGTTGGACTTTATGGCATTTATGGTAATCAATGGTTCTCTATTGGGACTTTTATATTTGATTGCGTTGGAAACAAGGTTCAATACAATGCTGTCCAAATAGGCAGGTACGCAGTTCACCTCAATATTTTCCGATATATTGTTTATAACTTGAGATTTATTTTCTTCCAAAAGGGCAGAAAGGTTTTCTAGTACCTTTGTGACATTATTTTTTAGATTGAGCGGTTTTTTTGTTACCGATGTTTTGGTGTTGACGTCTACCACTTGGTTTAAGTTTTCCAAGGTTTCCAACAAGTTGTCCGAAGCCTGTGAGAGCATTTTTAAAATACGTTTACGTTCTTCAGCATCCTTTTCCGAGTTTAAAAAGCCCAGAAGCATGGAGAAATTAGCGGAATGTGACCTCAAATTATGGGAAACAATATGTGCAAAACTGATAAGTTTTTGGTTTTGCATAGAGGTGATATTGATTAAATTCCGCAACTGTTCCTCTTTCTTTTTTATATTGGTAATGTCCAAACTCATTCCAATGAGTCCACAAACTTTCCCATCTAGGTCAAAATATGGAATTTTAGATGTAAGAAAATAAATGGTTTTTCCATGCACAGTACTAGCGGTCTCTTTCCCTATTATTGGAGTTAGGTGCTTCATCACCTGAAGATCTTCTTCCCTGAAAATTTTGGCCGTTTCTTCGCTGTATAGGTCAAAATCGGTTTTACCAATGACTTGTTCTGGTTTTTTATTGAGAAACTGGCACTCCCCCTTGTTGACCAACACTTTTCTGGATTCCAAATCTTTCACATACACATTCAATGGAAGGCTATCTACCAATGTGGAGAGCAATTGTTGGTGTTCCTTTACTTTGGTTTCGGCCGTTACCTGATCATGTATGTCCTTTATAGTGCCAAAAACCTTAACTGCTTTTCCGTTTTCTATAATCGGTTTTCCTGTTATACGGACCCATCTTTCTTCACCATGGAATGTAACAATCATTAACTTGACATCATAAGATTGATGGCTTAGGGCAATTTTATGGAAAAGCATGGATGCTTTATTTCGGCTATACCCTGGTTTATAGAAATTTATGGCCTCTATTATGGTTGGTTCGAAGCACTCGGGTACTTGGTGAATTCGTTTTGTTTCCTTGCACCAAGTAAGTTTCTCTTCATCAATTTCATACTCCCACCAACCTGTTTTGGATACTTCGACCTTTGTTTCCAGAATATTGTTCAACCAATCTATCTGTTGTTCTTTTTCAACTTCGGAGGTAATATCGTCAGTTTGGACAATGGTCCCGATCACATTCTCCTTTTCATCGAACCATGGGGCAAAATAGCTTTTCAAATGGCGGGTGCCCTTGCTGCTTTTTATTTTATGTTTAAGGGAAAAGGGGGTATGCTCCTTGAGCTTTTTCTCTAGATCTAAAATCTCTGGATATAATGGAAAAATTTTGGTTTGGTGGTTCTTGTCTTGTAAGGATTGACCAAAAATTTCGAGCCATGAACAGGAGGCATCCTGTACGATGCCTTTCTTGCAAAGGAGAGCGGTTGCCTTTGGCAACTGTTTTAGTAAATAAAATTGGTCAACTCTTTCAACTGCTTTCAAAACTCGGGGGATGTTTAAAAACGTTCTACCGCTAAGAAATTTCTGACCAAATGTATAATTATTGAATTGTCAGGTAGATTTATTGTTGTGAAAGCATGGATAAATGTTGTATTCGATGGGTTAGTTATGGTTTGAAAAATTCACAAAAGAAAGAATTTACCTACGGTCAATTATTGAAAAAGGAAATGATTTTATTTTTTTACCACAACAGTGTCAGGTACTAAGCCAGTATAGTCGCCGCCATTTCTAATAACATCGCGAACTATGGAAGAGCTGATGTAAGATTTGCCGGAAGATGTCAATAAAAAAACTGTTTCGATTTCCGACAGTTTACGGTTGGTGTGGGCAATGGCTTTTTCAAACTCAAAATCTGCTGGATTGCGCAATCCTCTTAATATAAAATTGGCTTCTATTTTTTTACAAAAATCTACGGTCATTCCCTTGTAGGTGGTCACTTTGATTTTTGGTTCGTCTTTAAACGCTTCTTCTATAAATTTAACGCGTTCTTCCAGCGAAAACATATATGTTTTATCCGCGTTGATCCCGATGGCAATCACCAATTCATCGAACAGGGTGACCCCTCTTTTAATAATATCGTAATGCCCTAAAGTAAGTGGGTCAAAGGAACCAGGAAACAATGCGCGTCTCATGTTATGGAATAAAGTTTTTTAAAAATAAGGTTTCTATCGCAAAGCTTCAACAATAGCGCTATCAAAAAGTGCCTCAAGGGAAATTCCTGCTGTTTTGGCCTGCTGTGGCAGAAGGCTTTCCTCGGTAAGTCCCGGGGTTGTGTTTATTTCGAGCAGATGTGGTACATCACCAATAAAAATAAACTCACTTCGAGTGTAGCCTTTTAAACCCAAGGTCTTGTAGATATATTCCGCCAATTCCCTCACATTGGCCTCCTGTGTATTGGAAATCCTTGCGGGTGTAATCTCTTGCGATTTGCCCATGTATTTGGCCTCAAAATCAAAAAAATCGTTTTCAGAAATAATCTCGGTCGCTGGGAGCACTGTTACTTCGTTCCGATAGGTAATCACACCGACTGATACTTCGGTGCCATCCAAAAAAGATTCTATAATAATTTGTGTGTCTTCTTTAAATGCATTTGCTATGGCCGTGTTCAAATCCTCCTTTTTATGCACTTTGGATATTCCGTAGCTGCTGCCCGCCCTGTTGGCCTTAACAAAGCAAGGAAGCCCTACTTTTCTCACAATGGCGTCCTCGTCCACCGATTGCCCTTTGTTCAAATAATAGGAAGTTGCACAAGGCACTCCATAGGGCTTTAGCGTACTCAGCAAATCCCGTTTGTTAAAAGTCAGCGCAGCTTCGTAATGGTTGCAAGAGGTTTGTGGAATGCCCAAAAGTTCAAAGTAAGCCTGCATTAGGCCATCTTCGCCCGGTGTTCCGTGGATGGCGTTGAAAACACAATCAAAATTAACCTTGTCCCTGTTGACCTTGATACTGAAATCTGATTTATCAATAGGTATCTCATTATCGGATGCATCCAAATAAAACCATTTCTCTTTGGTAATCACGATTCGGTACGCATTGTACTTTTTTTTATCCAGATATTTGTACACCACATTTCCACTTTTAATGGAAATATGGTACTCGCTGGAATAGCCGCCCATAATTATGGCAATGTTCTTTTTCATTGACTTGTAAAATATCACAAAGCCAAAATAAAGAAAAAAGGGTTGGCTTTCCTATATTTGTTCCGTTAAGGTGAACTACATGAAGAATTTTTTCAAATTTTTAAAAAGCAAGACTTTTTTGATTCAGCTTGGATTGGCAGCTTTGGCCGTTGTGGTCTTGGTGTTTCTTACTTTGCAATGGCTAAAGAACACCACCAACCATGGTGAATTTGTAGAAGTGCCCGATTTTTCCAAAATGTCGGTTATGGAGATGCGAAAAGCAGTCGAGGAAGCGGGACTCAGATATCAAGTGTTGGATTCTTCCAACTTTAACCCCGATTATCCCAGATTTTCCATTTTGGATCAAAATCCGCCCGCAGGGAACAAGGTTAAATCCAACCGAAAAATATATTTTACGGTAAACCCTTCTGGATACAAAAAGGTGACCGTCCCGGATATCATCCAAGTTACCCAACGGAATGCCGCTTCCATGCTCAAGGCCGTAGGTTTGGATGTGGAGCGCGTTACCTATATTGATGAGTTGGGGAAGGATATGGTGTACAACATGAAATACAAAGGAAAATACATAAAACCGGGAGATAAACTGCCCAAAACCTCCAAAGTGGAGTTGATTTGCGGAAATGGCACCATACCCGGTAGTGCTAGGGTACAGGCAGATTCCCAATAAACATGAATACTCCGGACAATCAAGATGAACTATCTCAAGATGAGCTGTACGAGCATCATGGTTTTGTGGCCTCCAAAGGTCAGGAACCTTTGCGCGTGGATAAATTCCTGATGAACTTTATCGAAAACGCTACGCGGAACAAAATTCAGCAAGCGGCCAAAAAAGGCCATATTTGGGTGAACGGTACCATTGTAAAACAAAATTACAAAGTAAAAGCGGGTGATGAGGTAAAAGTGATGTTCGAACATCCGCCCTATGAGTTTTTGTTAACGCCAGAAGACATTCCTTTGGACATTGTTTATGAGGATGATGTGCTTTTGGTGGTGAACAAGCCTGCCGGTATGGTGGTGCATCCTGGTCATGGTAATTACTCGGGCACATTGATTAATGCGCTTGTATACCATTTTGAAAACTTGCCGAACAATAGTTCCGATAGGCCCGGATTGGTACATCGCATCGATAAGGATACTTCTGGATTGCTGGTCATCGCCAAAACAGAATCCGCAATGACCCATTTGGCCCAGCAGTTTTTTGACAAGAGCAGTGAGCGTGAATACGTGGCCTTGGTTTGGGGCAATGTGGAAGAAGATGAAGGCACCGTAGAAGGTCATATAGCTCGAAACCCTAAAAACCGCCTGCAAATGATGGTTTTTCCAGAAGGTGACGAGGGTAAAGATGCCGTAACTCATTATAAGGTATTGGAACGTTTTGGCTACGTTACTTTGATTTCCTGCAAGCTGGAAACGGGAAGAACACATCAAATTAGGGTGCACATGAAATATATTGGGCATACCCTGTTCAACGATGAACGCTATGGGGGCGACAAAATTTTAAAGGGAACTACCTTTACCAAGTACAAACAATTTGTGGATAATACCTTTAAGGTGCTGCCCAGACAGGCCTTGCACGCCAAAACACTTGGCTTTGAACATCCTGTAACGGGTGAGTTTATGCGTTTTGATTCCGAACTGCCCGAGGATATGGTAAATTGTATTGAAAAGTGGCGTGGCTATGCCAAGCATCACGAATCATAGGTTTCTTCAATCTTAAGATTGAAAACACCATTGGAATACCCTTCCAAATAAATAAAATCCTCGCTATTTTTACTAAAAATTAGAACAAGATGAAGATTGTGATATCTCCTGCAAAGTCACTTGATTACGATACGGCTTTGCCCACATCAAAATATAGTCAACCCCAATTCTTGGAACAAGCAAAAAAATTGAATGCAGTTTTAAAGAAGAAAAAACCAAAAGCATTGTCGAGGTTGATGTCCATTTCCGATAAGCTGGCGGACTTGAACTGGGAACGCAATCAACAATTTTCACTGCCCTTTACAGTTGATAATGCACGACCTGCCGTTTATGCTTTTAATGGCGATGTGTACCAAGGTTTGGATGCCTACACCATCTCTGAAGATAAATTAGGTCGTTTGCAGGATACTTTAAGAATTTTGTCCGGTTTATACGGCGTACTTAAACCTTTGGATTTGATTCAGCCCTACCGATTGGAAATGGGCACACAATTAAAGGTGGGCCGCAAAAAGAATTTGTACGAATTTTGGAAAAAACAGCTCACCGATTACCTGAACAATGAATTGGCCGAGGATGAGTTGTTCGTGAACTTGGCGAGCAACGAATACTTTAGTGCTGTGGACGATAAGAACCTTAAGGTTCCCGTGATTGCACCTGTCTTTAAAGATTGGAAAAATGATAAGCTGAAAGTCATTAGTTTTTTCGCCAAAAAAGCGCGTGGTTCCATGGTCCGTTATATCTTGGACACAGGAGCCGAAACGCTGGACGATATCAAGAATTTTGACTACGACGGCTATCTTTACAGTGAGGAGCACACGGTAAAGAAAAACGAACCCGTGTTCATCCGATAAAAAACTTTGGTAAAATCCGAAGTAATCTTTAAGTTATAGTCGATTCAGGGCATGTTGTTACGATTGAATTGCACATGCCTTAAATTGTGATACACTTAAATTTAACCCAGAGGTTACACATTATTCACGACCTTTGGGTGTTTGTCTATTTTTAACACTAACATAAACCAAATTCATGCAGCAGACTAAACGGTTAGAAGAGTTTAAAAAATCGGTAACCAATAAGTTTAATATCTATAATAGCCTTTTCCTTAGCTTGCCATACAAGAACGTAGAAAATGTGGGAATTCTTATCCCTCTTTTGCTCGATCAGTGCGAGAAAGGGCTAAAGGCAGGCAAGGAACCCCAAGAGATTCTGGATGTATTCTTTTCCAACTTCGTGGATATTCAAGACGAACGGGAACGATTGGATTTTATGTTCCGTATCATTCAATACGTAGAGCGCCAAGTGGTGCTGTACGATAGTGTTGAGGATTCCGCATTTCCCAAACTTCAGGAGTACAGTAGTTCGTTGACCATTAAGGATTATTTTGAGTTGGTAAACCGTACCAAAAACTGGGACAAGGTCTCCAAAAAATTATCAACCTTTAGTGCGCGTATTGTTTTAACGGCACATCCCACGCAGTTTTACACCCCGGCCGTTTTGGACATCATTGCAGAGCTTCGTTCGTTGATTGATGAAGATAGGATTCATGATATTGATGTAACCCTGCAACAATTGGGTTTGACCTCTTTGATCAATGCTAAAAAACCTACGCCCTTGGATGAGGCGAAAAATATCATCTATATTCTTCGTAACACCTATTATGATGCTGTTGGAGAACTCTACCAATATGTAAAAGGCAACATTAAGGATGAAAAGTTTGAGAACTACAACCTTATGAAGCTTGGATTTTGGCCAGGGGGTGACCGAGATGGAAACCCATTTGTAACGGCCGATATCACCAAACAAGTGGCCGACGAACTCAGGCTCACCTTAATGAAGTGCTATTACAACGAATTGAAGGACCTCCGTAAAAAATTGACCTTTAAAGGAATGCAAGGGCATCTTAATGAGTTGAGCGGTAAAATGTACCAGGCCATGTTCGATCCCAATGCGGCAATTTCCTACGAAGGCATTATTGAACATTTAAGTGCAGTGAGAGAAGAGCTGATCGAACATTATCACGGCTTATATTTGAATGAGTTGGATCAGTTTATAGATAAGGTCCACATCTTTAAAACACATTTTGCAACCTTGGATATCCGTCAAGATCACAGCAAACATAAATTGGTGGTGGAAACCGTGCTTAAAAAGCAAGGGGCCATCAAGGAAAGTTTGGATGAACTCAAGGAAAAGGAGTTGGTGGATTTATTGCTCCAAGGTGATTACAAACTTAATCCAAAGGATTTTGATGATGACATTGTAAAAGATACCATTCTCAATATTCAAAACTTGAAAGCAATTCAGGATAAAAACGGTGAAGATGGATGTAACCGTTATATCATCAGTAATTCCGAAGATATTTTTTCCGTGTTGTTCGTATTTGGATTGTTCAGATGGTGCGGTTGGGACGAGAAAGAAATCACTTTTGATATTGTTCCATTGTTCGAAACAATGAACGGTATGGATGCTTCCGAGGAAGTGATGCAAACCTTGTTCGATATTCCACAATATAGAAAGCACCTGGAACGAAGAAGAGATATCCATACGATCATGCTCGGATTTTCCGATGGTACCAAAGATGGAGGTTACTTAAAAGCCAACTGGTCTATTTTGAAGACCAAGGAAACCTTGAGTAAAGTCTGCAAGAAAAACGGGATCAATGCCATTTTCTTTGATGGTAGGGGAGGGCCACCGGCAAGGGGTGGAGGTAAGACCCATAGGTTCTACGCCGCCCAGACCAAGGATGTGGCCAATCACGAGATTCAGCTTACCATTCAAGGGCAGACCATTACCAGTACCTACGGAACCAAGGAGCAGTTTATTCATAATTCTGAGCAAATGCTCACAGCCGGGATAAGCAACAACCTTTTTGGTAAAGAGCACACCATTTCTGCAGCGCAACGTAAACTTATTGAAGAACTTTCCGAACTAAGTTTTGGAAAGTATGATTCGTTGAAGCAACACGAAAAATTTATTCCGTATTTAGAGAATAGGAGTACTTTAAAATATTATACCAAAGCCAATATAGGTAGTAGGCCTGGTAAACGTGGGAACAAAAAGCAGTTGACACTATCCGACCTACGCGCCATTTCGTTTGTAGGTTCTTGGAGCCAGTTAAAACAGAATGTCCCGGGGTATTTTGGGTTAGGTTCCGCCCTTATGCAGTTAAAAGAAGAAGGGCGATTGAACGAGGTTAAAAAACTTTACAAAGAGGTTCCTTTCTTTAAAGCGTTAATGCTGAACAGTATGATGTCCCTGGCCAAAACCAATTTTGATTTGACCAGTTATATGAAGGATGATCCCGAATTTGGGGACTTCTGGAACATTTTACACGATGAATTCCAATTGTCAAAAAAGATGTTGCTACAGATTTCCGGTCTTAAAATTTTGATGGAAGACGAAGCCGTATCAAGAGAATCGGTGAAAATCAGGGAAAAGATTGTATTGCCATTGTTGGTGATTCAGCAAAATGCCTTGTATCACATTACCCAAAATTCAGAATACAAAGAACTCTACGAAAAAATTGTAACGCGTTCGTTGTACGGAAACATTAATGCAAGTAGGAACTCGGCTTAGTTTCTGATTTGTTCTCAAATCTAATAGTAGCAATCAGTATGGTGTAAAATTTAAAAGCATCATACTGATTGTTTATTTTTACCCAAATACGGAATACTTTCAATTTTGAGCTCACAACTTTTTAAGCATACCCATCCCTATGACCCCTTTTTATTGTCAGAGGCGACCAAACTGATTGTAGGTACCCTGCCGCCACCTCGTTTTACCACAGGAGAACTTAAGGCACAAGATGTTGATTTCTGTTATGGCAGTTGCAATGGACAACTTTGGCCCATTCTTGATAGAATCTTCGATTTGGGGCTGAAATATGAAACCTCAAATGAAGCCGTTGAGCAACGCAAGCGTTTTCTGATTGAAAATAAAATTGGGGTCTGCGATATTGTAGAAAGTGCCGAACGCGAAAAAATTGATGCCTCCGATTTGGGTATGCAAAATGTGGTTCTTCGGGATTTGGTCGGGTATTTGCAAGCGTACCCCAACATTCAAACAGTGTTGTTCATGGGTGGCAACAGCAAAAATGGTCCGGAATATTTCTTTCGCAGACAGTTGAAAGCGCATGGTCTTAAACTGAAAGTAGTATCCAATGAGGTGCCTCGAATCCATCATTTGAAACTTTCAAGTCCAATGTCAGTTCAAGCAGAGTCGAGAATGGTTAAGACCGTCTCATTGACGGCACCTTCGGGAGCTGCCAACCGAGCCGTTGGAAGTTTACAGGCCTACAAAGATTTAAAAAACAAAAACCCTGATTTCAATACCCTTGATTTTAGGGTGATGCAATATCGGGAGTTTTTTATTGATTAGGGATAGTACCTAAGACCCATCCCAAAATCTATTCGTCCACTTCCTTGGGGGCGTTGGTTTTTTGGCAATTCAATTTCTTCAGTAGAGGTTCCATCATCAAAGGTGACTTTCTTCACCCTTCCCGCTGTTATTCCTATTTGCAGTCCCAACGACCAATTTTCGGCAATACCAATGTCATATCCCACTTCAGAAACAAATCCTATGGCATTTCCTGTGATTTTGACTGGATTGGAATAATCTTGCTCATTTTTGTAAGATAGGTAGCCTATAGAGGAATTTAGAAAGAAAGCATTCTTTTTGGATTGATTTAAAAATCTCAAACTGAACTGAGGTCCTATAAAATTGACAGTTATATCATCTCTGTAGACTATTGATGGGTCTTCGAACGCACCAATTAATTCATTGTTGGCATTGTAATAGCTATATCTGACACCTAATCCAAAATATTCATCGAACAAATAAATAGTGCTACCCTCTATATGATACCCTGACCTTAGTTTGTCAAAATAGTTGTTCAGTTCAGAAGATCCTGAATCATAATCTTTTCCCGGGTCATAACTATACCCCGCATTGACTCCGATTCTAAAACCTGAATTTTTATTGGACCCGGGTATTTCATCTTTAGAAATATTGGGTTCCTCATAAAAATCATATCTATATGATGCCACATTCTTTAAAGGAATCAATGTACTTTGTACTTCGCTATTCTTTTTGAAGACAAAAAAAATTTGATCCCTTTTTACTTTGGTGATTTTACAATTGATTGAATCGTTGGATGTAGTAACTATTAAATCTTGGGAAAAGCCAAATTGGCACACAAAGGGAATAATTAAAATTATGTAGAGGTTTTTCATGGATATGGTGATATATTATTCAGATAATCTTAAAATAAGTGCGTCAATTCTATGGCAAGTGCTCCAAAAATTGGGCTTTTTGTGTTTTGTGATTCTAATGCCATTGCCGCCAGCCTTTCTAGCTTCCAGTTTGGCCTTGTCCAAAACAGTTTCATAGTTACATTTTGTACTAAACCCAGTATCTCCTACTTTCACAATTCCAAGTACTTCAGCATCATCAGGTTGTTTGTCATTGATTTGAAGCACAACTACCTCTTCTTCATAGTTAAGCGTTTCGTACTCCTTTCTAATAGAGGTAGATATTTTTGGGCTGCATGAGCCTAGACAAAAAGCAATTCCCAAAACCAGTTTTGTAATATTTTTCACATTTCGGTTTTCTAGAAAACGATTAAATGTCTAATCTGGTATATTTTTATTCATTTTAGAAGAAAGAATCCCATAAAACGCCTTAATACCATAGGCCAACTGACCAATTTTGATATTCTCGTTTGGGCTATGTTGGTTGTTATCAGGGTTCACTACAGGTACAATAAAGGCAGGAATTTTCAATTCGTTGATAAAAGGCGAGATTGGCACTGTGCCACCCATGGTACGGATTTGAATGACCTCTTCCTCAAAACTTTTGTTTAAAGTGTTTACGATAAACTTGCCATAAGGATTATCCAGATCGGTGCGGAAAGCATCGGTTACGCTTCCTTCGGCTACGGTTATAATTTTATCAAACTGCATACGCTCCTCTTTGGAAGGTATATGGTCCAATACTTTGTATCCCTGTTTAGTGATATGGTCCTTTACTAAGTTTTTAAGACGATCTCCATCACTCTCTACTACCAACCTCAAATCCAGTTCAGCGGTAGCGCTTTCAGGAACAATGGTTCGTGCCTTGTCGCCAACCCAGCCCGAGCCCAATCCACGAATGTTCAAGGATGGGTATTGCAGGGCTTCTTGATAATAACTGCCCACTTTTTCGGCAGTTTTAAACTGAAGTTTCTCTGCAATGGCCTCGTCACTATCAGGAACACTTTTTAATATGGAATCAGTTTTTTCGTCAATGGAAATACCATCGTAATAGCCGGGAATGGTCACTCTACCTTCGGTATCTTTCATGGTGGCCAGTAATTGTGCCAATTGGAACCCTGGATTTGGAGCGTAATTACCATAATGTCCACTATGCTGTGGTTTTATGGGCCCATAGGTGGTAAGTGTCAAGGTGGTGATGCCACGGCACCCATAAACCACCGTTGGATTTTCCGAAGCATGAACAGGTCCGTCTACGATCATCAAAAAATCGGATTCCAAAAGTTCGCGGTACTGCTTCACGGCAGCGGGCAAGGGTTTGCTGCTCTTCTCCTCTTCACTGTCCAAAATCACTTTTATGTTAAAAGGAATTTCTTTGCCATCTTTCTTTAATAAATCCATGGCGTTCAAGAGCATCACAATAGGTGATTTATCATCCGAAGTAGATCGCCCAAATAAACGCCAATCGTAGTTGATATCGTCACCCAGTTCATCAAAGGAAACCGTTTCAAACCCACCATCTTTCGGTGCTTTCAAAACCACCTGGTAAGGATTGGGTTGATCCCATTTGGATGGGTCTACGGATTGCCCATCAAAATGCATATAAATAAGTACCGTAGGTTTTTCACCGCTCACAGGCGTGGCCGCAAAAAACAGAGGAAGCCCCTCTGTATCCAAAACGGCAGTATTGAAGCCCCTGTCCCCGAACTTTCGTTTTAGCCACATAATGTTTCGGTCAATATCCGCAGCATCCAGCGCATCGTTGGGAATGGCTATAAATTCACGAATCTCGTTAATGGCATGTGCCACCTGTGATTTTACGGCAACATCATCTTGCGCCGAAAGGGAAAAAGTTAACAACAGGGAAACTAGGGATAGTATTTTTTTCATGAGACAAATCAGCATTGATTTTAAAAGCTGAAATTTAACCAATTTGCCTCACAAAGTCACCAATACCGTCCACTCCATTTTCTGTTAAATGTTTGATGAAGGCCGAACCAATGATAGCTCCTTTGGCTTTTTCCGTTGCTTGAACAAAAGTTTCCGCATTACTAATGCCAAACCCAACAATTTGAGGGTTTTTCAACTGCATGTTGGCAATACGCTCAAAATAGGCTGATTGTTCCGTTCCAAAACCTTGTTTGGCTCCCGTAGTACTCGCGGAACTTACCATATAAATAAAACCCTCGGAGGCTTCATCAATAGCTTTGATACGTTCATCGCTAGTTTGTGGGGTAATTAAAAAGACGTTGATCAGTCCGTGTTTTTTGAAAATGGCTTCGTATTCCTCGTTGTAAACATCTAAAGGAAGGTCTGGTAGAATGAGTCCATCAATACCAATTTCTTCACATTTAGTGCAAAACTCCTCCACACCATATTGAAGTACTGGATTAAAATAACCCATTAGGATCAAAGGAATGGAAACCGTTTTGCGAATGTCTTTTAATTGCTCAAAGAGCAAAGCCGTGTTCATTCCATTTTTTAACGCAGCGGTGGAGCTTTCCTGAATGGTTGGGCCATCGGCCAAAGGGTCACTGAACGGAAGCCCTATTTCGATGAGGTCGACCCCACTTTTTTCCAAATCTTCGATGATTTTAACGGTGTCGTTCAAATTGGGATAACCAGCCGAAAAGTATATGGAGAGGATTTTTTTGTCCTCTTGTAGTTTTTGTTTGATTCTGTTCATTTTAATTTTTTTCGATTATACACAATTGTACCAGAGGTCAATCCAAATGTCATATCGAGCGCAGTCGAGATGTTTTTGTCTGCCTTTCGACTGCGCTCAAGAGGACAAAAACAAAGCATAGGTACAAATCTTAAAGGCCACTGGTACAATTACGGATATACAATTAATTTTTCATTGGATTCCTGCTTTCTCAGGAATGACATAAAATTATAATTTAAAATAATCAATATAGTTCTGTAAATCTTTGTCGCCACGTCCGGATAGGTTTACCACCACCACATCATCTGGATTGAATTTCCTGTCCTCAAAAATGGCGAGGGCATGGGAAGATTCAATAGCTGGGATAATACCTTCCAGTTTGCAAAGCTCCAAACCAGCCTTCATAGCGTCATCATCGGTAATGGAAATAAACTCACCCCTGCCAGACGTGTACAAATGTGCGTGCATGGGCCCTACACCCGGGTAATCCAATCCTGCCGAAATGGAGTAGGGTTCGGTAATCTGTCCATCTTGGGTCTGCATCAACAAGGTTTTGCTACCATGGATAATGCCTACTTTGCCTAAGGCGGAGGTGGCAGCACTTTCACCCGAATGAATGCCTTTTCCTGCGGCTTCCACGGCAATGATGCCTACGTCCGGAGTATCAAGATAATGGTAGAACGCTCCCGCAGCATTACTTCCGCCACCTACACAGGCTACCACATAATCAGGTTTTTCGCGTCCTTCTTTTTCTTGAAGTTGACTTTTGATTTCTTCGGAAATTACAGATTGAAATCGTGCTACCATATCCGGGTATGGGTGGGGACCGACCACGGAACCAATAATGTAATGCGTATCCACGGGATTGTTAATCCAATCCCTGATAGCTTCGTTGGTGGCATCTTTTAAGGTTTTACTGCCCGATGTTGCGGGCCTGACCTCTGCGCCCAACATTTTCATACGGGCAACGTTAGGTGCTTGGCGGGCAATATCTATTTCACCCATATAAACTATGCATTCAATCCCCATAAGAGCACAGACCGTAGCAGTGGCCACACCATGTTGTCCAGCACCAGTTTCTGCAATGATTCGGTTTTTGCCCAACTTTTTGGCCATCAGTATTTGCCCAATGGTGTTGTTGACTTTATGGGCTCCGGTATGGCACAAATCTTCGCGTTTCAGATAGATTTTTGTGTTGTATTTTTCGGATAGACGGTTGGCGAAATAAAGCGGTGTGGGCCTGCCCACATAATCTTTCAGCAATTGATGGAATTCTTCTTTGAACGAAGGTTCTTCCATAATACTGAGGTAGTTCTGCCGAAGCTCTTCGCAATTGGGATACAGCATTTCCGGGATAAATGCTCCCCCGAACTCACCATAATACCCCCGTTCATCCGCATGATAGCTCTTCATAGGTTTCTTTTTTTAGTTGCGACCGCTCTCTAGCGATTCGATGAATATTTTTAAATCTTCTATATTTTTTAATCCAGGCGCTCGTTCAAATTTACTGTTCACATCTATGGCGAAGCAGTTTTTGGAAGCTGGACTGTTTAAAAACTCTTGTAATTTTTCTTTGGAATCCAATCCAATGCCACCACTTAAAAAGTAGGGTTTGTTGGATGGGTAGTTTTGCAAAACGGACCAGTCAAACGCATAGCCATTGCCGCCAGGTAATTTTCCTTTGGTGTCAAAAAGAAAATAATCGCAGACCTCTTCATAATCTTTCAATAGATCAAAATCAAAATCATCCTTGATGGAAAATACTTTAATGATTTCTAGCTTTGTCAGGTCGAGCGCAGTCGAGACCTTATTCTCCTGGGATTCTTTCTGGTTTCTCGACTGCGCTCGAAATGACAGAAAGCTCTTTTTTAGTTTTTGGCAATAATCGGCACTTTCCTTACCATGGAGTTGTACCGCGTTTAATTGATATTGCTCAACTTTTTGGATGACTTCATCCAAAGGTGCGTCTACAAAAACTCCCACTTTTTGGATGGAACTGGGCAATTCGGGCATTTCTCCCGAAAAATATCGAGAGGATGGCTCCCAGAAAATAAAACCCAAATAATCGGGTTGCAATTTTGCTACCTCGATGGGGTTGTGGTTCATGCCGCAGATTTTTAGTCTCATAGTGCTGTTCTTTGTCATTTTGAAATGTCAGATTGAGCCCTTCGACTATGCTCAGGATAAACTAAAGTCGAAATCGAAGTGAGAAATCTAGTGTGAGATTTCTCAATCGCTACGCTCATTTCGAAATGACGTTATTTTTTTAATTCATCAATAAATTTTTTTGCATTTTCACCCGGATTGTCCGTCTTCATAAAATTTTCCCCGATTAAAAAACCTTTATAGCCAAACGCTTTTAAATCCCGAATGGCCTTAACCGAACTAATGCCGCTCTCGGAAACTTTCACAAAATCATCAGGTATTTTAACCGATAATGATTTGCTGATGTCCAAATCAACTTCAAAAGTTTTAAGGTTGCGGTTGTTTACTCCCAACATATCCAAACTTGGCATTAGGGATTTTTCGAGTTCTTCTTCATTATGTACCTCAAGCAATACATCCAGTCCCAAACCTTTGGCCAGTTCGGACAAGGTTTTTATCTCTTCTTTGGACAGAATAGCGGCAATCAATAAAATTACGTCTGCACCATAAGCTTTGGCTTCTATAATTTGATATTCATCTATGATGAACTCTTTTCGCAAAATGGGAATGTTGGTGGATGCCCTTGCGAGCACCAGATCATCCAACGAGCCGCCAAAGTACTTGCCATCAGTGAGTACGGATATTCCGCAGGCACCTGCATTGGTATAACCCTTGGCCACATCCTGTATACTTAAACTTTGATTGATTACAGATTTGGATGGGGAACGGCGTTTGTGCTCCGCAATAATCCCCGAGTTGCTCTTGCGCAATACTTCTGCCAAGGAGACGGAGGTGCGTTCCATCATTACCGAGGCCTCCAATTGGGGCAGGGTTATCAGAGATTTTTTTAAATCGACTTCTTGGCGTTTATCGGCTACTATTTTGTCTAGTATGTTCATGCTGTTTTTGTCATTCCACCCTGATGTGGAATCTAATTTTTTTATTTCTGTTGGATTCCTGCTTTCGCAGGAACGACATTTGTTTTTTTGTCATTCTGAACGCAGTGAAGAATCTCATATAATGACACTATTCATTACTCAATTCTTGCAACTTTCTCAAAGCTTCCAATCCTTTGCCGCTAAGCAACGATTCTTTTGCTTTTTCAAACCCTTCCTTGGGTGTGATGCCTTGTGTAGTGGCAATGGCCACCCCTGCATTGGCGCAAACCACGTTATTTTGGGCCTCGGTGCCCTTTCCTTGCAAAATACTCATGAATATCTGGGCGGATTCAGCTACATCTTCACCTCCGGTTATTTCCTGTTGTGAAATTTTTTCTACTCCAAAGTCAGCGGGCTTCAATATGGCTTCGGTATTGTTGGAAATGGTCTTGGTGTCACCCGTCAACGAGATTTCATCATACCCATCCAACGCGTTTAAAACGGTGAATTTTTTATCCGTATTCTGATAAAGGTAACCATACATTCGCGCCAATTCCAGATTGTACACACCTACCATTTGGTTTTTCGGGAATGCTGGGTTCACCATAGGTCCCAACATATTGAAAAATGTTTTCACGGCCAATTCCCTTCGGATGGGTGCCACATTTTTCATGGCGGGGTGGAAGAGTGGAGCGTGGAGCACGCAGATACCTGCCTCTTCAATGGTTTTCTTTAAAAAATCAGCATCATTACTGAATTTGATGCCCAAAAACTCCATCACATTGCTACTCCCACATTTGGAAGAAACTCCATAGTTTCCGTGTTTGGTCACGTGGATTCCCGCACCAGCCGTTACAAAAGAAGCCAAAGTGGAAATGTTGAAGGTGTCTTTTCCATCCCCGCCGGTTCCGCAAAGGTCGATTGGGTCGTATTCGGCAAGGTCAACAGCCAAGCAAAGTTCCAATAGGGCATCACGGAAGCCTTCCAGTTCCTCAATGGTTACGCTCCGCATCATATAAACGGTTAAAAAAGCGGCTATTTGTGAGGTGTTGTATTCTCCATTGGCAATGTTCACCAAAATTTGCTTGGCTTCCTCCTTGGGGAGTATTTCGTGATTTATTAATTTATTTAATGTCTCTTTCATTTTAGTATTTTATCATTCCACTTGGATGCTGAGCGGAGTCGAAGCATGATGTGGAATCTTTCATTTAATTAGGTTTGTTTGAATTCCTGTTTTCCCTTCGACTCCGCTCAGGGTTCCGTAGGAATGACATGGAATTAGCTTTCCAACCAATTTTTTAGCATTTGTTTTCCTTCGGGCGTTAAAACCGATTCTGGATGAAACTGTACAGCGGTCACGTCGTATTCTTTATGTCGAAGTGACATAATTTGTCCGTTCTCATCTACCGCGGTGATTTCCAGTGTATCGGGTAAATTCGGGTCTACTACCCAAGAGTGGTACCGCCCTACCTGAAGCGTTTTGGGCATATCCTTATAAATAGGATCGTCTTTGGTGATGGTTATGGTGGTGTCAACCCCATGGTAGACTTGGTCTAAATTGATTAAGGTACCTCCAAAGACCTCACTGATGGCTTGTAGGCCCAGACAAACGCCAAAAATACGTTTAGTTGGTGCGTAGGTTTTTATGATTTCCTTTAGCAATCCTGCTTCATCGGGAATTCCTGGTCCAGGAGACAAAACCACATAGTCAAACGGTTCTACCTCGTCCAAAGTAAGTTGGTCGTTTCGTTTTACGGTCACCTCGCAATCCAAATCTTCTAGATAGTGCACCAAGTTGTAGGTGAAGCTATCGTAATTGTCTATCATTAAAATCTTTCTTCCCATGTTTAGATAGTTTCGGCAATTTCCAGCGCTTTGTTCAATGCGCCCAATTTGTTGTAGGTTTCTTGGAGTTCATCGTCCGGGTTGGATGCTGCCACCAAACCTGCCCCTGCTTGGTAATACAGTTCGTGGTCCTTGCTCAAGAATGTCCGGATCATAATGGCGTGGTTAAAGTTGCCATCAAAATCCATGAACCCGATGGCCCCACCGTAATAAGACCTACTGGTTTTCTCGTATTTTTCAATAAGCTGCATGGCCATGTGTTTTGGGGCGCCGCTCAAGGTCCCAGCAGGGAACGTATCGGCGACCACTTTCATGGTAGTGCTGTCCTTTTTCTTTTGCCCGGTCACTTTTGAGACTAAGTGGATAACGTGGGAGAAATATTGTACTTCTCGATAAGTTTCCACTTTTACGGTATTTCCGTTGCGGCTGAGGTCGTTTCGAGCCAAATCCACCAACATTACGTGCTCGCTGTTCTCTTTTTCGTCCTGTGCCAATTTTTTTGCCAGTTCGGCGTCCTTTTCATCGTTACCGGTACGTTTGTAAGTTCCGGCAATGGGATGTATTTCAGCTTTGCCATCTTTTACGATAAGTTGTGCTTCGGGAGAGCTTCCAAATATTTTAAAGTTGCCGTAATCAAAATAGAACAGGTAAGGGGAGGGGTTAATGGAACGTAATGCCCGGTAAACATTAAATTCATCTCCTTTAAACCTTTGTTTGAACCTTCTGGAAAGCACCAATTGAAATACATCGCCACGTTGGCAATGCTTTTTGGCCAAGGCTACCTGGTCTTTGTAATCTTCATCCTTTAGGTTTGATTCTGGCTCACCTTCTTTATTAAAGTTATAGGATGAAAAAGTGCGGACATTGAAAAGTTGTTCAATCTCATCTACATTGCTCTCGGTGTTGTAACAATGTGCGAACAAATAAGCCTCGTTCTTAAAATGATTGATGGCAATGATGTTCTGATACACCGCGTAATAAATATCCGGAATGTTCACCGAATCTTCTTTTTTGGAAATCGCTACGTCTTCAAAATAGCGAACGGCATCGTAGGCCATATACCCGAACAGTCCGTTGTATATAAACTTGAAGTCCTGCCCGCCGGCAGGCAAGGTGTTCTGAGTGGTTTTGAATAGCTTTCCAAAGTTGTGGATGACCTCGGTCACATCGGTTTCAGGTGTAATTTCCGCTACTTCTTTGGTTCCATCTGGAAACCTTTGTGTGATGGTTTCGTTCTCAACCTTGATAGATGCAATGGGATTGCAGCAGATGTACGAAAAGCTGTTGTCGTTAGCGTGGTAATCGCTACTTTCCAAAAGGATGCTGTTTGGAAATTTGTCCCGAATTTTGAGGTAAACACTCACGGGCGTAATGGTGTCCGCAAGAATTTTTTTGTAGTGTGTTGTTAATGAATAAGTCATTTCGTTTCTATTTCCACGCAGGTGGAAATCTTTTTTTGGTTAATCAAAGAAATAGGTTAAATCCTTCCAATCTGGATTGAAATCGTTTATCAGGTTTATTTTCCAGCTCCTATTCCATTTTTTTAATTGTTTCTCTCTTCGAATGGCTGGCATTGGGAAATTAAATTTTTCATAATAGACTAATGTTTTAAGATTATATCTACTGGCAAATTTGCTGCCCACGCCATGTTTGTGCCTGTACATTCTCTTTTTCAAATCGTTTGTATAGCCTATATAAATGGTTCCCATTTTCTTGTTTGATATGATATAGACATAAAAACTCATTTTCAACATTTAGGATTTCCGCCTTCGCGGAAATTATAACTAAAGCCGTAAAAAAGAAAAAGGCCTGTCGTGATGACAAGCCTCTTATATGATAATAATGGGGACTTAGCTCACGACGTTCGACGTAAGTTTATCCACCACCAGTTATTTGCTATTCTGTTAATCATTGCATCAAATATAGGGATGAAATTTTAACGGCACAACATTGTTTTGTTTAAAATTAAAAATCGCGTCCGAGAATTTATCGGACGCGATTTTTTACACACTAAACAGGTGTTGATTACATCTGTAGATCAACTACCAAATCAAATTCGTCATAGATCAATTTATCCTTGGCCGTTCCAATGATTCCTGATCCGTATTTTACATCGTATTTAGTCCTGTCAACCTTCAAAGTCGCAGTTGCTTTGTCTCCATAAACAGAAACGTCGAAAGTGATAGGCTCAGTTGTGCCCTTAATAGTGAGGTCACCTTGTACTTCGTAAGAATTTTTCCCAGTGGATTTGACCTTAGTGAAAGTCAATGAAGCAGTGGGATGATCGGCAGTTCCAAAAAAGTCATCAGACTTAAGATGTCCGTCCAATTTGTCTTTGTACTCACCTTCCAAATCTTGGGTGTTGATACTTGACATATCCACTACAAAGTTACCGCCAACCAATTTCTCACCATCAAATTCCAAGGCACCAGACTCTAGGCTGATAGTTCCATTGTGGGAACCACCTACTTTATAACCTTTCCAGGTTACGGTACTCTCGGTAGTCTTCACTTCTTTGGTTTCTTTTTCGATTGGGTTTGCGATGGCAGAAGCACTAAATAGGGTAACCAATGTTAAACTTAAAATTGTCTTTTTCATGATTGTGTTAAATTTCTGTTTTTAATTGTAAAGGGTTAAAATTTATATAAGCGTAAATAATTCTTCTTTTGATTTTCTCACTTTGGGCAAATGTTGGGTCTCATCTTCTTCGGAACGATAACCCACGGCCAAAACAACTGCTGCGTTGAGGTTTTTACCCTCTAGTCCTAAAATCTCATTGTATTTGTCAGATTCAAAGCCTTCCATAGGGCAGGTGTCTATTTTAAGTTCTGCCGCGGCCTGCATCAAATTGCCGAAAGCAATATATGCCTGTCTAGCGGTCCAATTACTTTTGGTCTCTGTTGGCAGATCTATCAATTTGGATTTCATAAAGTCGGAATATCCTTTTAGTCCTTCTTCGGGGATATTTCTGGTTTCACTCACATTGGCCAAAAAATCGTCGACCAATTCCTCCCCGAATTCAGTGGCATTTGCAAATACGATAACGTGAGATGCATCTGTAATTTGTGATTGATTCCACGAAGCAGGTTTCAATTGTTCCTTTACTTTTTGGTCAGATATGACAAGAACGTGATAGGGTTGCAGTCCATAAGAGGAAGCACTTAAGCGTGTAGCTTCCAAAAGAGTTTCCAAATCTTCGTCCGATACCTTTTTTGTGGCATCGAATTTTTTGGTGGCGTAGCGCCATGTTCTATGTTCTAAAATGTTGCTCATTATGTCTAAAATTTATTTAATAGATGGTTTAACTGTTCCAATTCTTTTTTGTTGAAGTTTTTTAAGATAATGCTATGTGCTTTTTCCAGAGCTTCGTCCATTTGAGAAAGTGCCTTCAATCCTGAGTCTGTAATATAAATTTCTACCTTGCGCCTGTTAGATGGACACACACAACGGTTCACATAACCCTTAGTGATTAGTTTGTCCACCAAACGGGTGGTATTGCTCATTTTGGTCACCATCCTTTCGTTGATGGTAGACAGGTTTGCCGGATTGCCTTGTTGACCTCTTAAAATCCGTAAAACGTTAAATTGTTGCATGGAAACTTCAAAAGGTTTCAAAGTTCCCGTCATAACCTCATTGATCTTGTTTTGAACCAACGACATGTGGATAATCGTCCTAGGTTCCAAGGGAATCTTTTTTGAGGTTTTTATAATTTCTTCAACATTCATGTACAAACAATATTTGTATATACAAATGTATGTCGATTTTTTGTGCCCATCCAAATATTCGACCGATAAATTTTTGTTAAAGAATGGAAAAAAGAACTTACAGTACGTATTTTTAAGCATGTAAAATTCACATAATGAACAAGTTATTTGCTTTAGGGTTGATGGTTTTTATTTTTTTTGGATGTGCCGAAAAGAAAAAGGAAGATAAAGAAGTAGCAGAAACAGCTGATACAGCAACTGTTACGCAGGAAGATAATACGACCGCAGCTGTAAAGTTCCCCGTTTATGACTTTGAAGGGCTAGAACCTTTGTTGCACAAGGAGGACGACAAAACCTACATAATTAATTTTTGGGCTACATGGTGCAAACCCTGTATTAAGGAAATGCCCTATTTTGAAAGGGTGCATGCTGAGCAAAAGGACAATAATGTAGAAGTGATTTTGGTAAGTTTGGATATGCCCAATATGTGGAAGACCCGTTTGGAACCTTATGTGGAAAACAAGGGAATCCAATCCGAAGTGATTATCTTGGACGACCCCAAGCAAAATGATTGGATACCTAAAGTTTCCGAAGGGTGGGGCGGGGCTATTCCCGCTACCTTAATATATAATAAGGATAAGCGAACTTTTTACGAGCGTGGTTTCACGTACGAAGAACTGAACGAAGAGTTGAATACATTCATAAACTAATCGATTATGAAAAAAACAAAGATTTTAGGATGGTCGGCACTGGCGTTGATTTTTGTGGCAGCCTTTGCCATGGGATTCAAGGCTGCGACCGAACATAATTTTGATGCTGGTTATGAAGTTGGTGATATGGCCGCCGATTTCTCATTGAAAAACGTGGACGGAACCATGGTGTCCTTGTCAGATTTTGATAGTGCCAAAGGCTTTTTGGTCATCTTTACCTGTAATACCTGCCCTTATGCACAAGCTTATGAGGACAGGATAATTGCACTGGATGCCAAGTACAAGCCCCAAGGTGTGCCCGTAATTGCCATCAACCCGAACAACCCAAGTGCCAAACCGGGCGACAGTTTTGCAAAAATGAAAGAGCGCGCAGCCGAAAAAGGCTTCACTTTTCCATACTTGTTCGATGAAGGGCAAAAGATATATCCCCAATACGGAGCAACTCGAACCCCACATGTTTTTTTGTTGGAAAAAAAAGATTCAGGAAATATGGTAAAATATATTGGAGCCATTGATGATAATTACCAAGATGCCTCACAAGTAGATGAAAAATTTGTTGAAAATGCTGTGGATGCCATGTTGGCAGGTAATGAAATCAATCCTAAAACAACAAAAGCCATTGGATGCGGTATAAGATAAGCCGCGATAAAAATAAAACAACCAGAAATCCGAAGTAATGCTTCGGATTTTTATTTTTGTACCAATTTAAATTGAAAAAAATGTCAGATTTATCACAAGAAGAATGGGCGGAGCAACTGGAAAATGATGATAACGCCTTTATTTTGGATGTACGTACCCCCGAAGAAGTGGAAGAAGGATACATTCCCGGAGCAACGAACATCGATATTTATTTGGGCCAAGAATTTTTGGACGAAGTAGAAAAACTGGACAAGTCCAAAAACTTTTATGTCTACTGCCGATCCGGAAACCGTAGCGGGCAAGCCTGCGCCATAATGAACAGTATCGGGATTGAAAATGCATATAACTTGGAAGGTGGCTTTATGGAGTGGGAAGGCGAAGTAGTAGAGTAACCCTCCATTTATCCCAAATCAATGCGAGAAGACCTACTATATTTTATTTGGAAGCACAACAAGCTTCCAGCAAAACAGCTATGTACCGGTAACGGCGAAGCCATCGCAATCAAGGCAACGGGGATCCAAAACAGGTTTGCAGGCCCCGATTTTTTCAATGCCAAGGTTGAAATCGGTGGACAGCTTTGGGCCGGTAATGTGGAGATGCACTTGAAATCTTCCGATTGGTATATGCATCATCATGAAACAGATGAAAACTACGACAATGTCATTCTCCATGTAGTTTGGGAGGATGACATTGCTGTTTTTAGGAAAGATGGTTCCCAAATTCCCACCTTAGAAGTGCAACAATATGTTTCCGACCAACTTTTGAGTGGCTACCAAAACCTACTGGAAAATTCACGAAAGAGTTTCATTAACTGCGAAAAGGATTTAGAAGATCTTGATTCCTTTTTGGTGGAAAATTGGTTGCATCGATTGTACATTGAACGGTTGGAGCATAAGTCCAAATTGATACTGAAACTGTTGGAAGCGTCCAAGAATGATTGGGAGGCTGTACTTTTTATGCTCTTGTCCAAGAACTTTGGTTCTAAAGTGAATGGGGCATATTTTTTGGAACAGGCCCAGCAATTGGATTTTTCCATAGTAAGGAAAACAACTAACGAACCATTGCAATTGGAAGCCTTGCTTTTTGGTCACTTTGGACTTTTAAATGTTGATGATTGTTCGGATGCATACTTCCTCCAGCTCAAAAACGAATACCAATATTTGGTTCGTAAATTCGGTTTGATGGAGAATCGATCAAAACCAGAGTTTTTTGGATTGAGGCCCTTAAATTTCCCGACCATTCGGGTTTCGCAATTGGTAAACCTGTATGCTGGCGGCCACAATATCTTTTCAACATTGATGGATTTGAACAAATTGGAAGGTATTTATCAAGCCCTTGACGTTTTTGCTGGACCATATTGGGAAAACCACTACACCTTTGGCAAGATATCCAAAAAGAGAACCAAAAAATTATCCAAAAAGTTTATCGACCTGGTCATCATCAATACCATTTTGCCGCTTAAATTTTGCTATGCAAAGTATGTAGGTAAGGAGTGGAACGAAGAATTGATTGCATTGGTATCGCAATTGGGCAAGGAAGATAATTCCATCATTAAGAACTTTGATAAAATAGGTTCAAAAACACAAAATGCTCTGGAAAGTCAAGCAAAGTTGGAGCTCTACAATAATTACTGCTCTAAAAATAAATGCATGCAATGCGCCATTGGTACACAATTATTGAATAGAAATACATAATTTTAACCATGTCTTTGTTCTACAATACCCTTTACTATTTTCAAAAAAGAGGCTTTGAGGTCTGTCGTCGCATAGCGGAACGACTTGGCATTCGGGCCCGTGTGGTGCGCACAAGCTTTATCTATTTAACCTTTGTTACCCTGGGTTTTGGTTTTGCCCTGTACCTTTTTATTGCATTCTGGCTTCGGATCAAGGACCTGATCTATACAAAAAGAACCTCTGTATTTGACCTCTGATCATGATTAGATTGATACGCTCCAAAATAGTATTGGCACTTTCCTTAATGGTCGTGGTGCTTTTGTTTGGGGTATTCGGTTATAAAATGCTGTCCGATTTTACATGGATAGAGGCCATTTACATGACCATTATTACGGTAACTACCGTGGGATTTTCGGAGGTGAGGCCGTTGGATGCCAATGCAAAGATTTTTACCGTATTTTTAATCGTCACCAGTATTTTTATATTCGGTTTTGCAATTTCTGTGGTTTCGGAATATATCTTGGGAAGAAATTCGCTGGAACTACTAAAAAAGAGAAAAGTGAAGAAACAAGTAGATAGTCTTTCAAGCCATGTTGTGGTTTGCGGTTTTGGTAGAAACGGCATGCAGGCCGCTGAAAAATTGATAGCTTACAAAAAGCCTTTTGTTGTTATTGAAAAAGATAAGGAGATTATTGAAAGGCACGAAGATGATGTGTTGTTTGTGGAGGGCGATGCCAATGAGGATGAGGTGCTACTGCAAGCCGGAATCGATCGTGCACAATATTTGATCACTGCCGTGCCCGACGATGCGGCCAACCTCTTTATAGTGCTGTCCGCAAGGCAACTCAACAAGAATCTGTTTATAATAAGTAGGGCGTCGCAAATCACTTCTATAAAAAAATTGGAATTTGCCGGGGCTAACAAAGTAATTATGCCCGATAAAATTGGTGGGGACCACATGGCTTCTTTAGTGGTAATGCCCGACTTGATCACGTTTTTAGATCAACTCTCCATAGAAGGCGAACATACAACCAACTTGGAAGAAGTGAGCATTGAGGATTTTACCAATCAAATGGATTGCCATTCGCTACGGGATTTGGATTTACGAAGAAAAACTGGCTGCACAATTATAGGTTACATAGACCCGAACGGAAAATATATCATCAATCCAGAGGCAGATATGACATTACAGCCAAAAAGTAAGGTGATTGTTCTGGGAAGACCGGAGCAAATACGAAAATTAAATCAAATGTTTCAGATAGGTTAGTTAAAAAAACATAAAATTTGATAGCGTTGAATTTTTTTTAGATATTGCTGCCTTTACCATACCAAAAACTAACTAATTTCAATATATGAAGTATTTTATTACTCTATTGTCTTTTTTTGCACTAACCACAGGTTTCTCACAAGAATTGACCGTAGTGGGCAAAACCTATAATGTCTCCGATAACATAAATAATGGGGTCATAGAACTTGAAGTTGATGGTGGGGTGGAACCCTATACCTATAAATGGAGCAACCAGAGTACGCCGCTCACATCAAAAAGGGCACAAGGGCTAGTAGAAGGAATACCTTATAGTGTAGTTGTGACCGATGCTGCAGGCAATTCCATTACAAAGGAGTTTGAAATTGAGACAGAATCGATCACTGAAGTTTTCAATGGAACCATGACCCCGGCAGTAAGCGCTTTGGGGTCTGTTCTTTTTTGGGACCCCTTTGCAGCCATTGGAATATACGACCCTGTGGCCTACGCTGATGTAAAATTGATCGGTATTCCAGATTGGAGTAATGAAACCCAGGACAAATTTGTGTTGAAGGAATGGCTCAAAGAAGAAAAGGCAAGTGTTGCCAAAGGTGAGGATATTGCCATTATATCCAGTGACAAACGAGGTGATATAACCATAAAATCCAACGCCAAAGGAAAACTTTTGCAAAAGGTGAAACAGGGGGGGGTAATCTACAACTCCCAGAACCCAGAGCATGTTATAGAACAGGGAGCGCATTATTTTGCTGAAATCGAGTATGACGAACCCATCCCAATGTTGCACCCCAACGGGGACCCGATTATGAAGGGGATTCCTTTTATTGTGATTTGGTTGGTGTTTGGCGCATTGTTCTTTACCCTTAGAATGGGATTCATCAACATTCGTGGTTTTAAACATTCGCTGGATCTGGCCAAAGGAAAATATGACGACCCCGATGCTCCGGGGCAGGTAACCCACTTTCAGGCACTGGCCACTGCAGTTTCCGGTACCGTAGGTCTTGGAAACATTGCCGGTGTTGCAGTTGCTGTTTCGTTAGGGGGCGCAGGAGCTACTTTTTGGATGATTATCTGTGGTTTGTTGGGGATGTCCTCCAAATTTGTGGAGTGTACCCTTGGTGTAAAATATCGTGACATACTTCCTGATGGACGCGTATTTGGTGGCCCTATGAACTATCTGCGATATGGTCTTGAAAAAAGAAACCTGAAAGGATTTGGTAAAGTATTGGCAGGAGTGTTTGCACTACTTGCTGTAGGAGCCTCCTTTGGAGGTGGAAATATGTTCCAAGCCAACCAGTCCTTCGAGCAATTGGCAGGGCAGTTTCCTGTTTTGGCAGGCAACGGATTTTGGTTTGGTGTGGTTACCGCGATTTTGGTCGGTGTGGTCATCATTGGCGGAATTAGTAGTATTGCTAGGGTAACAGGTAAGATAGTACCAATTATGGCCTCTGTTTACATTGTGGCGGCCTTGGCGGTCATTATAATGAACATACAAAATATTGGTCCTGCATTTTCAGCCATTTTTGAAGGGGCATTAAATCCTTCGGCTTTAAAGGGAGGTATAATAGGTGTTTTGGTCGTTGGGTTCCAACGGGCAGCCTTCTCCAATGAGGCCGGTGTGGGTTCCGCGGCCATTGCACATAGTGCCGCCAAGACCAATCATCCCCCATCAGAAGGATTTGTGGCCTTGCTCGAGCCGTTTATCGACACCGTAGTGGTTTGTACCCTTACGGCTCTGGTGTTAATTTTTACCGGAATGCACGAAGTGGAGGGAATGGCCGGTGCTCAGTTGACCTCCGATGCGTTTGGTAGCCAAATCTCTTGGTTCCCTTATGTGTTGGCCTTGGCAGTGTTCCTTTTCGCATTTTCTACCATGATTTCATGGTCCTATTATGGAATGAGGGCTTGGACCTATCTTTTTGGAAAGAGCAAACGTTCCGAAATGGTCTATAAAATGTTGTTCTTGGTATTTGTGGTTGTAGGAGCCTCTGTGAGTTTAGGGGCTGTCTTGGACTTTTCGGACATGATGATCTTGGCAATGTCCTTCCCGAACATCATTGGACTTTACATCTTATCTGGTGAAGTTCGCAAAGATCTGGACGGCTATTTACAGAAATTAAAAGTCGGTCAACTCTTTAAAAAATCAAAAAGTTAAGTTTTAGCATAAACATAGCATGAGAAAACAACCCCACTTCAGGTTCAATAAACAAGAACGGAGTGGGATTTTCTTTTTGTTGCTGATAACGATTGTGTTTCAAGTTGGATATTATTATATAAAGGCCAATCCATCCCCACGGGAAACCAATTTTGTTCTCAGTGTCCATGAACAGTCTAAAATAGATAGTCTTATAAATTATAAGTCTGAAGCAGCTGTGAAAATGTATCCTTTCAACCCCAATTACCTTAGCGATTATAAAGGCTACACTTTGGGATTGTCCACCTCGCAATTGGACAGATTGTTTGCTTTTCGTGAAGAGGGCAAGTTCGTGAATTCAGCCAAGGAGTTTCAAGCCGTGACACAGGTATCGGATTCTTTGTTGAATCAAATTTCACCCTATTTTAAGTTTCCAGATTGGGTGACAAAACATCAATCCATAAAAAAGGTCGCATCAAAACAAAAAATAGCAGTAAAGCTCAGAGATTTGAATGCTGCAACGACGGAAGATTTAAAATCAATTTATGGTATTGGGGAAACACTATCGGAAAGAATCATAAAATTTCGGGATAGGCTAGGAGGTTTCTTGGTAAACGAACAGCTTTACGATGTTTACGGTCTAAAACCAGAGGTTGTGGAAAAAGCGTTGCTTAGGTTCCAAGTGTTGGAGGTACCTTCGATACAAAAAATAAATATTAATAAAGCTAGTGTGGCGGAGTTGTCCCAATTGGTTTATATCGGTAGGTCATTGGCTTTTGATATTGTTGCATACCGAGATAAGAATGGTGCGTACCAATCATTTCAAGAATTGGGTCAAGTCAATAAATTTCCTGCGGAAAAACTAGATAGAATAGCCTTATATTTGTCCTTATAAATAAGGTGGTATGATCGATATGTACTTCACGGAAGAGCATAATTTGTTCCGGGAGAGTTTAAAAGATTTTTTGCAAAAAGAAGTTGTTCCCCACATTGAAGAATGGGAGGATACTGGAAAGATTGATAGGGCTATTTGGAACAAGTTTGGGGAGATGGGCTTTTTTGGGCTAATGACTTCCGAGGCCTATTCGGGTTTGGACCTAGACCTGTTTTATACCACTATTTTTCTGGAAGAACTACAAAAGATCAATTCAGGTGGTTTTGCTGCTGCTATGTGGGCGCATCAATACTTGGCCATGACCTATTTGAACAAACTGGCCGACCATGAGCAAAAGAAAGCTTATCTAGAGCCTAGTGTACTCGGTGATAAAATCGGTTGTTTGGGGGTTTCGGAGCCTTTTGGGGGTAGCGATGTTGCTGCCATGCGCACCACGGCAGAAAAAAAAGATGATGTCTACATCGTGAACGGTTCCAAGACTTTTATTACCAATGGGGTTTACGGCGATTACATTATTCTTGCTGCCAAAACGGACAAGGATGCTGGCCACAAGGGTATCAGTATGTTTGTTATGGATAGGAATGCGAAGGGTGTTACCGCCAGCAAGCTCAACAAGTTGGGGTGGCGTGCTTCTGACACCGCAGAATTGGCCTTTGATAATGTGGAGGTTCCTGCCTCCAATTTGTTGGGTAAGGAGAACGAAGGCTTTGGCTATATTATGGAGGCCTTTTCCTTAGAGCGTTTGGTAATGGGCATAAATGCGCATGCACGGGCCGAGTTTGCCTTGGACTATGCATTGCAATATATGTCCGAACGCGAAGCGTTTGGCAAAGCCATAGACCAGTTTCAGGCCTTGCGACATAGGTTGGTGGACCTGTATTCGGATATGTTGTTGTGCAAACAGTTCAATTATGCCACAGTGGCGCAAATGGAAAAAGGTGCTTATGTTGTTAAAGAAGCGACCATTTCCAAATTGAAGTCCACCAAAATGGCTGATGAGGTCATTTACAACTGTCTTCAGTTTTTGGGCGGTTACGGTTATATTGAAGATTATCCTATGGCACGTTTGAGCCGAGATAGTAGGTTGGGGCCCATTGGTGGTGGTACTTCGGAAATTTTAAAGGAGATTTTGGCCAAAATCATTGTGGATAAAAAGGAGTACAAAAAGCGAACGGTGTAAGATGCTATCAAAAAAATAAAATATTTCTTTAACTGTTGAATATCATTTGTATATTTGCGCTCCAAAATTCTAAAAGAAAGGAGGTTGTAGCCCATGTTAATTATACCAGTAAAAGAAGGAGAGAACATCGATAGAGCTTTAAAGCGTTTCAAACGTAAGTTCGACAGAACAGGTACCATGCGTCAGTTAAGAACAAGACAGCAGTTTACCAAACCTTCTGTACAGCGTAGAGCGCAAATTCAAAAAGCACAATACATTCAAGGATTAAGAGACCAAGAAGAAGTATAGGGCTATCGCTTTAGCAAAATATATCAATCCCGTTCCAATATTGGAACGGGATTTTTCGTTTTAGCCATAGACCAATCGTAATTGCTACCTTTGATATATGTCCGTATCAGCTTTTATATCTTATTTAAGGTTGGAGAAAAATTACTCCGAGCACACTATAAAAGCGTATGAAAAGGATATTGATGCCTTCTCCAGCTTCTGCAAGGAGAATCATTGGGAGTCCAATCTGGAAAACGTTTCTTATCCGTTGATTCGAAATTGGATTGTTGCGCTATCCGACCAAGGAATTTCCAATAGGACCATCAACAGAAAAATATCCTCACTACAAGCTTATTATAAATTTTTGCTGAAGGTTGGAGAGATAGCCATTTCACCATTGGTGAAACATAGGGCGCTTAAAACCAGCAAAAAAGTGGAGGTTCCATTTTCTGAAACGGAGATGGAAACCATTTTATCCGAAATTCCTTTTGATGATGATTTTGAAGGGGAGCGCGATAAACTCATTATAGAACTTTTGTACACCACCGGCATACGAAGGGCCGAATTGGTAAATTTAAAAGTGACGGATGTAAACTTGTCCGGCCATACATTAAAAGTTTTGGGCAAACGGAACAAAGAACGTATTCTCCCATTGTTGCCATCCACCGTGGAGCAGATAAAAAACTATTTGGTCAAGCGAGCTGAACTGGAAAAGGATGTGAATTCCACACATCTAATATTAACAAAAGATGGTCTTAAAATTTATGAAACACTTGTTTATCGAACTATAAATAAGTACTTTAGTTTAGTGTCCCCGAAGGTAAAAAAGAGTCCGCATATACTCAGGCATACCTTTGCAACCCACTTGCTTAATCGGGGCGCAGATTTAAATTCCGTAAAGGAATTATTGGGTCATTCCAGTTTGGCTTCTACGCAGGTGTACACGCACAACAGTATAGCCGAGCTAAAAAAGGTACATTTAAAGGCCCACCCAAGAAACAAGAAATAAAATTCTTGTATTGTTTAACTCCGCTGTCCCAGACAGTACTAAAAACTTCGTCTTATGAAAGTAAACGCACAATCGGTAAATTTTACAGCTGATGGAAAACTCATCGACTTTGTCCAAAAACGAATGGACAAGATGGAAGTGTTCTACGACAAGGTCATTGAATCGGATGTATATTTAAAAGTTGAAAACACAAGTGCTAAAGAAAATAAGATCGTGGAAATCATGGTGTTTGTCCCTCGGGATAAATTCATGGTAAAAAAACAATGTAAGTCATTTGAAGAGGCTGTGGATTCGGCCTGTAGTTCCTTGGAAAGACAGTTGGTGAAAAAGAAGGAAAAACTGAGGGCGAAAGCTTGATGAAAATTTTTCAAAATTTATTTTGAATTAAAATATAAATATATACATTTGCAGTCCGTTAGAAATAGCGGGCTTTTTTAGTGAGTAAAAAGCGGTGAAATGCCGATATAGCTCAGCTGGCTAGAGCAGCTGATTTGTAATCAGCAGGTCGTGGGTTCGAGTCCCTCTATCGGCTCGTAAGTTACTGAAAATAAGGCGGGGGGATACTCAAGCGGCCAACGAGGACAGACTGTAAATCTGTTGGTTTTTACCTTCGCAGGTTCGAATCCTGCTCCCCCCACAAAAGTTGTTCGTCGGAACAACTGGAGAAAGAAGGTTTTTTGAAATAATGGAATCTTTTGGGTGAAAATCCAAAAAAATGCGGGAGTAGCTCAGTTGGTAGAGCGTCAGCCTTCCAAGCTGAATGTCGCCGGTTCGAACCCGGTCTCCCGCTCTAAACTTGAAACTTTGATTTCAAGATGAAGGTTGAAGTTTTGACGAGCTAGACTTGTAACTTTAAACTCTAAACCTGATAACCCATAGGCCGGTGTAGCTCAGGGGTAGAGCGTTTCCTTGGTAAGGAAGAGGTCACGGGTTCAAATCCCGTCATTGGCTCAAAACGATTTGTACACTAATATAAACTAAGATTAAAATTATTTAAAATGGCAAAGGAAACTTTTGATCGTTCCAAACCGCACTTAAATATTGGTACCATTGGACACGTGGATCACGGTAAAACTACATTGACCGCTGCTATTACCACTGTATTGGCCAACGCAGGTTTGTCTGAAACAAGAAGCTTTGATTCTATTGACAACGCTCCTGAAGAAAAAGAAAGAGGTATTACAATCAACACTTCGCACGTTGAGTACCAAACAGAAAACCGTCACTACGCACACGTTGACTGTCCTGGTCACGCGGATTACGTAAAGAACATGGTTACTGGTGCTGCTCAGATGGACGGCGCTATCTTGGTTGTAGCTGCTACGGATGGTCCAATGCCACAAACTCGTGAGCACATCCTATTGGGGCGTCAGGTTGGAATTCCACGTATCGTTGTTTTCTTGAACAAAGTTGACATGGTGGATGATGAAGAGCTTTTGGAGCTTGTTGAAATGGAAGTAAGAGAATTGCTTTCTTTCTATGAGTACGATGGTGACAATGGTCCTGTTATTTCTGGTTCTGCACTTGGTGCTTTGAACGGTGAGCAAAAATGGGTTGACACGGTTATGGAGTTGATGAAAGCTGTTGATGAGTGGATCGAGGAGCCTGAGCGTGAAGTTGACAAAGACTTCCTTATGCCAATTGAAGATGTATTCACCATTACAGGTAGGGGTACTGTTGCTACTGGTCGTATCGAAACTGGTGTTGCCAATACAGGTGATCCTGTTGATATCATCGGTATGGGTGCTGAGAAATTGACATCTACCATCACTGGTGTTGAGATGTTCCGTAAGATTTTGGATAGAGGTGAAGCCGGTGATAACGTAGGCCTTCTTTTGAGAGGTATCGAGAAATCTGATATCAAAAGAGGTATGGTTATCTGCAAGCCAGGTTCTGTTAAGCCACACGCTAAATTTAAAGCTGAGGTTTATATCCTTAAAAAAGAAGAAGGTGGTCGTCACACACCATTCCACAACAACTACCGTCCTCAGTTCTACTTGAGAACTACAGACGTTACTGGTAACATTAACTTGCCTGACGGTGTTGAGATGGTAATGCCAGGTGATAACTTGACAATTACCGTGGATTTGATTCAGCCTGTAGCTTGTAGTGTAGGTCTACGTTTCGCTATCCGTGAGGGTGGTAGAACAGTAGGTGCCGGACAGGTTACTGAGATTTTGGATTAAGTTTCATTTTTATAATAAAATTGCACTCAAGGGTGTTCCGATTTTCTCGGGATACCTTTCAGTGTAATTATAAACGGGTGTAGCTCAGTTGGTAGAGCACTGGTCTCCAAAACCAGGTGTCGGGAGTTCGAGTCTCTCCTCCCGTGCAAGTATAATACATAAAAAATCATGGTCACTTACATAAAGGAATCATTAGAAGAACTTAAGAACAATGTTACGTGGTTGGAAAGAGGTAAAGCTTCCAATCTAATGGTTATTGTAGCTGTTTTTTCCATCTTGTTTGCCTTGGCAACATGGGGGGTGGATTCCTTGTTCAGTAGCTTGATTACGTTGTATTTTGATAAGTTAATAGGATAAAGATCGGTCGATATGTCTGAGGTACTTGAAAAAAAATGGTATGTGGTTAGAGCGGTCAGTGGTCAAGAAAACAAGATCAAAGGCTATATAGAAAGCGAGGTAGAGCGTGCAGGTTTCGGCGATTACCTTGAAGAAGTTCTAGTCCCTACCGAAAAAGTTGTTCAGATCCGGAACGGAAAGAAAATCAACAAAGAGCGTGTTTACTTTCCGGGATATATCATGATAAAGGCCAATCTTGGCGGAGAAATGGTTCACATCATTCGTTCAATTACCAATGTAATCGGTTTCTTGGGCGAAGTTAAGGGTGGAGATCCAATTCCTTTAAGAAAATCCGAAGTAAACCGTATGCTAGGAAAAGTGGACGAGTTGGCTGTTAATACGGACAATGTTGCAATTCCATTTGTGTTGGGAGAAACGGTTAAGGTAATTGATGGACCTTTCAATGGTTTTAACGGAACTGTTGAGAAAATCAATGAAGAAAAGCGTAAGCTAGAAGTGATGGTGAAAATTTTCGGAAGAAAAACACCATTGGAGCTAAGCTATATGCAAGTAGAAAAAGTATAATTAGAGCTGTTACATATATAAAGCTGTGTTGCTTCCAATTGACACACTTTAAATTTAATTAGAAACAATGGCAAAAGAAGTAGATAAGGTAGTTAAATTACAAGTTAGGGGAGGTGCTGCGAACCCATCGCCACCGGTTGGACCCGCCTTAGGTGCTGCTGGTGTTAACATCATGGAGTTCTGTAAGCAGTTTAATGCTCGTACACAGGACAAACCAGGCAAAGTATTGCCGGTCGTTATCACCGTTTACAAGGATAAATCTTTCGATTTTGTTGTAAAAACACCACCTGCGGCAGTTCAATTGATGGAAGCAGCTAAGATTAAAAAAGGATCTGGCGAACCTAACAGGGTTAAAAACGGTTCAGTATCATGGGATCAAGTAAAAGCAATCGCGGAAGACAAAATGGTCGACCTTAATGCTTTTACAGTGGAGTCTGCAATGAGTATGGTTGCAGGTACGGCTAGATCAATGGGACTGAAGATAGCCGGGCAAAGACCTTTTTAAAATCTTAAAAAGCAGTAATTAAATGGCAAAGTTGACTAAAAAGCAAAAAGAGGCCCAGTCCAAGATAGATAAGAACAAACTCTATTCTCTGGAAGAGGCATCAGCTTTAGTAAAAGAAATAACCAATGTAAAATTCGATGCTTCCATTGATTTGGCAGTTCGTTTGGGTGTAGATCCAAGAAAAGCGAATCAAATGGTGCGTGGCGTGGTTACCCTTCCTCACGGAACAGGTAAAGACGTAAAGGTTTTGGCATTGGTGACACCAGACAAAGAGGCAGAAGCTACAGAAGCAGGTGCTGACTTTGTGGGGTTGGACGAATATTTGGAGAAAATTAAAGGCGGTTGGACCGATGTTGATGTGATTATCACCATGCCAAGTGTTATGGGTAAACTGGGACCATTAGGTAGAATTTTGGGGCCTAGGGGTTTAATGCCCAATCCAAAGACCGGAACAGTAACTATGGATGTTGCCAAGGCAGTTTCCGATGTTAAGGCCGGTAAAATTGACTTTAAAGTGGACAAAACAGGTATTGTACACGCTGCAATCGGAAAAGCTTCTTTCTCTGCGGACAAAATCGCAGGAAATGCTAGGGAGTTGATTGACACCTTGGTGAAAATGAAGCCTTCTGCTTCTAAAGGTGTGTACATGAGAAGTATTTACTTGTCCAGTACCATGAGTCCTAGTATTCAATTAGATCCAAAAGCAGTTCAATAACTGGTAGTTCAATTTTTTTAACTATGACAAGAGAAGAAAAAGCAACAGTAATAAAAGACTTGACTGCACAGTTGACTGATAATCCTAACATTTACTTGGCGGATATATCAGGGTTGAATGCCGTGGACACCTCTAATTTGAGAAGAGCGTGTTTTAAGGCGAACATTAAGCTTGCGGTTGTAAAGAACACCTTGCTTGCAAAAGCAATGGAAGCTTCTGATAAGGAATTTGGTGAACTTCCCGACGTGTTGAAAGGCAATACATCTTTGATGTTGTCCGAAACCGGGAACGCACCTGCGAAACTTATCAAGAACTTTAGAAAAAAATCAGAAAAGCCCGTGTTGAAAGGCGCCTTTATAGCAGAGGCAATTTACATCGGGGACAACTACCTTGATGCACTTGTTGACATCAAGTCCAAAGAGGAAGTTATCGGGGATATCATCGGATTGTTACAATCACCGGCCAAAAACGTTATTTCTGGGCTTAAGTCCGGAGGTGGTAAATTGGCAGGTATCCTTAAAACCTTATCTGAGAAAGAATAATTCGCGCACAATAAACTAAGTATATTTTTAAACATTTTTATTAAACGATAGAAAAATGGCAGATTTAAAAGATTTTGCAGAACAGTTGGTAAACCTTACAGTAAAAGAGGTAAATGAATTGGCCGACATTTTAAAAGAAGAATATGGTATTGAGCCTGCTGCTGCTGCAGTAGCCGTTGCCGGTGGTGCTGCCGCTGGTGGAGGTGAAGGCGAAGCTGCTGAGGAAAAATCAGAATTTGATGTAATCCTTACAGCTGCCGGTGGTTCTAAATTGGCAGTCGTAAAATTGGTTAAGGAATTGACCGGTCTTGGGCTAAAAGACGCTAAAGAAATCGTTGACAGCGCACCAAAAGCTGTTAAAGAAGGTGTTGCCAAAGATGAGGCAGAAGGTATCAAAAAATCATTGGAAGAAGCAGGAGCAGAAGTTGAGCTTAAATAATCGCTTTTCCCATAAGAACTTGGTTAAGGTCTTTCCATTTTTTGGTTAGACCTTAGCCTATTTATATAAGGAGTGTATAAAGCCATACACGAACCCACATAGTATTCACGATCAAAATTTGTCCATAGATGTTCACAAACACTATTGAAAGAGTTAATTTCGCATCCGCTAAGAACATACCGGAATATCCGGATTTCTTGGACATTCAGATAAAATCGTTCCAAGACTTTTTCCAGCTTGAAACTAAATCTGACGAAAGAGGAAACGAAGGTCTCTACAACACCTTCATGGAGAATTTTCCAATCACAGATACCAGAAACCAGTTTGTACTTGAGTTTTTGGATTACTTCATTGATCCACCAAGATATTCCATCCAAGAATGTATAGAGCGTGGGCTTACTTATAGCGTACCTTTAAAGGCACGTTTAAAATTGTACTGTACCGATCCAGAACACGAAGATTTCGAAACTATCGTACAGGATGTGTATTTGGGAACCATCCCTTACATGACTCCTAGCGGAACTTTTGTGATCAACGGTGCAGAACGCGTTGTAGTTTCCCAGTTGCACAGATCTCCAGGGGTTTTCTTTGGACAGTCTTTCCACGCAAATGGAACAAAATTGTATTCAGCCAGGGTAATTCCTTTCAAAGGATCTTGGATTGAATTCGCCACCGACATCAACTCGGTGATGTATGCCTACATTGATAGGAAGAAAAAATTACCGGTAACCACTTTGTTCCGTGCCATCGGTTTTGAAAGGGACAAGGATATTTTGGAAATCTTCGACCTTTCGGAAGAAATAAAAGTTTCCAAGACCGGACTTAAAAAAGTATTGGGCCGTAAATTGGCCGCCAGGGTGTTGAACACATGGCATGAGGATTTCGTGGACGAGGATACGGGAGAAGTGGTTTCCATCGAACGAAACGAAATTGTACTTGATCGTGATACCGTTTTGGAAAAAGAGCATATCGATGAAATCATTGATGCCGATGTGAAGACCATTTTGCTTCACAAGGAGAACAATGCACAATCCGATTACGCCATCATCCACAACACCTTGCAAAAAGACCCTACCAACTCTGAAAAAGAAGCGGTAGAGCACATTTACAGACAATTGCGTAATGCAGAGCCGCCAGATGAAGAGACAGCTCGTGGGATTATCGACAAATTGTTCTTCTCCGACCAACGTTACAACCTAGGTGAGGTAGGGCGTTACAGAATGAACAAGAAGTTGGGCTTGGATATTGGAATGGACAAACAAGTGTTGACCAAAGAAGATATCATCACCATTATCAAGTATTTGATCGAGTTGATCAACTCCAAAGCAGAGATTGATGATATTGACCACTTGTCCAACCGTCGTGTAAGAACCGTAGGTGAGCAATTGTCCTCTCAATTTGGTGTAGGTTTGGCGCGTATGGCACGTACCATCCGTGAGCGTATGAACGTTCGTGACAACGAGGTGTTTACCCCGATCGATTTGATCAATGCGAAGACATTGTCGTCCGTGATCAACTCCTTCTTCGGAACCAACCAGTTGTCCCAGTTCATGGATCAGACCAACCCGTTGGCAGAGATTACACACAAAAGAAGATTATCCGCATTGGGGCCAGGCGGTCTTTCCCGAGAAAGAGCCGGTTTCGAGGTGCGTGACGTTCACTATACACACTACGGAAGATTGTGTCCGATCGAGACACCTGAAGGACCGAACATTGGTTTGATCTCTTCTTTGTCCGTATTTGCCAAGGTGAACAATATGGGCTTCTTGGAAACCCCTTACCGTAAAGTAGAAGATGGAAAAGTAGATACGAAAAATCATATCTACCTAAGTGCAGAGGAAGAAGAGGGAATGAAGATTGCCCAAGCCAACATTCCATTAGGGGATGATGGTACCATTGAAAGGGAAAAGGTAATTGCCCGTGAAGAAGGCGATTTCCCGGTTGTGGATCCAACAGAGGTAAAGTACACAGACGTTGCACCGAACCAGATTGCATCCATTTCCGCATCCTTGATTCCTTTCTTGGAGCACGATGATGCGAACCGTGCCTTGATGGGATCAAACATGATGCGTCAAGCAGTTCCATTGTTGAGACCGGATTCTCCAATTGTAGGTACAGGTCTGGAAAGACAAGTGGCTACAGATTCTCGAGTATTGATCAATGCGGAAGGAGATGGGGTTGTGGAATATGTGGATTCACAGAAAATCACCATAAAATATACAAGGACCGAAGAAGAGCGCTTGGTAAGTTTTGACGATGACTCGAAGACCTACCAATTGGTGAAGTTTAGAAAAACAAACCAAGGGACAAGCATCAACTTGAAGCCAATCGTAAGAAAAGGCGACAAAGTGAAAAAAGGTCAAGTGCTTTGCGAAGGTTATGCTACCGAAAAAGGTGAATTGGCCTTGGGTAGAAACATGAAGGTTGCCTTTATGCCTTGGAAAGGATACAACTTTGAGGATGCGATCGTGATTTCCGAAAAAGTGGTTCGTGAGGATATCTTTACCTCCATCCATGTTGATGAGTATTCGTTGGAAGTAAGGGATACCAAATTGGGTGCAGAGGAATTGACCAACGATATTCCAAACGTATCCGAAGAAGCCACCAAGGATTTGGACGAGTACGGTATGATCCGTATCGGTGCCGAAGTGAAGCCAGGGGATATTTTGATCGGTAAGATTACTCCAAAAGGAGAATCCGACCCAACTCCTGAAGAAAAATTGTTGCGTGCCATCTTTGGCGACAAAGCAGGTGACGTAAAAGATGCTTCATTGAAAGCTTCTCCATCTTTGAGAGGTGTGGTTATCGACAAGAAATTGTTCTCTCGTTCCATCAAGGACAAGAGAAAACGTTCCGAAGACAAAGAAGCCATTGCCAGATTGGAGATGGACTACGAAGTGAAGTTCCAACAGCTGAAAGATGAATTGATCGAGAAATTGTTCAGTTTGATCAGCGGAAAAACATCGCAAGGTGTAATCAACGATTTGGGTGAAGAAGTACTTCCAAAAGGAAAGAAATACACCATTAAAATGTTGAACGCTGTGGACGATTTTGCCCATTTGGTTGGAGGAAGTTGGACAACAGATGACGCTACCAATGCTTTGGTTGCCGACTTGTTGCACAACTACAAAATCAAATTGAACGATATTCAAGGTAACCTGAGAAGGGATAAATTTACCATCTCCGTAGGGGATGAGCTTCCTGCAGGTATCATGAAGTTGGCCAAAGTTTATATCGCCAAAAAGCGTAAGCTTAAAGTAGGTGATAAAATGGCCGGTCGTCACGGTAACAAAGGTATTGTGGCGCGTATCGTTCGTCAAGAGGATATGCCATTCTTGGAAGACGGAACCCCAGTGGACATTGTATTGAACCCACTTGGTGTACCATCAAGGATGAACATTGGTCAGATCTACGAAACCGTATTGGGTTGGGCCGGACAAAAATTGGGTCAAAAATATGCGACCCCGATTTTCGACGGAGCCTCATTGGATGAAATCAACAAGCTTACCGATGAAGCAGGCGTGCCAAGATTTGGACACACCTACCTATATGACGGTGGAACAGGTCAGCGTTTCGACCAACGTGCAACCGTTGGTGTCATCTACATGTTGAAACTAGGTCACATGGTAGACGACAAGATGCACGCAAGATCTATTGGACCATACTCATTGATCACTCAGCAACCATTGGGTGGTAAGGCACAGTTTGGTGGTCAGCGTTTTGGAGAGATGGAAGTTTGGGCATTGGAAGCCTACGGCGCATCATCTACCCTTAGGGAGATATTGACCGTTAAGTCGGATGATGTTATCGGAAGGGCCAAGACCTACGAGACCATCGTAAAAGGTGAGACCATGCCAGAACCTGGGTTGCCAGAATCTTTCAACGTATTGATGCACGAACTTAAAGGTTTGGGCTTGGATATCAGATTGGAAGAGTAGAACACTATATACATTAATTATATCATCACCATATTGTTATGGCTAGAATAAAAGATAATAACGCACAAAAAAGGTTCAACAAAATTTCCATAGGATTGGCCTCTCCAGAGTCAATTTTGGCCGAGTCCCGTGGCGAGGTGTTGAAGCCGGAAACCATAAACTATAGAACGCACAAACCAGAGCGTGATGGATTGTTCTGCGAGCGTATTTTTGGTCCTGTAAAGGATTACGAATGTGCCTGTGGTAAATACAAGAGAATCCGTTACCGTGGAATCGTTTGTGACCGTTGTGGTGTTGAAGTGACGGAGAAAAAAGTACGTAGAGACCGTGTAGGGCACATTAATCTTGTGGTTCCCGTGGCACACATCTGGTACTTCCGTTCGCTGCCAAACAAAATAGGATACCTTTTGGGACTGCCTTCCAAAAAGTTGGACATGATTATATACTACGAAAGGTATGTGGTTATCCAGCCAGGTATTGCCAAAGGTCCAGAAGGTGAGGAAATCAACAAAATGGATTTCTTGACCGAGGAGGAGTACTTGAACATTTTGGAATCCATTCCTACCGAGAACCAATACTTGGAGGATACCGATCCCAACAAGTTCATTGCCAAAATGGGTGCCGAATGTTTGATTGACATTTTGTCCAGAATCGATTTGGAACAATTGTCCTACGAACTTCGTCATAAGGCAAACACAGAGACTTCAAAACAGCGTAAGACCGAAGCCTTGAAGCGTCTTCAGGTAGTTGAGGCTTTACGTGAGTCACAAAACAACAGGGAAAACAACCCTGAGTGGATGATTATGAAGGTGATTCCGGTGATTCCACCAGAATTGCGTCCGTTGGTGCCATTGGATGGGGGGCGTTTCGCCACATCCGATTTGAACGACTTGTACCGCAGGGTGATTATCCGTAACAACCGTTTGAAGCGTTTGATGGAAATCAAAGCACCAGAGGTGATTTTGAGGAACGAAAAACGTATGCTTCAGGAAGCGGTGGATTCCCTTTTCGATAACACAAGAAAAGCATCTGCGGTAAAAACAGAATCCAACAGACCATTGAAATCCCTTTCCGATTCATTGAAAGGTAAGCAAGGTCGTTTCCGTCAAAACCTTTTGGGTAAACGTGTGGATTACTCCGCTCGTTCCGTAATTGTTGTTGGGCCGGAATTGAAATTGTACGAATGTGGTCTTCCAAAAGATATGGCAGCCGAGCTTTACAAGCCATTCATCATCCGTAAGTTGATTGAAAGAGGTATTGTAAAGACCGTTAAATCTGCCAAAAAGATTATCGACAAGAAGGAACCCGTAGTTTGGGACATTCTTGAAAACGTCCTTAAAGGACACCCTGTATTGTTGAACCGGGCCCCCACATTGCACAGATTGGGTATCCAAGCGTTCCAGCCTAAACTTATTGAAGGTAAGGCGATTCGTTTGCATCCATTGGCATGTACCGCATTTAACGCGGATTTTGATGGGGACCAGATGGCAGTTCACTTGCCATTGGGGCCAGAGGCTATTTTGGAAGCACAATTATTGATGTTGGCTTCACAAAACATCCTTAACCCAGCCAACGGTTCTCCGATTACCGTACCATCACAGGATATGGTTTTGGGATTGTACTACATGACCAAAGAGAAAAAATCTACCAAAGAAGAACCTGTTTTGGGTGAAGGACTTACCTTCTATTCTTCTGAAGAAGTAGAGATTGCCTTTAACGAGAAAAAAGTTTCGCTTAATGCCGGAATCAAGGTAAGAGCCAAAGACTTTAACGAAGAAGGGGAATTGGTCTATCAAATTATAGAAACCACGGTAGGTCGTGTATTGTTCAACACAGAAGTGCCAGAACAAGCAGGATTCATCAACCAAGTATTGAACAAGAAAGCCCTAAGAAATATTATTGGGGACATTCTTGCGGTGACAGATGTACCTACAACCGCTGAGTTTTTGGACAAGATCAAGGCCATGGGATACGATTTCGCCTTTAAAGGTGGTCTATCCTTTAGTTTGGGGGATATCATCATTCCAGCAGAAAAGCAGGATATGATCGGCGAGGCAAACGAGCAGGTCGATGGTATTATGATGAACTATAACATGGGTCTTATCACCAACAATGAGCGATATAACCAGGTTATTGATGTTTGGACATCTACCAATGCCATGTTGACCGAATTGGCCATGAAGCGAATTCGTGAAGATAAACAAGGATTCAACTCGGTATATATGATGTTGGATTCTGGTGCAAGGGGTTCCAAAGAGCAGATTCGTCAGTTGACCGGTATGCGTGGTTTGATGGCCAAGCCTAAAAAATCTACCGCAGGTGGTGGGGAGATTATCGAAAACCCGATTCTTTCGAACTTTAAGGAAGGATTGTCGATTTTGGAATACTTTATCTCTACCCACGGTGCGCGTAAAGGTCTTGCGGATACCGCTTTGAAAACGGCGGATGCAGGTTACTTGACCAGACGTTTGGTGGACGTTTCACAAGATGTTATCGTTAATAGCGAAGATTGTGAAACCTTGAGAGGTATCGAGGTAGAACCATTGAAGAAAAACGAGGAGATTGTTGAAACCTTGGGCGAAAGGATTTTGGGCAGGGTATCGTTACACGATGTGTACAACCCATTGACCGAAGAACTTGTGCTGAAAGCAGGACAAGAAATCAACGAAGCCGACGTGAAAAGGGTGGAGGCAGCTCCAATCGAAAAAATAGAAGTAAGATCTCCATTGACATGTGAGGCTCCACAAGGAATCTGCGCCAAATGTTACGGTAGAAACCTTGCTACCAATAAAATGGTACAACGAGGTGAAGCCGTAGGTGTTGTTGCAGCACAGTCCATTGGTGAGCCCGGTACACAGTTGACCTTGCGTACCTTCCACGTGGGTGGTATTGCAGGTAACATTTCCGAGGACAACAAGTTGGAGTCCAAGTTTGATGGTATTGCAGAGATTGAAGACTTGAGACTTGTAAAAGGTGAAAACAGTGAAGGTGGTAAAACCGACATTGTAATTTCCAGAACGTCCGAGGTTAAGATAGTTGATCCAAAAACAGGAATCACATTAAGCACAAACAACATTCCTTACGGTTCTAAATTGTTCATCAAAAACGGTGAGAAAATTACAAAAGGAACCGTGATTTGTGAATGGGATCCATATAACGGTGTAATTGTTTCTGAGTTCTCTGGACAGATTGCCTACGAGAACCTTGATCAAGGTGTTACTTACCAAGTTGAAATCGATGAACAAACAGGTTTCCAAGAAAAAGTAATTTCTGAGACCAGAAACAAAAAGTTGATTCCAACCTTGTTGATCAAGGACAGTAAAGGCGAAACATTACGTTCTTACAATTTGCCTGTTGGTTCCCACTTGATGGTTGATGACGGCGAGAAAGTAAAAGAAGGAAAAACATTGGTTAAAATTCCACGTAAATCTGCCAAGGCAGGGGATATTACCGGTGGTCTTCCAAGGGTAACCGAGCTTTTCGAAGCACGTAACCCATCCAACCCAGCCGTTGTTTCCGAGATTGATGGAGTAGTATCCTTCGGTAAGATCAAGCGTGGTAACCGAGAGATTATTATCGAGTCCAAGACCGGAGATATCAAAAAGTACTTGGTTAAATTGTCCAACCAGATTTTGGTTCAGGAAAATGACTACGTACGTGCAGGTATGCCATTGTCCGACGGTTCCATTACACCAGAAGACATCTTGGCCATTAAAGGACCATCTGCCGTACAGCAATATTTGGTAAACGAAGTACAAGAAGTTTACCGTTTACAAGGTGTGAAAATTAACGATAAGCACTTTGAAGTTGTTGTAAGACAAATGATGCGTAAAGTTAAAATCCAAGATCCAGGAGATACCATCTTCCTAGAGAATCAATTGGTACACAAAGACGACTTTATCAACGAGAATGATGAAATTTTCGGCAAAAAAGTTGTTGAGGATGCTGGGGATTCCGAAAGATTGAAACCAGGACAGATTTTGACTGTACGAGAGCTGAGGGACGAGAACTCAATTCTAAGAAGAGAGGACAAGACCTTGGTAACCGCAAGAGATGCTGTGGCAGCAACTGCGACACCAATCCTGCAAGGTATTACAAGAGCATCGTTGCAGACCAAGTCCTTTATCTCGGCAGCATCGTTCCAGGAAACCACCAAAGTGTTGAATGAGGCCGCAGTAAGTGGTAAAATCGATACCTTGGAAGGATTGAAGGAAAATGTAATTGTAGGACATAAAATTCCAGCCGGTACCGGCATGAGGGATTATGACAGCATCATTGTAGGTTCCAAAGAGGAGTACGATGAAATCATGGCCCGAAAAGAGGAATTCAAATTCTAAATAAAAACAAACCCTGGCCTTTAGGTCGGGGTTTTCTTTTTAATATAAGTAACATGGCTGAAGAAAAGAAAAAGCAGAAGCAGATCAATATAGAGTTGGATGAAAAAACAGCAGAGGGAATATATTCCAATCTGGCGATCATCAACCATTCCGTATCCGAATTTGTAGTGGACTTTATTAGTTTGATGCCTGGCGCTCCAAAGGCAAAAGTAAAGAGCAGAATCATCTTAACACCACAGCATGCTAAAAAGCTGCTAAAGGCATTGAACGATAATGTGAGTAGGTTTGAAGCGGCCCACGGAACAATCCAAGATTACGAACAACCTGCGATTCCATTAAATTTTGGCCCCACTGGCGAAGCATAAAACTACTTTTGCAAAATTATGTGTGTCAGTCCGAGCTGTCATCCTGAGCGCAGTCGAAGGGGCAGACGATAACTTTATAATACACCACTTTATCTTCCATCTCGACTGCGCTCGACATTGACATAAAAACTTTCTTGTATAGGTCTTTAATTTTTACTTCAACCACCCTTTCTCAATCCCCTTTTTTGAAAAGAAAATGAGGTAGATGCCTATTATTATAATGATAGCTGGCATGGCGTAAGTAGAAGGTCCAAAAGCCTCAACAGCATTGGAAATAAACAGCCAATAGATAAATTGTGCCAGGGCCGCAATTAGTGAAATGACAAAAAGCGGACGAGACCATTTTTTTCGGAGCAACAGACCAATCGATGCCAAGGCTCCGGAAAAAACAGCGATAGCAAATGCGGCGGTTGCCCAAGCTGGGATTCCTTCAAAAACTTCTCGCTGTGCTTGATCCATACTTTCCAAAAGTGCCATTTGGTTAAAAGCTTGGTTCAGATAATTGGCAACGCCCATCAAATTCCATAGAAGAGCAATAACACTCACCACCCAGAACCAAGTAGTTGGTTTTACTGAAGTCGTCATAATATTTTATTTAATTGGTTATACTATCCAATGTACAAAAAAAATGACACGTGAAACTTGCAAAGTTCTAATATTCAGAATACTGTAGGATTCGGGTTGGTGGATTTTTACTCAAACTCCGAAGTGTAGTGCAGCTTTACCGAAGGGTATTTTTGTTGGGTCATTTGCAGGGAGAAAGGCGAATCTGCCAAAAACACCAACTGCCCTTTTTTGTCCGTCGCCAAAAACTTTTGCTTTACACGTTTAAACTCTTTGAACTCTTCGTTGTTTTCATCCTCCGCCTCTACCCAGCAAGCTTTGTGCACAGGAAAGTTCTCATAGGTGCATTTAGCGCCGTATTCGTGTTCCAATCGATACTGGATTACTTCATATTGCAATGCTCCAACCGTACCAATTACCTTTCTTCCGTTCATTTCCAAAGTAAAAAGCTGTGCTACCCCTTCGTCCATGAGCTGATCAATGCCCTTGTACAATTGTTTGGCCTTCATTGGGTCTGCGTTGTTGATGTACCTAAAATGTTCCGGCGAAAAGCTTGGAATGCCTTTATAGTGCAGTTCTTCACCACTGGTCAAAGTATCCCCAATTTTAAAATTTCCAGTATCGTGCAGACCAACAATGTCTCCTGGATAAGAAATATCCACAATCTCTTTTTTCTCCGCAAAAAAAGCATTTGGACTGGAGAATTTCAGTTTTTTGCCGTGTCGTACATGCAAATAGGGGGTATTTCTTTCAAACGTTCCCGATACGATTTTAACAAATGCCAAACGATCTCGGTGTTTGGGATCCATATTCGCATGGATTTTAAAAACAAAACCGGAAAAATCCTTTTCATCGGCCTTTACCAAGCGCTCCTCAGCTTTTTTGGGTCTAGGTGACGGTGCTATGTTCACAAAGCAATCCAACAACTCCCGCACTCCAAAATTGTTCAAGGCCGAACCAAAAAAGACAGGTTGAAGCTCACCTTTTAAATAAGCGTCCTTGTCAAAATCGGGGTAAACACCCTCAACTAGTTCTAAATTGTCGCGCAGTTCTTCAGCAGCATCGGCACCTATGATTTTCTCAAGTTCTGGATTGTCCAGATTGTCAAAAGCAATGGTTTCTTCGATGTTCTTTTTGCTGTTGCCGCTAAAAAGGTTGATGTTTTTTTCGTAGATGTTGTAAATACCTTTAAAATCGTACCCCATTCCTATTGGAAAACTTAGTGGGGTCACCGTTAAACCTAATTTTTGTTCCACTTCGTCCAAAAGGTCAAAGGCATCCTTGCCCTCACGATCTAATTTATTGATGAATACAATCATGGGGATGTTGCGCATACGGCAAACCTCCACCAATTTTTCGGTCTGTTCCTCAACACCCTTGGCAACGTCAATTACCACAATTACGCTGTCAACTGCGGTTAGGGTACGGAAGGTATCTTCAGCAAAATCCTTGTGCCCAGGGGTATCCAAAATGTTGATTTTTTTATCCTTATAAATAAAGGCCAAAACGGAAGTAGCTACGGAAATACCCCTTTGGCGCTCAATTTCCATAAAGTCACTGGTAGCCGATTTTTTTATCTTATTACTTTTTACCGCTCCAGCTTCTTGGATTGCACCTCCGAACAACAGTAACTTTTCGGTCAAGGTTGTTTTTCCGGCATCAGGGTGGGAGATAATGCCAAAAGTTCTTCGTTTCGCTATTTCCTTTTCAAATTCCATCAACAAAAATTTCGGCAAAAATAGGGGAATTATATGTTTTCCCACTCATTTTTAGTGTGATTCGAGATTGTTAATATAATTGGAAAAAAATAAGGAATTTAAACAAGCCAAAACCAAAAAGAAAGGTAATTTTCGCCGGTTTTAAATTTACGAGTCCTCCATAATAAGGATTATTCTTTTGTAAAACACACAATGAGGTAACTAATGATGAGGAAATCGCCTTTTATCGATAAAAATAGGAGGTAAATGTTAAATGGGTTAATTATGTGACCTGATTGTATCGAAGTGTGTCGAAAGGACCGGAGATATTAAAACCAATAAGAAAACCCCAATTTTCTTACAATTGAGAGAGCCACTTGTTGCCATGGTGATTAGTTGACCAAAACTTAATCATTTATGGAAAAAATTACTTTCTTGAATTTCAAGAAGAGCACACTACTATTGTTACTTCTATTTTTGGGATTGCCTATATATTCTTCTACCATTGTCCCGGCAATCAATCCAATGAAGAGTATAGCTGACTCCTATTTAATGAGTGGCAATACCGACTCTGATGGTGATGGCGTACCTGATAGTATCGATATCGACAGTGATAACGATGGTATATTGGACGTTGTGGAAGATGCAAACCTGGATGGCGATAACAATCCCGCTACCAACCCGACCGATTCCGATCGCGACGGTATCCCGAATTATCTGGATTTGGATTCCGATGGTGACGGACTGTTGGATAATTATGAAGCCCAAAACTTTGCAGACTTTCGGTTACCTTCCGGTGTGGATTCCGATGGAAATGGGTTGGATGATATTTATGAGGATTCCCCAGGTGCAGGAAATGGATTGACACCTATAGATACCGATAGTGATGATGTACCGGATTATTTGGATATGGATTCGGATAATGATGGGATACTTGATCAGAACGAATCCAGTGTGGTAAGTACAGATTTTGATTGCAGTACGGTTCCGAAACTAAATTTTGGAATGGAACCAACCCTGGAATCGGGCGATGCACTTTCCGAAGGCGCCGTTTATCGTTATCAAGGAGTTGAAGAAAGTTTGGATGCACTGGTTACGATTGAAAAAGTAGTGAATGGTGAGATTTTATATTTTGACCAGAATGAGACCGACGCAGAATTTTTTAAACCAGAAATTTATTTCACCACAACATCAGAAGAAAGAAGACCTTACGTAGATTTTAGGATCTCTTTTGTGGAACAGGGCACAAATACACCCGTTGTTTTAGAAGAATTCAGCGCAAATTTTATTGATGTTGATGGGAACGGGGACTATCAAGAATATAATCGATTCAATACACCGGCAAGTTATACCCTCGATGCCGATAATGAAATAACGGTTCAAAATACCACAGGTGGGTTTTTAGTGAATGGAGGTACCCGGGAATATGATGGTATCTCAAATGAACATCCCTCAGTAAACGTTGCTGTTGAGTTTATAAACATTGACTCTTTTGTCTTCCGTTTTGGAATTCAGGCAGATGTGGATGACAATTTTAAAACGAACGTGGCAAGACAGGCTGGTATACAATTTACATGTTTAGATAATTTTAATGACCCACAAACGGTCAATTTTAGCGAAGATATCGATAGCGACGGCGATGGATATCCCGATAGATTGGATATCGACAGTGATGACGATGGAATTCTGGACAACGTAGAGGCGCAACCTACTTTTGAGTATATTCCTCCATCGGGAGAGGACCTTAACGGAAACGGACTTGACGATGCCTACGAAAGTGGCGATACAATGGGGCTTTCATTAGAAGATACTGATGCTGATGGAACTCCAGATTATTTGGATGACGACAGTGATAATGACTGGGTGCCGGATAATAATGAAGGGAACGATTTCAATTTCGATGGAATACCCGATTGGGCTTATACGGGTGTAGATTCGGATGGTGATGGTCTTGACGATGGTTATGAAGGCAGTGATGTAAATGACGGCTTTGATGTGAACGATGAAATTGAAAACCCTGCAACTGATCTACCAGATAGAGATGGTACTGAGGATGTTAACTATCGAGATATTGATGATGACGGTGATGGAATAGATACTCCGGATGAAGATGCCAATGGTGATGGCGACCCCACCAATGATGATACCGATGAAGACGGCACGCCAGACTATTTGGATAATGATACAGATACAGATGGTGATGGAGTTACCGATGAGGATGAAGAGGAAGATGGAACCGACCCGACCGATCCTTGCGATTTTATTGAAGAGCATATCACTCAGCCACAAACTGGGGATTATTTAATTGCCGATTGTGACGGAGATGGGGTAACTAACGAAGATGAAAAAGAAGATGGTACTGATCCATTTGATCCCTGCGACTATAACCCAGAAAGTGTGACCTTACCACAAACAGGTGACTACCTTGAGGCAGATTGTGATGGTGACGGTGTTACCAATGGTGATGAAAAAGAGGACGGAACGGATCCCCAGGACCCATGCGATTTTGTGCTCGACAGTCAAACAGTTGATCCAGATTCAACATGGAACAGCTCTGATTGTGATGGGGATGGGGTAACCAACGAAGATGAAAAAGAAGATGGCACGGATCCATTAGATCCATGTGACTATAACCCAGAAAGTATAACCTTGCCACAATCTGCAGATTGGGAAGCTTTGGATTGTGATGGTGATGGTAATCCAAATGAAACAGACCCCGATCCATTAACGGCCAATGCTAACGATGACTATGGTTCAACACCGGCACTTACTGAGGTTGCAATAAATGTTTTGGAGAACGATGATTATCTCCCTAACAACGATCCTATCAACGTAGGGGTGACAAATTTGTCAAGAATTGGAGGAGATGCAAGTGGTACGGTCACTTTTGATGATGAGACCGGCTTTGTAAACTATACTCCGGTAGCGTCCGAATCCAATTCAACGGTTACCATAATTTATCAAGTATGTAATATTTTGCCCGACCCAAGTGTTTGCGCTTCAGCAACCATATATATTGAGGTTGGTGCAAATGTATTGGATGCAGTGGATGATAACTATACAGCAAATGTAGGTGAAGATAGTGTGATTGCAGATAGCAACGTACTGTCCAATGATACGTATAACGATGGGTCTGTAACCTTGGCCGATGTAATATTGACCTCCACATCAACCAACGAACTTATCATCAACGAAGATGGAAGTGTAAGTGTTGTGCCCGGAACCGAAGCAGGTACGTATACCATTGGTTACACTATCTGTGATGTTTTGGATGTAAACAATTGTGATTCCGCTACGGTAACCGTTGAGGTATTGCAAGGAACAGGCACTATGATTGATGCAGTGGATGATAACTATACAGCAAGTGTGGGAGAAGATGGTGTGATTGCAGATAGCAACGTACTGTCCAATGATACGTATAACGGTGAGCCTGTAACCTTGGCGGATGTTATATTGACCTCTACACCAACAGAAGAACTTATCATCAACGAAGATGGAAGTATAAGTGTTGTACCCGGAACCGAAGCAGGTACGTATACCATCGGTTACACTATCTGTGATGTTTTGGATGTAAACAATTGTGATTCCGCTACGGTAACCATTGAGGTATTGCAAGGTGAGGATAATGTTATAGATGCCATCGATGATGCATATAATGCAGGTGCTGGAGGTGGATTGATTGCCAATAGCGATGTACTGTTCAACGACACTTTGAACGGTGAGATAGTGTCTTTGATTGATGTAATATTAACTTCTACCCCAACAAATGGGCTTACTATTAACGAAAATGGGAGTGTATCCGTTGCACCGGGAACACAACCCGGTACTTACACTATTAAATATACCATTTGTGAGGCGGCCAACCCAAACAATTGTGATACAGCCACGGTTAGGGTGGAAGTGGACAATATCGAAGTAAACCAGATGTTGACACCGAATGGGGATTTAAAAAATGATTTTCTCTTCATTCGAGGTGTCGAGTATATCAAATCAAGCTCCATCAAAATATTTAACCGTTGGGGAACCCTTGTATTTGAAGGCAACAACTACGACAATGTAAACAATGTTTTTGATGGGCGCGTTAGAGGGAAATCAGCCTTGAGCGTAAACGATTACCTTCCGGCAGGGGTGTATTTTTACATATTTAATTACGAAACCGTGCAGGGAAGCTTCACAGACTCCGAATACATTTATATAAGCAGATAAGATATTGATAGAATGGTAAAAAAACATTTTTTAACTACGTTGTTGTTTATTGGAATTGTATCCACGGGTGCAATCGCCCAACAGGATGCCCAATATACTCAATACATGTATAATACCTTGAGTGTCAACCCTGCTTACGCCGGGTCTAGGGGGCAGCTTAGTTTTGCCGGACTGTACCGATCACAATGGGTAGGTTTGGACGGTGCTCCGGAAACTTTCACCTTAAACTTACATTCACCCATACGCAACAGTAGGTTGGGATACGGTATTTCCATTGTTAACGATAATATTGGTGACGGTGTGGTACAGGAAACCTATTTGGATGCCGTTGTATCCTACACTATTGATGTTTCCATGGACGCCAAGTTATCTTTTGGGTTGAAAGCAGGTGGAAATATGTTGAGTTTGGATTTCAACAGACTTCGGAATTTTGACCAAGAAGTGGTCAACCAAAATAATATAGACAACAGGTTCACTCCTAATTTTGGGCTTGGGATCTATTATCACACAGATAAGTTTTATGTAGGGGTTTCCGCTCCAAACGTTCTGGAATCAGAGTATTTTGATAATGACAACTCGGACGATGGAGTAAATTTTCTCTCCGCAGAACGCATGAATATTTATTTGATTACCGGATATGTTTTTGATTTGGGGGCAGACCTTCAATTTAAACCAGCATTGCTTACAAAAGCGGTAGGGGGGGCACCATTGCAGGTAGACCTTTCCGCAAGCTTCCTGTTTGCCAATAAATTCAGTTTTGGAGCAGCTTACCGTTGGGATGCTGCAGTGAGTGGCTTGGTAGGTTTTCAAGTAACGGACCAGATTATGTTGGGATTGGCCTATGATCGCGAAACAACGGAATTGGGGGGAACACAGTTCAACGACGGATCTTTTGAAGTATTCTTAAGATTGGAATTGTTAAAATCCTTCCAAAGAACCATATCACCTAGATTCTTTTAATAATGTTTAGAATGCTGAAAAGAATACTCACATTATTTATCATCGTTTGTGGATGTCTGGTCAACGTAAATGCGCAACAGGACAGTATTCCCGATAAGCAGACTGCCAGGGTTATGGAAAAGGCCGACGAGCGGTACAGGCAATACTCCTTTAGTCCGGCAATAGATATTTACAAAAAAGTGTTGGACAAGGGATATAGCTCTCCAGATTTGTTAAAAAGGCTGGGAAACGCTTACTATTTTAACGCTAAGTACAAAGAAGCAGCAGATACCTATAAAAAGTTGGAAGAAACTTACCCAAATGAGATGTCTGTGGAAGATATTTTCCGATATGCACAAAGTTTAAAGTCGGTAGGGAACTATGATAAGGCTGCCCAAGTTATGCAGAGTTTTAAGGAAATGACCTCTTCCATGGTAGATTTTGATGAAGACTACATGGCCAAAATTGAGGAGAACTCCGGCAGGTATACCATAAAATCATTCCCCTACAACAGCAAGTATTCAGATTTTGCCGCTGCCTATTACGAAAAAGGCCTCATTTTCGCTTCCGATCGCGATACGGGCAACTTTGCGAGGTACAGGCACACATGGAACGCCAGAGATTTTTTAGACCTTTACAAGGTAAATGCCGATAGTGTTTCCAACGATAAGGTAGTAAAACTGGAAGGTGATGTAAATACACGATTGCATGAATCCACATCGGTGGTCACTAAAGATGGTACCACCATGTACTTTACCCGAAACAATTTCTTCGATGGAAGAAAGAAGAAGGATGAAGAAGGAATCATACGCTTAAAAATCTTTAGTGCAGAATATATTGATGGAAAGTGGACCAATATTGTGGAACTCCCATTCAATAGCGATTCTTATTCCGTGGCCCACCCCATGTTGAGTCCAGATGGCAAGAAACTCTATTTCGTTTCCGATATGCCTGGGAGTTTGGGGGAGTCGGATATTTTTGTGACAGAGATTATAGGAGATGGTACCTATGGTCCGATCCAAAATTTAGGCGACAATATCAATACCATGGCCAGGGAAACATTCCCGTACATAACCCAAGAAGGAGTACTATACTTTTCGTCCGATGGGCACCAAGGATTGGGCGGATTGGATGTTTTTGCCACTAAAATCGCGTACAACGATTATACCCAGCCAGTGGTTAACGTAGGAAAACCAGTCAATACTCCCAAAGATGACTTTTCCTTTATCTACAACACCGAAGATAAAACAGGATATTTCGCTTCAAACAGGGATGGAGGCATGGGAGATGATGACATTTACGAGTTTGTGGAGAATGAGCCACTTACATTGGACTGTATCCAAGAAGTCTCAGGAACTGTTAGAGATCGCATTTCTAACGAGGTTCTGGCCGGAGCAACCGTAAAAGTCATCGATGAGGAAAATAATGAAATTTCTTCTACTATTACTGATTCTGATGGTAACTACATACTACAATTGGATTGTTCCAAAGGTAATTTTGTAAGAGCATCAAGGGATGGTTATGTACCTGCAGAAGAATATTTGCCAATATCTGATGGAAAACCCCGAATCGTGGATTTTTATTTGGAGCGCGATTTGGTCACCGGAGGATTTGGCGACGACTTGGCAAAGTTACTACAGTTGAGCACCATATACTTTGATTTGAACAAGTATAATATCCGACCAGATGCTGAAATTGAGATCCAGAAAGTAATTGTGGCCATGGAAAAATACCCAAGTCTGAAAATTAAGGTAAACTCACATACCGATAGCCGGGGTGTTGACGCCTATAACCTTTGGTTATCACAAAAAAGAGCAGAATCCACTGTTGATTATATGATTTCCAAAGGAATTTCCCCTTCCAGATTAGAGGGTGAAGGATTTGGCGAAACCCGATTGGTAAATGACTGTATAAATGGCTCAAAATGCTCCGAAGAGGAACATCAACTTAATAGAAGATCGGAGTTCATCATTTTTGAATAAAGACTTTTTATCAAAAAATATTCAAGCGGTCTCATTATGGGGCCGTTTTTTTATGGATCCTACTTCAATTTATTCCTACTATTTTATTGGATAATTCACTTCTTCATAGTGAAGCCTGATACTTTCCCGTTTCCGTAAACTTGTAAGATTCAACCTACTAAACCCACTGTTCTATTTAGGTCTTATCGATGAACAGTCTTTAAAAAAGCATGAAAAAATATTGGGGTCACCTCAAAATTTACGGACTATACAGTTCTATTCCATCTGTTCACAACAATTATTTTCAGCCCCTAAAAGTGGGGGTAAATTTGTATCAGGTTGAAAATTCGGTAAGTAGAACTACATAAGAACTAGTAGACCAAAAATACAAAATCAACAAGACAACAAACACAATCCTCAACTAATAGTAACCTCATGAAAAAGAGCATTCTAGCCCTATTTTTTCTTTTTTTTACAGGAATTGCCTTTTCTCAAACCACAGTAACCCTTCAGGATCAATGCAATTGTGAGGTCCTTAAGGGTACGGATGTTTCCAGTTCTGGTGCGATAACACCAGTTGGTGCAGATTTGGGCGATATCTACGTAAATACCAATACAGGAACCATATATTTTTGGGATGGTGATTCATGGGAGTTGACATTTATCGATACTAATACGGTAAATAGTAGAATGGAGGTGGTCGGAACAGACTTGGTGCTAACAGACTCGGACGATAATATCGTTTCGATTCCTCTTACGGATGTTGCAGCAGGAGGAGCCGTTGGTCCTCAAGGCCCACAAGGCGACCCCGGCGTGCAAGGTCCGCAAGGCCCAACTGGTGAACAAGGCCTAGTCGGAGATAAAGGAGATAAAGGTGATAAGGGTGAGACCGGGGACAAAGGCCCACAGGGCGACCCCGGCATACAGGGTCCGCAAGGCCCAACTGGTGAACAAGGTCCGCAAGGTCCAGTAGGTGAGCAGGGTCCCGTTGGTGCACAAGGCCCACAGGGCGACCCCGGCGTGCAAGGTCCGCAAGGCCCAACGGGAGAACAAGGTCCGGTCGGCGATAAAGGAGAAACAGGCGATAAGGGTGAGACCGGGGACAAAGGCCCACAGGGCGACCCCGGCATACAAGGTCCGCAAGGCCCAGTAGGAGAACAAGGCCTAGTCGGAGATAAAGGAGAAACAGGCGATAAGGGAGAGACCGGGGACAAAGGCCCACAGGGCGACCCCGGCGTGCAAGGTCCGCAAGGTCCAGTAGGATTGCAAGGCCCAACTGGTGAACAAGGCCTAGTCGGCGATAAAGGAGATACAGGCGATAAGGGAGAGACCGGGGACAAGGGTCCACAGGGCGACCCCGGCGTACAAGGTCCGCAAGGCCCGGTAGGATTGCAAGGTCCTACTGGTGAACAAGGCCCACAGGGCCCAATAGGAGAGCAAGGCCCAATTGGCGAACAAGGCCCTGATGGACTTGCTAATTTAGTTGTGACAACTGCAGAACCTGCAGGGCTTAACTGTACAGTTGGAGGAGTAAAAGTCGAAACTGGAATTGACGACAATAATAATGGTACATTAGATATTAGTGAAGTTGATTACACAGAATATGTTTGTAATGGTGATCCTTCAACAGATGATCAAAAAGCATCAGAAGTGGATTCAGATACTCCGGTAGATGTAGACGGAGATGGAAACACGGAAGCTACGGTAGAAGACGTAATTCAGGATATAGCGCCAATTACATCCAAAGCGGCAAGAATCTTTTATCCACCATCAATTGCAATTGATGCTTCAACCAATGGCACTTTTAGTCTTGATCTCTACCAAGAATACATCAACCAGTATGGTTCGCCAACAGTCGGAAGTACGGGTGCACCTGCTGCAATTCCAACTTATAGTCGTACTGATTTGTATTACTACGTAACCTATGCAGACCCTACAGTGTTCGACACTGGAAGTATGACAATCGATGCAAATGGTAATTTGAATTATACTGTTCAGGCACAACCTGCCGACTACAATGCATTGATCAACGTGGTTTTTGTAGTAAAATAATAAGGACTAAAGACGGATAGAATTTGAAATCAAATACCTCATATAAGTCTTTACTCATAGGACTGATTGTTCTCTTTGCAGGAGTAAATCTTGCAAGTGCTCAGTTTCTGTTGCAAGCGCCAGATACTGGCGATGAGCATAACTATCAATGGTTTGAGGCATCGGATACTGGAACTGTTTTGGGAACCAATTCATTTTATGAAGCTACCCAACCCGGTGTCTATTTTGCCACTTATGATGGAACACTCTGTGGGTCCAATGCGACGGGTTATTTTATATTGACCGATTGCGAAGCACCCAACAATGAGGTGGTCTTGGATATTTCAGCTAGTGTTCCTTCGGGGGCTACCGTAAGCTGGAGCCCTGCTCTAAGTGGAGATCAAACCAGACCTACCGTTACAAGTACCCAAACTGTAATGAGGTATGTAGCCACCATAACAAAAATCGGTAATAGTACAGAACTGCCACGTTTTACGGTGGTATGCATGAGTCAAGCAGCAAACATGATGAATGACATGATTGCTGTCAATGAAGACGAATCGGTTGTCGTACCCATATTTGATAATGATTCAGATGTACCGACCGAAGGTACATTGACGATTACTGACCCATCTAACGGAACAGTGAACGTTGATGACAATGGAACCCCCAATGATCCATCTGATAATCTGGTGACCTATATGCCCAACCTAGATTTTAATGGCAACGATGGTTTTGAATATACCATTTGTAATGCTTTTGGGGATTGTAGTACAGCGACAGTTACGATTGATGTACTTCCAATTGTGGATGCCAACGACGATTCGGTATCTACTAATATAGGTGTGGAAGCGGTTGTTTCTTGGCGAGCCAATGATAACGATATACCTACTACGGGTTCTATCACAGCTACAGACCCATCCAACGGAACCGTTGTTTTAAATGATAATGGTACGGTCAATAATCCATCCGATGATGATATAACCTACGTGCCAAATTCTGGATTTACGGGTACGGATTCTTTCGAATATACAGTATGTGACGCAAATGGAAATTGTAGTACCGCAACGATTACGGTAATCGTTAATCCTTCAGGAATTGATTTGGATAGTGACAATGATGGTATTGTGGACAGTTTTGAAGACCTGAACACTGATAACGATAATGACCCATCAACCAACCCTACGGATACAGATGGCGATGGTATACCCGATTATTTGGACATTGATAGTGATAATGATGGTATTCCTGATAATATTGAGGCACAACCTGTCTTGGGCTACATTGCCCCAAGTTTAGTGGATGAAAACGGTAACGGTTTGGACGATGCGTATGAAAATGATGGAAATGTAGGATTGATCCCTATTGATTCCGATAATGATGGTATTCCAGATTATGTGGATGATGACAGTGACAATGATAATGTCCCTGATGCCATTGAAGGGCACGACCATGACCATAACGGTATTGCAGATGTGGAGCTGATCGGTTCCGATAAGGATAATGACGGTTTGGACGATGGTTATGAAAGGGAAACAGTAATCGACATTAATGTAAACGATGAAATGGATGATCCAAGTACAGCCTTACCGGATAACGATTCTGACGGTATCCCAGATTTTAGGGATTCTGATGATGACGATGACGGCATCCAAACCATGGACGAAGATTTGGATATGGATGGAAACTATGCCAACGATGATTCCAACGAAAATGGTATCCCAAATTACCTAGATGAAGATTTGGGTGAGTTGACCGCTACAGAAGAGGAGCCCGACCCAATCAATGTAATTACACCAAATGGTGATACGGTACATGATGTGTTTACCATAAAATATATAGAAAACTACCCAAACAACACCGTACGAATTTACAATAGATGGGGGGTAATGGTTTTCCAGACCAAGTCCTATAATACGAGCGGTAATGTCTTTGATGGTACTTCCCAAGGAAGGGTTACCGTGGATAAGGATAACAAATTACCAGTTGGTACCTATTTCTACGTAATAGATTATGAGGATCAAAATGGAAACATGAAACAAATTTCAGGTTATCTATACATAAACAGATAAAGAATGGTTACTGTGGAGAAAAAGATGTTTAAAGGAAAAATGCAATGGTTGTTTGTGCTGTTTCTTTTTGGTGTGGCGAGCATACATGCACAACAAGATGCACAGTACACCCAATATATGTACAACACGGTAAGTGTTAACCCTGCCTATGCAGGTTCGCGGGGTCATTTGAGCATTGCAGGCTTGTACCGTAACCAATGGTTGGGGCTCGATGGGGCACCAGAGACCCAAACATTGAATGTTCACACACCGGTTGGTTATCGCGGTGTTGGTTTGGGATTATCCATTGTAAACGATAAGATCGGACCTACTTCCGAGACCTATTTTGATGTAGATTTTTCCTATACCATACAAACTTCAGATGAAGGTAAATTGAGTTTTGGTCTTAAGGGAAGTGCCCATATGTTGGACATACGCTATTCCGAACTCGATGAGTTTGAGGTGGATCCACAACTGCAATCGCAACAAGACATTCAGAATAAATTTTCACCGAACATTGGAGCAGGTGTATATTATCATACCGATAAATTTTATGCTGGTATTTCGGCTCCAAGAATGTTGGAGACCACCCATTTTGATTCATCCTCGGCTTCTACAGCCAAGGAACAGATGAACCTTTACCTAATTACTGGATATGTTTGGGACTTAAACCCATCTTTAAAGTTTAAGCCCACACTTTTGACCAAAACGGTACAAGGAGCGCCGTTACAAGTGGATCTCTCCGCCAACTTTATGTTGAACGAAAAATTTATTGGTGGAGTGGCCTATCGCTGGGATGCCGCGTTTAGTGGCCTTATGGGCTTCATGTTGTCCGACCAATTTATGATCGGTCTCGCCTATGACCGTGAAATATCGGAACTTGGAGCAGCCACCTTTAACGATGGCTCCTTTGAAATCATTTTAAGATATGATTTTATCAGAAATATCGGAAACATGAAATCCCCGCGTTTCTTTTAGGAAGAATTTAAATACCTATTCCCGTTATTTTATTGCAAAGGTCATATTTTTACCAAATGAGAGAGGAAAATGTGATACTTGTAAATGAAAAGGACGAGCCCATTGGTTTAATGCCCAAAATGGAAGCCCATGAAAAGGCATTGCTGCACCGGGCATTCTCGGTTTTTGTGATGAATGCAAAGGGAGAGACCATGCTTCAGCAAAGGGCCAAGGATAAATACCATTCCCCATTGTTATGGACCAACACATGCTGTAGCCATCAACGGGAAGGAGAAAGCAATATTGATGCCGGTAAACGAAGGCTCATGGAAGAGATGGGCTTTACCACAGAACTCAAGGAACTTTTCAATTTTGTGTACAAGGCCCCTTTTGACAATGGCCTTACCGAACACGAGTTCGACCACGTGATGGTGGGATATTTTGAAAACGAGCCCAACATCAATCCCGATGAAGTTGCCGATTGGAAATGGATGCATCCTGAAGATATCAAAAGAGATGTCGCAGAAAACCCCGAAGAATACACCGCATGGTTCAAAATTATTTTTGAACGTTTCTACGATCATCTTATGCAAAACACTCCGGCACAATGAAAGTAAAAGCAAGTAGAAAGGCCAGTTTTAATGCAGCCCATAGATTGTACAGACCAGATTGGGACGACGAAAAAAACAATGCGGTCTTTGGAAAATGCAACAACCCAAAGTTTCACGGACATAATTACGACCTAATAGTCAGTGTTACAGGGGAAATTGATCAGGAAACCGGCTTTGTTATGGATTTAAAAGTCCTCAAGGAGTTGATTAAGGAACATGTTGAGGAAGCATTGGACCATAAAAACCTAAACCTGGATGTTCCAGAATTCGAGAATTTAAACCCTACCGCCGAAAACATAGCAGTAGTGATATGGAACAAGTTGAGGCCCCATATAAGTAAAGATAAGGAGTTGGAAGTTGTACTCTATGAAACTCCCCGAAATTTTGTAACCTATACAGGATAAGATGAACCTATATCCATTAAAATTCAAACCGATCCTTAAAGAAAGACTTTGGGGGGGCACCAAATTAAAAGATGTTTTAAACAAGCCCCTTGAAAGCGAAATCACTGGCGAAAGCTGGGAACTCTCCGGAGTCTATGGCGATATTTCTGAAGTATCCAATGGGGACTTGGCGGGAACTTCGCTTCAACATTTGATGAACGAACAAGGAGAAGCACTTTTGGGAAAGAGTGTTGTGGAACGTTTTGGGAACGAATTCCCCATACTCATCAAATTTATTGATGCCAAGCAAGACCTTTCCATACAATTGCATCCCAACGACGAGTTAGCCAAAGAACGGCACAATTCCTTTGGAAAAACGGAGATGTGGTACATTATGGATGCCGACCCTGGCGCTAAACTGATTGTGGGCTTCAATAAAGATGTAGAAAAACAAGAGTACATTAAAAGTATTGAAGAAGGCACTTTAACCGATTTGATGAACTATGAAGAAGTAGGGGAAGGGGATACGTTCTTTATCAATACGGGGAAAATCCATGCTATTGGTGAAGGTGTGCTTTTGGCCGAGATTCAGCAGACCTCCGATATCACCTATAGAGTTTTCGATTTCAACAGAAAGGATAAGGACGGAAATCTAAGGGAATTACACACCTGCTTGGCCGTTGATGCCATCGACTATGAAAAAAAGGATGATTTTAAGATAGATTATCCGAAACTGCCAGATGCTGTCAACCCCATGGTGGATTGCCCATACTTTAAAACCAATTTTATGGAGTTGGCCCAACCTTTAAAGCAAGATATAACAGATAGGGACTCTTTTACTATTTATATGTGCGTTGGTGGAGAAGCAACCATTAACAACGATTGGGGAAGCGCATCCATTAAAAAAGGGGAAACTGTTCTTGTGGCTGCATCAAGCAGTTATATAGATATTGATACCCAAGGAACTAAACTTTTAGAAGTTACCATTTAATGGTATCTTTAAACAAAACTGCCGCATTATGCCAAGTATTCGTGATTTAAAAAAAGATGTCAATTTTGTCTTGGGAGACATTATTGAGGCTGTCTACATTTGGGAAGCCGGTTCAGGTAACAAAGAATCTGAAGAAGGAACCGTAATCATAGACGAAGCCATTGAGGTGTACGACAACCTCATGGATAAAATCAATCAAAAAAAGATAGAGGACACTAAAGCCCACTTTAAGTCCATACGGACCGAATTGGAGGAAAAGGCCACTAAATTGGTCGAACAGCTCAATAGCCTTGAAGCTTAATTCTTTTTATCCAAAAATTCTTTGAATTCCTTTCCGTATTTGGATGCAGCCACCTTAGGGGTCAATCCTCTGTAAATGGAGTCCAAGTACTTTGGATTTGCCTCGCTGGCCTCTGTCATCATAATATAGGGAGTGGCATATGAACCCCCATTGTTGAGACCAAAATTTAAGGCATATCGGTATCGGCTGATCGTGTTTTGGTTCATCAGTCGTTGAATGGAGTCCAAAGCAACGGAATCTTCCTGTAATTCGGGTGTAGAGGCTTGTTGCGCCAGTGTTAGTTGTTTGATGTTGAATTTGGAAGCCATTTCGTAGAACTCCAAGAGCTTTTCATGGGATTTGGAACCAGAAATTTCAACATTGGTATCAAAAGTGTTCCAAGCAGTATTGATTAGGATGTTCCCCGACTCTCCAAAAAAGGTAATTCTATCGTTGATGTCGTTATTGTCTTCCTTCTTTAGGTAGAGATAAAATATTTCTGGTTCATCCACCTCGGCCGAAAAACTAAATGCCCCGTCTCCTTTTATTTCCAAAGAATCCAAAACAGCCAAGGTGGAATCCTTGAATTGTTGCAAATAGAGGGTCCCTTTTTTGAGTCCTTTAATGTTTCCACTAACGATCATGGTGTTTTCCGTAGGCTGTTCACAGGACAGTACGGTCAATCCAACTAGCAATACAAACAAAATCCGCTTCATCATATAATTTTAGCTGGGCAAATATGCATAATCTTCTGAAAATATTTAAACATTTGAGGCGACTTCCATCAACAAAGCACATAAATAGGCTCCTGCCGTACCCACAACATAGCCAAAAACGGCCAAAAGAATGCCCACAGAGGTCAAGGAAGGATGGAACTCAGCGGCAACAACGGGAGCAGAAGCAGCTCCTCCTACATTAGCCTGACTGCCCACGGCCAAGAAAAAGAAAGGTGCTTTTATGATTTTTGCCATCAAAATAAGCAGTCCGGCATGGATAGTAATCCAAATTAGTCCAATGGCAATAAGCCCCGGATTGTCCAGCACTTTGCCCAAATCCATTTTCATTCCGATGGTCGCCACTAAAATATAAATGAACATGCCGCCAATTTTACTGGCCCCGGCACCTTCATAATTTTTGGCCTTGGTAAACGAGAGACCGATTCCGATAGCGGTGGCAAAAACAACCATCCAAAGAAATTCAGACCCAAGGGAGGACAATATTTTTTGCGGATTTCGGATGACCTCAAAATTATCCTGTAAAAAACCGGCAAAATGATGTCCAGTTAAATGGGCAACACCTACCCCCACAAATGCAAAGAACAACAACATGATGAAATCCTTGAGTGTAGTGACCCTTGCAATTTTTTCAGTGTGGGTAGATACTTTTACCTTGAGCGCTTCTATGGATGAGGTGTCGGCCTTGAGCCAACGGTCAATTTTGTCCGTTTTGCCCACTCCCAAAAGTATGATGGCCAACCATAGATTGGCGACCACAATGTCTATAAGTACCATGCCTCCGTAACTTTCTTGATTGTATTTAAACACTTCGAGCATGGCTGCTTGGTTGGCGCCACCCCCGATCCAGCTTCCTGCAATGGTGGCAAGTCCTCTCCAAACAGCATCTGGTCCAACACCACCCACTGTTTCAGGAGAAAATATGGAAACAATCAATATGGCGATAGGTCCACCGATTACTATACCCACGGTTCCGGTCAAGAACATGATCAATGCTTTGGAACCTAGATTCAAGATAGCTTTGAGGTCAATGCTTAAGGTCATTAATATTAATGCAGCGGGTAAGAGGTAGCGACTAGCTACATAATAGGTGTTGGACGATGATTCATCCACAATGCCCACGCTGGCCAAAATGGCGGGCAATAGATAGCACATGAGCACGGTGGGGACCACACGATAAAATTTCCCCCAGAAACCGGTTTTTATGGATGAGGTATAAAAAACAAAACCTAAACAGAGGCAAAGCAGCCCAAATATGACGGTGTCTTGGGTAAAAGGTAGTTGGTCCATAGAATTTGTAAGCTAATTGCCCAAATATAGGAAAATCGTCGGGGTGGTGGTTTAGCTGTTTAAGGTTTTGAAATGTTACTGACCCCTTTCCTTCTTGTTCTGATAGCTTAAAAAGCAGAGCCGATGAACAGTATACCATTACTACGGACTGTTCACTAGATATTCAACCAATACGTAAACTTTAAATTAATGGAACGATTTCGGGGCACAAAGGAATTAACGAAGTAATTGTCGTTGTACACCAAAAATAGGTCGGACAGGGGAGCAAAACGCCATTGTAAACGCGAGTTGAACCCTAAATTGTCCAGTTGGTTGCTATATTGGATCAGTGTGGACCAAAAAACAGACTTGTTGAAAGTTATATCTATTTTGGGACTCACCAACCAAAGGTCCTCGCTCTCGTAGGGTTGTGGTAGTTTAATGCTGTTATAGTTTAGGCCCAAGGAGAGCAGCATTGTAGGTTGGAGTCTAAGGCTCATGTCCCCTTCCAAAACAAACCGCGTACCGTTATAAAAATCTCCATACCCTGGTTGTACCGAATAAGAAAATACCCGTCTCCTGTCGCTTTGAAACCCCATTTCATAACTGGTGTAATAATACCCTACATTGGCAGGTAGTTCGGTGCCCCCGTCCGTACCCGTTGGATCAAAAGTCTCGGTAAGGTATGTATAACGATTGAATAGCCTGACAGCAATTTCTTCTTGTGATTTAAATTTGGCTTGCCAACTGGAAAAAATTGCATAATCCGTGTTCATATAATCTAGGGTTGGTCTCCAAATTACATTGGGACTGAACCGGAACCCGTGAGAATTTAGTTTTCCTTTTTGTGGCCAAAAATTAAATTCCACAAAAGGTCTTGCGGCCACAATATCTTGTCTGCGAACATATCCCAAATCTGAGCGGAAGTCGTTGCCCACAAAATTTCCTCGAACCCCAAAGTTTAAGAACCTGGAATTATATCGCAGATCTAGCCCTCCCGAAGCATCGCGGTCTTCGATATCGTGGGCAAAGGATTTATGGTAGAAAAACTTGCCCGTCCATGTATTGTTGACCGATGCCAGATTGTAGTCCATCCCAACCACTCGGTTGTACCTGTCGGTTTCCTCCAAAAAATCGTAATCCCCAAAACTTTGACGGTTTACAAAAATGAAACTGAGGTTGGAACGGGAAAACATTTTTTTCTGAAGTGCAAAAACCGTATTGTTGTTGCTGGGGATTTCGTTTTCCTTATCTTCTTCGGTTTGAAGGTTTAATAGCCCAAGCCGCCAATTTTTATTTAACTTTCCACTTAGTCTTATCCCGCCCACGATACCATTTTCTATGGTTTCATCGTCCGCATTTTGTGCAATTCCTATTCTTCGAGAGAAAAAGGGGTTGGAATCCCTTTCGTTTCCAAAAGAACCAAAAAGGTCGCTATTGTCTATAAAGAACTGGCGTTTTTCGGGCAGCGAAACTTCAAAACGGGAAACGTTGGTAATCAAATTGTCCACTTCCACATTGGAAAAATCCGGGTTTAGGGTGACGTCCAAGTTCATACCATTGCCTATGGAAATTTTTGCATCCCCACCAAAATCGAATTTGCTCAGATCTTCATTGTTGTCATAGTCCTTTCCGACAATTCCGTTTACATAAGGAATAAGGGCCATAGGGGTTCTGGATTTTCCTAAAGGCTTTTCAAATACCATATCGCCCATAAACGCCAAGCTGTACACGAGCTGATTTTGGGGTATCTTCATCCAAGTACTGGTTTCGTTGGTCTGCATATCAAACCTATAGCTGTTGAAACGCCACTTTGTTTCTCCTTGCTTAAACTTGAAAGATGTTAAAGGAATTGCGATTTCGCAGATGTAGTATCCATCAAATACTTTTGCCTCTCCTTGCCACTTTACGTCCCATGATGTGGTAAAACCGCTTGGACCGGACCCGCCATTGGAAATCAAAGCTTCTCTCCGAACACCATAGGGGTTCATACCAAAAAGGAAAGCATTGGTACCATCATTAAAGGTATCGAACATTAAACTGATGTTGTCATTGCCACCTGCTCTGTAATCTCTTTTTAAAGACGGAATCACATAATCGTCACCTTCGGTATCCAATCTGATACCAACATAGAGTGTAGTGCTGTTGTACACCATCTTAATGTCGGTCTGCTGTCCTGCAAGTGTGGTGTCCGAAGGAAAGTATTGATGAAAATTGTTGGCACTTTCTGAAGTTTCCCAGGCACTTTCATCCAAGACACCATCTACTTTAATGACATCGTTTATGAACTTAACTGTAAAGGTTTTAGGATCGGATTGGGAAAAGAGGGCAATAGGGAGCAAGATTGTAACGAATACAAAAAGTTTTCTTAACATTGGTTTAGTTTAGTTGGTTTAACAAAATTACAGGATTGGTAGTTAAAAAAATCCCAAAATCCTGAATTAGATTGTCCTCTGGTAAAACATTCTGAAAATTAGCCGTGATTTGTTTTATAATCACCTCCTTCTATTCTAAAAGACGTTAAAAAATGAAAAAAACCTTATTGCTACTGTTTTTATTTCCCTTTATAGTTTTTGGCAATACTATTTGGGGGAAAACTGGGCACCGTGTTACCGGACAAATTGCACAAGAATATTTAACAGGAAAGACCAAAAGAGCTTTGAACGATTTGTTGGATGGTCATAGCCTAGCTTTTATTTCCACATTTGCAGATGATATAAAAGCTGACAGGGCCTATTCAAAATATTCGGCATGGCATTATGTCAACTACCCATTGGGTATGCGTTATAGGGATTCGGAGAAAAGTGAATATGGTGATATTGTTACTGCAATTGAGGAATGTATATTTAAAGTAAAGGATAAGAAAAATACGCGGGAGGACCGTATTTTCCATTTAAAAATGTTGGTTCACCTTATTGGGGACCTACACCAACCCATGCATGCGAGTAGGGCAAAGGACAAAGGAGGGAACGACATTCAAGTACAGTGGTTTGGAGAGGGAAGCAATTTACACCGGGTATGGGACAAAAACCTTATCGAATCTTATGGGATGACCTATACGGAACTGGCATCTGAATTGGACGGGGTGAACCGTAAGGAACGTAAAAAAATCCAAGAGGGAACCATTTATGATTGGGTCGATGAATCCCACGAAATATGTGCAGAACTATACGAATCTGTTGAAGTGGGCGATAAACTGGGATACCGTTACTCCTACGATTATAACGATCTATTGTTCCAACAGCTCCAAAAAGGAGGATTGCGGCTGGCCAAGGTCTTGAACGATGTATTCGGGTAAAAGTTTTAGGACTGCAATACCGTTTTCAATTGATTTCTATATTCCGAAGGGTTTTGCCCAGTAAATGCCTTAAAGGACTTATTAAAGTGTGAGAAGTTGTTAAAACCACTGTCATAACACACCTGGGTAATGCTCATGGGCTGCTCTGCCAACAGTTTGGAGGCGTGCACCAATCTATACTCGTTAACAAACTGGGTAAACGTTTTGTGGGTAATTTTTTTAAAGTATCTACAAAAAGAAGGTACCGTCATACTCACTATATCCGCAATTTGTTCCAAGCTAATATCTTCCTTAAAGTTTGCCTTTACATAATTGAAGACAATATTGATACGATCATTGTCCTTTACCTCGGTCTCAATGGAAAATCCTTCGGCGTTCAAAACATTCATTTCGGTGGAGGTGGCTAAAATGTTCAATATATTAAGGATGGACAATAACCTTTGGAAATCTGTCTGGTATTCCAAAATTTCCATTTTCTCACCAACTTTCATTTTGGTCTTTCCAGAAAAGGCGATGCCCCCTTTGGCAACCTCGAACAATTTCTGAATATTTTTCATCTCTGGAATATTGAAAAAATCACTTCCCAGAAAATCCACCTTCATCTGCACCAAAGTCTCACTCTTGTTACCGGTAAGCTTATCGGTAAAGCCACAATGTGGCAAATTGGAACCAATAAGGATGAGGTCACCGTTCCTATAATAAGATACGTGACTGCCTATTTGCCTTTTGCCAGACCCCCCATTCACATAAACCAACTCCAATTCTGGGTGGTAATGCCAACCATTGTTCTTGTTCTCATTGTTTGCATTGAATTTTTGAAACGCGAACGAGTGGCCAAAACTTGGGGCTATTGCTTCAAATGCAGGTTTTTGGATCATTTAGCGCAATTTTTCTCTTTTTATACCATAAAGGTAAAAAACTAATTACCGTGCAAATATCTACAATGTTAACTTAAAGTTATGCTATTTTATCATTAATACTATGTTAAAACACATACCATGTTAATATAGCACATAAACTGGAAAAGATGGTGGTATTTCTGTGCGCCAATGCGACATACATTTGTACTGTAATCTTAAAAAAACGAAGTGTTATGAACGTAGTAAAAAATTTAACAGTAGCAGCAGTCCTTTTGATATCCTCTTTGGGAATGGCTAACGGAAACACAACCGATTTTGGCAAAAAAGTAGTGGCCAAGTACGAGGTTGAAAAGAATTTGGTAAAAGTAAACCTTGACCCTGTATTTGTAAAGAAAGGTCAAAAAATTATGATGAACCTTTTGAACATTTCTAAAGGAAAGGTGCTTTTAAAGGTATACGATAGCGAAGGCAGACTTGTTTTTGATGAAGCTATCGACGGTGACATCGTTGTTGAAAAAGCATTCAACTTCGAAAAAGCCTTTAAGGATGAATATACCATAGTTGTAGTGGACAAATTTGGAACCTACAAGAAAACTATGGAGGTAAGATAGTTTGTTTAGTTAATTTTTATGTGCATTGGGGGGCGAGAGCCCCCTTTTTTTATGCCCATTTTTTAAGTTTTTCTCTTTTGTTGGGTGGGAGTGCTTCATTTTTTAAGGCCAACTCCAAAACGTCTTGGTCTTTTTCTTTAGAAAAAATCAACATATAGAATTCCTGAACGGTCAAAAGGTTTTTAGACTCCTCTGCCAGTTGCATGGAATCACCAACACGTACTGTACCCGGTTGCAAAACACGAACATAGGTTCCAGGAAAACCATGGTTTATAAATTGTTTCAGTATATTTTGGTCTTCAAATCGAATGCCCAGTTTATAGCAAGGCTCCCTGGGTTGTGTTATCTGGACTAGTGCAGAACCTAGTTTATAAATACTACCTATCCGTATTTGGGATTCATTCAAGCTGTCAAGAGTCAAATTTTCACCGAACATGCCCCAATCCCATTCCAAATGGGGGTATTTTGCTTTCCAATGTGGATAGTTGCGGGCAGAAAACAAATAACAGGCCTTGTAAATACCACCATGGTATTTTCGGTCAACAACGGTGTCGCCATGCACATCTTCAGAATCTAAAAAGAGCGGTTCTTTAACAGGGAATTTGTAAATTCCGGTTGTGGTTTCCTTGCCGTTCCAAACAATTTTTGTGGGTTTTCCGAGGTTTGTAGAGATAACTTTCATAATGGCAAGTTATAAAAAACCACCGCTTGTGGCGGTGGTCCTTCATTTAAATTTGATATAAAAAATGTTTAATCCTCTTTTTCCAATTTCTTGGTCATGTTAAACCCTACCATGAGTCCAACACCGGCCAATAAGAAGATAGTGCCTGGGTAAGCTACTTCATCATCGACCCCTAAACTATATACCAAAATGGAGGCTACAAAAATGGCTGCTCCAATACCGATAAGTAGTAGAGAAAGGTTAAGGATGATGATTTTCCAGAAAGGTGCTGCACCTTCTCGTTTTCCCCGGACAAAAATACTGGCATCCGCTCCTTTTTCTATTAAAGCCAATCGTTCTTTGTTTCTTGTTGAAAAATAGAGGTAGGCAATCGCAAAGATGACTCCAAAAATGATTGGTAAAATGATTACTTCTGATCCCATAACGGTTCGTTTTAATGATTATTCGTATTTTTTTGTTCATAACCTATGACGACAGTTTTCTAACTTAGGTTACATAAATTCATAAATATTACTTTTTGTGTAACCTAAACTGCACTTTTGGCGTCCAATGAGCAATGCTGACCAACAAGGAAAAGGAACTGATTTCGGAAATATGCAAGGGGAATACCCGGGCGTTCTCCGATTTTGTGGATAATTATAAGGATTTGGTCTTTACTTTGTCCGTAAGAATGTTGGGCAATAGGGAGGAAGCGGAAGAGGTCTCCCAAGATGTATTTATTAAGGTATATAAATCCCTGCCCAGCTTTAAAGGCGATTCCAAGCTATCGACTTGGATGTATAGAATTGCCTATAATACCTGTTTGGACAGGATTAGAAAAATAAAAAAGAAAAGAACCCATACCGATTTGGAACATATTGAGCAACTTGCCCATTCGGAAATGGATACTGCTCTGGACAAAATGGTCAGGGAGGAAAGAAGCGAAATAATTGGTCAATGTCTATCACAATTATCGGCGGAAGATGCAGGAATCCTTACATTGTTTTATTTTGAGGAAAAGAATTTGCAGGAAATAGGGGTAACAACCAATCTTTCCGTAAATACGTTGAAGGTTAGGTTGTTCAGGGCCAGAAAAAAATTGGCCGGGATTATGGAAAAAAATATGAACAAAGAAATATTGGAGAGCAATGGATAAGAACGAGGACAAAAAACTGGAAGCTTTTATTGATAAACTCATGGAAGATGCCCCATTGGAGTCACCTTCTGTTGATTTTACCCAAAATGTGGTACAAAAAATCGAAGCGGAAGTACACCGTGAGGTTTTTGAATATAAGCCTTTGTTGTCGGGAAAGCTTTTGACCTTTTTATCCGTGACCTTTATTGCTTTGCTCGTTTACATTGGGTCTCAAGTAGGGGTCGATAATGGTCAGGGGTGGTTTAAAAACCTGAATATGGAAGCTTGGTTCCAAACTGATTGGGGGTGGATGCAACATTACGCTTCTTCCAAAATAATGCTGTACGGCTTCCTGTTTTTGGGGCTTATGTTTTTTGCCCAAATCCCTTGGTTGAAAAGGCAAATGGACAAAACAGCTTATTAAAGATTGAATTAAAAGAGGCCGTCTAAAAAGCTTGTTACCTGTCAGTTCGAGCGCAGTCGAGAACTTAAATTAATTTGATTATCAATGGGTTTCGACTGCGCTCAACCTGACAAAATCAAAGTTTTGTTGCTTTTTAGACGGCCCCATACGAACAAAAATGATTGTTATTTAACGACTACTGAAACCGCATAAGTGCTATAGTCTGTTCCTGCTAAAATGGTAGGGGTGCCATTTACCCAAAGTTTTGCCACATTGATTTCTTCATCATTTACAATTGTATTTTCATATCCAACAGCGTAAATGTCTCCATTATAGACAAAGACTGAATTAACCTTGGCATTGAAAGTACCATCCGTTAAATCGATAGGAACTCCATTTTTCCAGATTTTAGCAATATATTTTCCTTCTTCACCATATTCTGATCCACCAACATACACATCAGTTCCATCTACGAAAACGGAATAGGCGAAAGACATACTTCCTTCTTCTGTTAAAGGTGTTGGAGTGCCACTTTTCCATAGTGTTGCAATGTTATTGTCATAACCGGTAGCGTATATGTAATCGCCCGTAACAAAAATTGATGTTGCTCTGGCATAATTTGTTCCATCGGTTAGTAAATGTGGAACATCATTGACCCATATTTTGGCAATGCTCTTGTTATCGGTGCTTTCATATCCAGCAATAAAAGCATTGCCATTATTTATGACTAGGTCAAGTGCCAAGTTGGTATTGATGCCGTCCGATAAATCTTGGACATTACCATTTTTCCATAACTTGGCGGTATAAGCATTTTCGTCAGTCCCATAACCTACTGCATAGATATCATCATCATAAACTTTTACCGAAGATAGCCTTGTGTCGGATGAATTATCGGTCAAATTATTGACTTCGCCATTCTTCCAATATTTCGCAATATAGTTTTCTGACTCCTTGTCCAATTCAGAACCTGATATGAATACATCACCTTTATAAATATCCATAGAATTTGCATAGGCATTGCTAGATCCATCCGTAAGTTCGGTTATAGAGCCATTTGTCCAGATGCTTGCTGTATAATCTGTAGTTTTATAATGGTTAACCGTAACAAAAACACTGGGTTCTACTGTGATTTCTGCGGAAGCTTGGGATTCATTAACAGAAACGGTAATATTTGCCGTACCCGCTCCTACGGCCTTTACATTTCCGCTTTCATCAACAATGGCCACATCTTCATTATCACTGCTCCATGTGACCTGATTTTCTCCTGCTCCGGATACGGTTAATTGTTCAGCGTCTGAGGTGTGAAGCTCTAAAGATGATTTATTAAGTTCAAGATTAATTGGGGCATTGACAATAAAACTATCTGTACTGGTAGTTGCATTCCCATTTACCGTAACCGATATTTTTGAAGTGGAAGCACCATCAGGAACCGAAGTTTTTAATTCCGTTTCGGAAGCTTGGGTTACTATTGCTGTAACATTACCAAATTTAACTACGTTCTCGGAAGTTATAGTGCTGAAATTTTTCCCTGTAATGGTCACTTCAGTGCCAACAGTTCCAGATTTTGGCGTAAACGCTGTTATCGAAGGTAATGCTTCGGACGAAGGACCATCATCCTTGCTACAGTTCACAATGATTGAAAGGGTGCAAAGAAGTAGTATTGCATTCGAAAGAATTTTTTTCATGATAAAAATTTTGATTCGAGTGCAAGTAATTGCAAAAAGAGCGGAATCCGTCTGCCCAATTGATGGATGCCTTATATGAATTGACGAAAGGGGATTTTTCTAGAAATAAGCATAGTAATACGCCCAATACATCAAAAAGAACTGAAGGGGAATCCGAAGAATCAAAATCCATTTGGGAATACCAGCGGATGCTTTTTCGCCGGAAAGCATGTAAAAATGCACGGACAGAAATGCTGCCAGCATCAAAATTATTCCAAATGTGCTCAGTTTTCGGGTAGCTTCAAAGCATACTCCAATACCCAATAGGATTTCAGCAATACCACTTATATATACCAAAAGTTTATGGTTGGGCAAGTACAGCGGCATAATGCGCATGTACATTTTTGGCTTTATAAAGTGCATTAAACCTGCAACTATATACATTCCGGCCATTAGGTAAAGGTGCCACGGAGTTTCCATAAGGCCAAAAATAAAAAAGGCAGACCATAAGGCCTGCCTTTACCGTATATATTTTTTTGAATTTATTTAATCATATCATAGCTTCTCGCAATAAAATTGGTAAGCTCTTCGCCTTTTAGCAAACCTTTGGAGAGGCGAGCCAAATCCAAAGATTGATTGATCAACCTTTCCCGTTTTTTTGCGGTCTTGGTATTCAAGATCTCGCTGACCAACTCGTGATTGGTGTTTACGATAAGATTGTACATATCCGGCATATTGCCCATACCGAACATACCGCCGCCGCCAGTTTGTTGCATTTCCTTCATTCTACGCATAAACTCTGGCTCGGTAATAATGAAGGGCGATGCACTACTTTCCATGGCCTCCATTTGAATAGTATACCCCTTATCGGAAACTACTTTTTCCAAATCCGCCTTGAGGCGGTCTTTTTCTTCATCGGACAATTTGGAAATGGCCGTGTCCTCTTTTTTGATGAGGTTGTCCACATGATCGGCATCTACCCTAACAAACGATAGGTCTTCTTTAGAAGTTTCCAATTTTTGCATCAAGTGCGGTACAATTGGGGAATCCAATAGGAGCACTTCGTATCCCTTTTTCTTGGCCGCTTCAATATAACTATGTTGCGCTTCTTTGTTGGAAGCATACAACACCACCAATTTATCATCCTTATCGGTTTGGTTGTCCTTAATTTTGGCTTCCAATTCTTCGAAAGTGTAGAAGTCGCCATCAACCGATGGGTAAAGCGCAAACTTATCCGCCTTGTCAAAGAATTTATCTTCGGAAAGCATCCCGTACTCTATCACCACTTTAATGTCGTTCCACTTCTGTTCAAAATCCTCGCGGTTGTTTTTAAAGAGCGAAGTCAATTTATCGGCCACTTTTCTGGTGATGTAGGAAGAAATTTTCTTCACCGCACCATCAGCCTGTAAATAGGACCTGGATACGTTCAAAGGAATGTCGGGAGAATCGATTACACCTTTTAACATCGTCAAGAATTCAGGAACAATGCCTTCCACATTATCGGTAACGAACACTTGGTTCTGGTACAACTGAATTTTATCCTTTTGTATGCTAAGGTCGTTCGTCAACTTTGGGAAATATAGGATACCCGTTAAGTTGAACGGATAATCCACGTTCAAGTGAATATGGAACAAGGGTTCCTCGAATTGCATGGGGTACAACTCCCTATAAAAGCTTTTGTAATCTTCCTCCTTTAAATCCGTAGGTTGCTTGGTCCACGCTGGGTTTGGGTTGTTGATGATGTCATCTACCTCTTTGGTAGGCGCCGGTTCTTCTTCTTTGGCACCTTCTGGTTTGGGAAGGGTTTCCGTTTTTGTTCCAAATTTGATTGGAATGGGCATGAACTTGTTGTATTTGGTCAAAAGTTCACGGATTCTCGCATCTTCCAAAAATTCTGTGGAATCCTCAGCTATGTGAAGTATAATCTCGGTACCTCTTTCTGTCTTGTTGCTAGGTTCAATGGAAAATTCGGGAGATCCGTCACAGCTCCAATGCACCGCAGGTGCTTTTTGGTGACTTTTTGTAATGATTTCCACTTTCTCCGCAACCATAAAGGCGGAATAGAAACCAAGACCAAAATGCCCAATGATACCAGCATCTTTACCGGCATCCTTGTATTTGTCCAAAAATTCCTCGGCGCCGGAAAAAGCCACTTCGTTAATGTACTTTTTCACTTCCTCCTCGGTCATACCAATACCTTGGTCTATAATATGGATGCGTTTGTTGTCCTTGTCCACCTTAACCTCGATTATAGGGTTCCCGTATTCCACTTTCGTTTCCCCAATGGATGTAAGGTGCTTTAGTTTTAAGGTTGCATCTGTAGCATTGGAAATAAGTTCCCTCAAGAAAATTTCGTGGTCACTATACAGAAATTTTTTGATCAAAGGAAAAATGTTCTCTACTGAAACATTGATTTTACCTGTAGCCATCGTTTTGTTTTTTATTCTTCTTTACCCCCTTTTCCAGTCAAAAAAAATACCAGAACGTTAAATATGACAAACTGACATTTAACTACCATGTTAATGTCAATAGATGAATTTTAACATAATTTTGTTTATTTTTAATGCAAAAAGATTAAACAAAAATTGTATATTTACAGAGTTATAGGGTAAGAATTGCTATGAACTAGTAACAGTAACACTATAACAAGTTTGTTTATTTATTGGTTAGGTTGTGAAAATGCACTTTCGAACGAAAGTGCATTTTCTTTAAAAGTTTGATTGTGCGACCTCGCCATTTTTTAATCTTTCAAAAAAATACCAAAATGGCAAATACTAGTAAATCCAAGATTACCGAAGATAAAATTATAAGCTTGTTCATGGACTCTGTACTGGAACACGAAAAGGTGCCAAGCTCAGTATTCAAATTCTGTAAAGAGCATAAAATAAAAGAAGAGGAGTTTTATGGATTATTTGGCTCGTTTGAATCGCTTAAGCAATCCATTTGGAACAAATTTTTTGACAACAGTTACGGAGTAATGCAGAAGAATAAACAATATGCTTCCATGACAAATGAGGAGAAGATGCTTACTTTTTTCTTCACCTTTTTTGAGAATTTGACCTTGAACAGGAGTTATGTGCTATTTATAATGAAAGAAAACAAGTACTCCTTGGAAGGATTGGGCCAATTAAAAGAATTACGGAAAAAATTCAAAGATTTTGCGTCCACACTTATTGAAGAGCGAAACGAGGAAAGAAACTTCAAAGTCCTTAAATATAATGCACCGCTGTTCTCGGAAGGTGCTTGGTTGCAGTTTTTGTTCATTTTAAAATTCTGGATGGAAGACGGTTCCCCTGGCTTGGAAAAAACGGACATCGCCATCGAAAAGTCAGTAACCACCATTTTTCAAATATTTGAAAGTACGCCACTGGAAAAAATAGTGGACTTTGGAAAATTCCTCTACAAGGAAAAATTTGTATAAGACCCATGAAAAGATTGGATACCATTCCCACTGGAAAAATAGAACGAGCTGGAAAACTCGTCAAAACTGGCGTTAAGATAGGCGGCAATTACGTTAAATACTATGGCAAAAAACTGGTCGACCCACAGACCAACCGTGATACATTGAATCAAGACAATGCAGAGGATATTTATGATGGCCTAAAGAGTTTGAAGGGAAGTGCCCTAAAGGTGGCACAAATGCTCAGTATGGAAAAGAACTTGCTTCCCCGTGCCTACGTGGAAAAATTCTCCCTGTCCCAATTTTCGGTTCCGCCGTTGTCCGCTCCCTTGGTTCGTAAAACTTTCAAAAAGTATTTGGGGAAGTATCCAGAGGATGTTTTTGATGGGTTTGAAAAGGACTCCGTCAACGCAGCTAGCATAGGACAGGTGCACCGTGCCAACAAGGATGGTAAAAAACTGGCAGTAAAAATTCAATATCCAGGAGTTGCCGAAAGCATTAGCAGCGATTTGGCCTTGGTAAAGCCAGTGGCCATTAAAATGTTCAATTTAAAAGGGAAGGATTCCGAAAAATATTTCAAGGAAGTAGAGCACAAATTAGTGGAAGAGACCAACTATATTTTGGAACTGGAGCAAAGTGATGAAATTACCACCGCTTGCACGGTTATTCCGAACATGCAGTTTCCAAAATACTACCGAGAGCTATCCAGTGAGCGCATCTTGACCATGGATTGGATGGAAGGAATCCATTTGGGGGAATTTACCCAAACTGATTTCGATGCCGATTTGGGCAACAAATTAGGGCAGGCTCTTTGGGATTTTTATATGTTCCAAATCCATAAATTGAGAAGGGTACATGCCGACCCACATCCGGGAAACTTTTTGGTGAGCTCCGAAGGCAGTTTGATTGCCATTGATTTTGGTTGCATAAAAGAAATACCTGAAGAATTCTATGTGCCTTATTTTGAACTGGCCAAAGAGGAAAACATCAATAATGATGAGGTGTTTATGGAGAAACTGTACGAACTGGAAATCCTGACATCCACCGATTCTGAAGAAGAACTGCAATTTTTTAAGGCCTTGTTCAAAGAAATGCTCACCATTTTTACCTCACCCTTTCATAGAGAAACATTTGATTTTGGCCATGAAGGTTTTTGGGCCAAGATTGCGAACCTTAGCGAACGGTATTCTAAAGATGAACAAATTCGAAAAATGAACGGAAATCGTGGTTCCAAACACTTTTTGTACATAAATCGCACGTTTTTTGGACTTTATAACTTGTTGCACGATTTAAGGGCCAAGGTAGAGGTGAACCATTTTGAAAAGTATATGAACTAATTTCCTTAATAAATATCCAGTTCTTGGGATATATTTTTTACTTTTCCATTAATTAGCCAAGGATTTTTTAAAGATTCAATATTAAGCACTTTATAATGTATAACTCAAGAATATCAGGATTGGGATTTTACGTCCCTGAAAATGTGGTCACTAACGACGATTTGTCCAAAGTGATGGACACGAATGACGAATGGATTCAAGAACGGACCGGTATAAAGGAAAGGCGCCATGTTGTAAAAGGTACCGATACCACCACATCCATGGGGGTAAAAGCGGCCAAAAAAGCAATTGAACGTGCCGGCATTGATAAGGATGAAATAGATTTCATTGTTTTTGCCACACTGAGCCCCGATTATTACTTTCCTGGCCCCGGGGTTTTGGTACAACGCGATTTGGGATTAAAAAGAACTATAGGGGCACTCGATGTTCGAAACCAATGTTCTGGTTTTGTCTACGGAATTTCCGTTGCTGATCAATACATAAAAAGTGGTATGTACAAAAATGTACTTGTTATCGGTTCCGAACTACATTCTCATGGTTTGGATATGACAACAAGAGGTAGGGGCGTATCCGTAATTTTTGGAGATGGTGCAGGAGCTGCCGTATTGACCCGCGAAGAAGATGCTTCAAAAGGAATTCTTTCCACCCATTTACATTCCGAAGGGCAACATGCCGAAGAACTTTCCTTGATTGCGCCCGGAATGGGCAAAAGATGGGTGAACGATATTATTGCAGATGCAGACCCCGAGGATACTTCGTATTACCCTTATATGAACGGGCAATTTGTGTTTAAAAATGCTGTGGTCCGCTTTAGTGAGGTAATTATGGAGGGTTTAAGCAAGAATAATTTATCTCCAACAGATATTGATATGCTGATTCCGCATCAGGCCAACTTGCGGATTTCACAATTCATCCAAAAGAAATTTGGGTTGAAGGACGACCAAGTGTACAACAACATTATGAAATACGGAAACACCACGGCCGCATCCATACCCATTGCTTTAACAGAGGCATGGGAAGCTGAAAAAATCAAAGAAGGAGATTTGGTAGTGCTTGCCGCCTTTGGTAGTGGCTTTACTTGGGGCAGCGTGATTATTCGGTGGTAGACGATATCGTTACAATAAAAAATAAGTATAAAATAAAACCCCGATCCTTTAGGATCGGGGTTTTTGATCAATGCCCCCACAAGATAACCAACCAACACTCAATATGAGGCATCAATACATTTTATAAGATTCCACCACCGCCTTGTTTGGTGTTGCTATCCCTTCTTTTACGTGACTTAGCACGGTTTTTTCCACTTCCAAATCGGTACGATAGTCCAACATATACATTATTGCTCTCCCAGTTAAAAGCACCTTCTTGCGCATAGGGATAATCACCTTCAAAGGCGAAGCGCATTGTGTTGAAAATATCGTTGTAGTTAAAGCTAAGGGTGCCTTTGCCTTCGGCAAAGCTGTAGCGTGCGCCCAAATTCACAAAATACATGGGTTGTGCATCAAACTGTATGCTTTTGTTTCGTCCGCGGTAAAAACCAAAAGCTTGCAGCGTCAATTTTTTGGTTACGGTGAAGCTATTGTTCATCCTAAGGTTCCAAGCCGTGTTGTCGACCTCCACTCTTTCTTCAACAATATCGTCCTCGCTTGGGTTGGGGTCCGTGGAATTCAACGTTTCCGTAATACCTCTTTGCGTCTGCGAAAAAAGGTCAAAACTGCCGTTAATGTTCCACCATTTAATGGGCTTGTAGTTTGTGGATAACTCTACCCCGTAGGCGGAGGTTTTATCAAAGTTGTCAAAAGTCAGGATGGTCTTGTTTAGATCCAAACGGTCGATATAAATGGCCCTATTGATTTCGTCGGAAATACTTCTGTAAAAAACACCGCCCGTAACACTACCATTTTTGATTCTTTTGGTGTAATTGGCTTCATAAGAGCTTGTAAACTGGGGAACCAAATTTGGGTTACCAAAGGAAGATATCAAAGGGGTGGCAAACTCTCGAATTGGGTTTACTTGTTGCAGTCCCGGTCTGTCCACACGTCTGCTATAACTAATTTGTATCTGGTCTTTTTCGTTAGGTTTGTAGGTAACGAATGCGGAGGGATATATTTCGGTATACTTGTCAGTGAAGGAACGTACCGCATTGGTATCCGCTTTTACCTGCACATCCTCTACTCGAACACCCATTTGATAGGACCATTTCTCATAGGACTGTCCAAAAGTGGCGTAAGCGGAATAGATATCCATGTCGTATACAAATTTGGTGGATGGTGTCGGCACCAAGTTTCCTTCGGAATTGAAAGTTTGACCCGTGGAGGAATAATCCACCTTGGTCTCAAAATTTCTGGATTGCAATCCCACTTCCAACTTGGAAATACTGTCCAGCGGATTCACGTAATCTAAATTGGCCGTTGTTTGGGTACGTTCAGTATCCACAAAATCCATATAATCCGGATAGGTAGATGCTCCTATGGAGCTAAAATCGGCATCTTGTTCGCTTTCAAACTGGTTGTGGTCCACTTCCAGCTCTATGTTGTGCCCTTCCTTGTTAAAGTCCAGTTTATAGTCAAAATTGTATTGCTCGCTACGGTTGTTGGAGTCGTCAAAGAACAATTGGGTCACATTTCTGGATGGATTGTTGAAATACGAAACCTGAGTTTTACCATCTCCTTCTCCTTCATAAATATTTTGATTGGTAAAGAAGGATATGGTGTTTTTGTCATTCAGATAGAAATCGACCCCCACTTTATAGAGATGGGATTTGTTGTTATTGAAGAAGTCAAACTTTTGACGGGAGTTTTCCCTGATTCGAAGAATGCTTCCGTCGTTGACCCATTTACCGATATTGTTTCCGTAATTTCCATAAAAGTTGAATTTTCCATTGCGGTAGTTCAAATCGATAGAGCTATTGAATTTGGCCTCGATACCTTTGGTAAGACCCATGTTCACATTTCCGTTGAAGCCAATATTTGCATTCTTGTGCAAAACAATATTGATGATGCCGCTCATCCCTTCGGGATTATACTTGGCAGACGGATTGGTGATCAGTTCTATGGATTTTATGGATGTGGACGGAATTTGCTTGAGCAATTGTGCTACGGGCACGTTGGACAACTTTCCATCGACCATGACCCGCACATTGGAATTTCCACGTAGCGTAATATCGCCAGTTTGGGAATCCACATTTACGGACGGAATGTTGTTCATAATATCCGATGCCGAAGCACCTGCGGTCGTAAGGTCTTTTCCTACATTGATTACCTTTCGGTCCACACGTTGTTCTATGGTGGTTCGTTCGGCCACCACCTCAACGCCTTCCAGTTCCTTGGTCTCTTCCTCCAAGGTTACGGTTCCCAAGTTCAGGTTCCGTTTTCCTTTGGCTATCTCTAGTTTTTGGGAGTAGGTTTTGTAGCCGATAAACTGTACTTCAAAAGTAAAAGTACCGTCGGGGAGCTTTTTAATTTCAAACTCACCCTCTTCGGTAGTAATGCTACCGGTAATGGTCTCGGTGCCATCTTCGGATTTGATGACCACTGCTGCATAAGCTACCGGTTGGTTGGAAATGTTGTCCACAACCTTTCCGTTAACGGAGCCTAAAGCCGTGCCGGGGTCGTTTGCTAAAGAAATTGAAGGAAATACAGTGCACAAGAATAGTGCAAAAAGAATGCTCACATGTCTCATGAGTTGTTCGTTTTTTGATTGATGATTCGATTGATTGATGTTACTTTTAAGACGCTCGATACTGAAGAATGTTACAGAAGAAAATTATTTTAACATTCCTTAACATAAAATATGGTGGCTTTGCCCATTTTTGTAAGGTATTCTGGATTGTAGGGTCAATTGTGGCAAGTCTATAAAAGAAGAAACCCCGGCAAAAATACCGGGGTTATACATTGATAAGCTATACTAAACACTAACCATTAACTATAAAAATACAGTCTTACCAATGACAATATAATATATGAATAATAGACGAGTTTTCCTTTTAAAAGTTACAGTCTATATTAAAGTTTAACACAAAAATTAACAAATGTCAAAAACACTTGTCGTAGGGGCTTCTACAAACCCAGGAAGATACAGCAACACAGCAATTCGTAGGCTGGTTGACAATAATATTGAAACAACCGCATTTGGGATACGTGGGGGAACTGTATCTGGAGTGCAAATTAAAGACAACTTGGTTGATTTTCAAAATATTGATACCGTAACTTTATATTTAAGCCCCAAAAACCAAAAGGAATATTATCAACAGGTAGTGGACCTTAAACCAAAACGGGTGATTTTTAATCCGGGCACCGAAAACCCCGAGTTCTACAAAATCCTTGAAAATGCTGGGATAGCCGTGGAGGTTTCCTGTACTTTGGTGTTGCTCGCTACTGGGCAATACTAGTTTTAGGTTCAGATTTCTTGGTCCTGATGAGCCAAAGACCGATAAATGTCAATAAACCGTTGAGTGGTAACAATTCATAGCCAACTTGATACCCGCCCAAATAATCTGCGGGTACACTGGCAACCAAAACTATGGTGCCCACCGAAGCTAGTGCAACTATCCAAACATAACTATCCTTGATCTTATGCTTGGTTAAGATGCCAAAGGCAAAAAGACCCAATAAAGGGCCGTAGGTATAACCGGCTACAGTAAGCAGACTATCAATAACATTGCTGCTAAGGATGTATTTAAAGGCGATAATAACAATCACCAATACTACGCTCATTACAATATGGGTGCGTTTTCTGATACGCTTTTGCTCTTTATCCTCTTTTTCTTCAACATTTAAAAAGTCCACACAAAAAGATGTGGTCAGGGAAGTAAGTGCACTGTCAGCACTACTATAAGCGGCGGCAATCAATCCAAGCATAAAAGTAATGGCCAAGGCCAATCCCAAACCGCCATTTAGGGCAATTTCAGGGAATAACAAGTCGGTTTTAGGAGTACCGTCCATCAAAGGAATTCCAATGCCCTCCCTTTTTGCATAGATAAAAAGCAAGGCGCCCAATAGCATAAATAAAAATGTGACGCCTACCAGTACAAAACTGAAAGAAACCATGTTCTTTTGGGCATCTTTCAAGGATTTGCAGGTGAGGTTTTTTTGCATCATATCCTGATCTAGGCCCGTCATGCAAATAGTCACGAACATTCCCCCTACAAAGGATTTAATAAAATAACTTTTGTTCAAAAAACTATCCGTTATTAAAAAGTCATTGTAATTCTTTAATTCTTCCGAAGCCAAGAACTCACCAAAACTCCATCCCAATTCCTTGTTTATCATTACAATGGAAAGGATTACGGCCAAAATCATAAAAAGTGTCTGCAAGGTATCGGTCCAAACAATGGTTTTTATTCCCCCTTTGTTTGTGTAGAGCCAAATCAATAAAATAGAAATGACCACCGTAAACTCGAAACGAACCCCAAGGTCATCAAAAACAAATTGCTGCAAAACAATGGCGACCAAGTACAATCTAAAAGCGGCACCCAAAACCCGGGATATAAAAAAGAAAAAGGCTCCGGTGCGGTGGCTTACTTTTCCAAAACGATCAAGCAAATACTCGTAAATAGAGGTGAGGTTCAGCTTGTAATACAGGGGCAACAATATAAATGCCACTACAAAATAGCCAAAAAGATATCCAAGAACCACTTGCATATAGGTCAATTGGCTATCTCCCACCCATCCGGGAACCGATATAAAGGTTACACCCGATAGCGAAGCACCCACCATACCAAAGGCAACAACGTACCATGGGGATTGCTTACCGGCCTTAAAAAAATCGGCGTTGGAATCGTTTTTACCAGTAAAGTATGAGATAAGGATGAGCACCAAGAAATAGGCACCTATAAGCAACAGAATTTGTGTGGCTGACATATTTGCAATTTGATTTGCAAAGTACGAAAGTAAATTGGTAACAGTAAAATCGTAATTTTGTAGTAGAATTGATGCTATGGAATTTTCATCGAAGCTATTGGAAAATGCAGTTTACGAAATGTCGCAATTGCCGGGAATCGGTAAGCGAACGGCATTACGGCTGGTATTGCACCTGCTAAAACAGCCCGAAGAAAGGACCGAACTGTTGGCACATGCCCTGCTAAAATTGAAGAGCGAGGTCAATTTTTGTAAAAACTGCCACAATATTTCCGATACCGAACTGTGCGAAATTTGCGCCAATCCCAAACGGGATGAAACCATCGTTTGTGTGGTGGAGGACATTAGGGATGTAATGGCCATTGAGAATACATCGCAGTACAATGGATTGTACCATGTACTGGGAGGTAAAATATCCCCCATGGAAGGCGTGGGTCCCCAAGACCTAAATATAGCATCGTTGGTCAATAAGGTGAAGAATGGAGTTGTAAAAGAATTGATTTTGGCCCTGAGTTCCACCATGGAAGGCGATACCACTAATTTTTATATTTATAAACAATTGGACGGACTGGAGGTTACAACTTCCACGATTGCCAGAGGTATCTCGGTCGGGGATGAATTGGAATATGCGGATGAGGTAACTTTGGGAAGAAGTATCATCAATAGAGTGCCTTTTGAAAGCTCTATAAAAGCGAATTAATGAATATAAATCAAAAATAAGTCGATTTCTTTAGTATTTTTGTAAAATACAAATCAAAATCACTTTGATAAATACGAATATGTCAAAATTTGAATTGAAATTACCGCAAATGGGAGAAAGTGTCGCAGAAGCTACCTTGACCAACTGGTTGAAGGAAGTGGGCGATACCATTGAGATGGACGAGGCCATCTTTGAAATTGCCACCGATAAAGTGGATTCCGAAGTTCCCAGTGAAGTAGATGGAGTATTGTTGGAAAAGCGGTTCAATGTAGATGATGTCATAAAAGTTGGTGAAGTGGTCGCCGTAATCCAAATAGAAGGTGAAGTTGATCATGTAGCGGATGACAGCTCCGATGAAGAAATGGTAGAGGAACCAGCAGAAGTACCAGCGAGGGAATTGGAAGCCCAAATGGCGGGAGTGAAAGAGTCTGTTTCCGCCCCAGCGCCCGATTTTTCAAGTTCGGAACGATTCTATTCACCTTTGGTGAAGAATATTGCCAAGGAAGAAAATGTTTCCATGGACGAATTGGAAGCCATTGTAGGAACGGGAAAAAAAGGCAGGGTCACAAAAAATGATATCATGGCCTATTTGGAAAACCGTTCCAATGGAAACGAAACCAAAGTAGAAGCAGCACCACAGCAAGAGGTCAAGACTGAAAAAGCATCCACACCCATAGCACCAAAAGAAACGGTTGCGGATAAACCAAAAGAATCCAAAGTTCAAGTGGGAGCAGGGGATGAGGTGATTCCGCTGACTCGAATGGGCAAATTGATCGCCCATCACATGATCGAGAGTGTATCTACATCGGCACATGTACAAAGTTTTGTGGAAGTGGATGTGACCAATGTGGTGAACTGGAGAAACAAGGTGAAGAATGCTTTCCAACAGCGAGAAGGTGAAAAATTGACCTTTACACCCATATTTATGGAAGCTGTGGCCATGGCCTTGAAAAAGTATCCGTTGATGAACATATCGTTGGATGGGGACAAGGTCATTAAAAAGAAAAACATCAACTTAGGTATGGCAGCAGCCCTGCCCGATGGTAATTTAATAGTTCCCGTGATTAAAAATGCCGATCAATTGAACTTGGTAGGCATGGCTAAAACAGTGAACGACCTTGCCAGTAGAGCGAGAAATAATCAGTTAAAGCCCGACGAGGTAAAAGATGGTACATACACGGTAACCAATGTCGGTTCCTTCGGAAGCGTATTCGGAACGCCGATCATCAATCAACCACAAGTGGGAATCCTTGCGTTGGGGGCCATTAGAAAAATGCCATCGGTCATAGAAACCGATCAAGGAGAATATATCGGTATCCGAAGTAAAATGTACCTATCGCACAGTTACGATCACCGCGTGGTAAACGGCGCATTGGGCGGAATGTTCGTTAAAGCCGTGGCCGATTATTTGGAAGCTTGGGACATAAACAGGGAAATATAACGGAAAACCGTTCATATTCTTTTCACTATTCTTAATTTAGAAGCCCAGTGAATTTTATTTAAAAAGTCCCACATGCAATTACAATTGACCAAACCTATCTGCTTTTTCGATTTGGAGACCACGGGAACCAACGTTGCAAAAGACAGAATAGTTGAAATATCCATCCTAAAGGTTTTTCCCAATGGAAACAAGGAAAGCAAGACATGGTTGGTGAACCCAGAAATGCCAATTCCTGCAGAATCTGAGGCCATTCATGGAATTTCCGATGAAAAGGTTGCTAACGAACCTACTTTTAAGCAATTGTCCAAAGATATCTATGCCATGATTCGCGATAGTGATTTGGCGGGTTTCAACTCCGACAGGTTTGATATTCCCCTGTTGGCGGAGGAAATGCTTCGGGCCGACGTGGATTTTGATATGAAGAGTATGGTCTCAGTAGATGTGCAGACCATTTTCCATAAAATGGAAAAGCGAACTTTGGAAGCGGCTTATAAATTCTATTGTGATAAGAATTTGGACGACGCCCATAGTGCCGAAGCTGATACCCTAGCAACCTATGAAGTATTGTTGGCACAGTTGGAACGGTATCCGGAACTTGAAAATGATATAAAAAAGCTGTCAGAGTTCACCACCAGAAGGCAAAATCTCGATTTTGCCGGTTTTATTGGATTGGATGAAGAGGAGAACCCTATTTTTTCCTTCGGAAAACACAAAGGGAAAACAGTGGACGAGGTCATGGAAAAAGAGCCCGGTTATTTTGGTTGGATTCTGAATGCCGATTTCCCGTTGTACACCAAAAAAGTACTTACCCAAATAAAGTTGAGCAAGCTCAACAATAAATTTTAAGATAAGAAGCGTTAACCCCATAACAGATTATGAAGCTGATTTGTATAGGACGTAATTATGTTGATCATATCGATGAATTAAATAACGAGCGTCCGGATGAACCGGTGGTTTTTATAAAACCCGATTCTGCCATTTTGCCCAAAGAACAAGATTTTTATATCCCCGAGTTTTCTCAAGATGTACATTATGAAGTAGAGGTCTTGGTGAAAATCAAAAAAGTGGGAAAACATATATCCAAAGCTTTTGCACACAAGTATTATGATGAAATAGGGTTGGGCATAGATTTTACGGCAAGAGACCTTCAATCCAAATTAAAATCCAAAGGATTGCCCTGGGAAAAGGCCAAAGGATTTGATGGAGCGGCCGTGGTTGGCAAGTGGTTGTCCAAAAATAAATTTAAAGATTTGGACAATCTAAATTTTTCACTGTCAAAAAATGGAGAAAAAATGCAAGAAGGGAATACCTCTTTGATGCTGTGGAAGATAGATGAAATTATAGCGTATGTATCTACTTATTTTATGCTAAAAAAGGGCGACATTATCTTTACCGGTACGCCTGCCGGTGTTGGTAAAGTAAGCCCAAATGACTACCTTGTCGGTACATTGGAAGGTGAGCAACTGTTTGATATTAATGTAAAATAATGATTTACAACCTCGATAAAATAAATGAAATGGCTGATGGTGATGAGGATTTCATTACCTCTGTAATTTCTGTGTTTTTGGAAGAAGTCCCAGAAGATTTGGAAAGCCTTGAAAAGGCGATCAGCTGTAAGGACTACGAAAACATATACAAGCTAGCGCACAAAATTAAACCCAACGTGGATATTTTGGGCATGGAGCAAACAAGGGCCAAGGCACTCGAAATAGAGACCTTGGGCAAAACTACAGGTAGTATGGAGGAGATTGAAGAAAAATTTCCTATCCTTAAAAAAGATGTACTCCAAGTGGTCGCCGAACTAAAAAACGACTTTAATTTATAGATGCAAGCCGAGATAATCACCATTGGGGACGAAATTCTCATTGGGCAGATTGTAGATTCCAATTCAGCGTTTATTTCCAAAGAGCTGAACAAAATTGGAGTCTCGGTCTATCAAATTACTTCCGTGCAAGACGATAGGGAGCATATACTTAAATCTCTAAAAGAAGCAGGGGAACGCTCTTCGGTGGTCATCATTACGGGGGGGTTGGGCCCCACAAAAGATGACGTGACCAAGCATGCTCTTTGTGAGTTCTTTGAGGACGAACTTGTTCGGGACGATTCGGTTTTGGGTCATATTGAAGAACTCTTCAGAAAATATATCACCACCCCTATTTCTGATTTGAATAGGGAGCAAGCCATGGTTCCATCCAATGCTACGGTGTTGCACAACGAATTTGGCACCGCCCCTGGATTATGGATGAAAAAAGGAAAAACTGCCTATGCTTCACTTCCGGGCGTTCCTTACGAGATGAGAAATCTGATCATCAAATCCGTATTGCCCAAAATTATTGAAGATTACGAACGCCCCCATATAGTTCATAAAACCATTATGACCTATGGTATGGGAGAGAGTGCCGTGGCGGAAAAACTGGAGGATTGGGAGAATAATCTACCATCTTTTATAAAGTTTGCCTACTTGCCCAACCTTGGGAGCGTAAGGTTACGGCTTTCAGCTAAAGGAACAGATAAAGAAGCATTAATGGCCGGTATAGAGGAACAGGTTAAAAAGTTGTATCCTTTGATTGGCGACATAATTTATGGTGAAGAGGAGGAAGATGGAAGAGTGGAGAAACAGATCGGTACTTTATTGACCGATAAAAAAATGAGCTTGGCCACCGCCGAAAGTTTTACGGGCGGCAGTATTGCAGAAAGAATTACGGCGGTGCCGGGAGCATCCAATTATTTTAAGGGAAGTATAGTGTGCTATGCCACCGAGATGAAAGTGAAATTGTTGGACGTGCCACAAGAGCTTATAGACAAACATTCCGTGGTCAGCGAAGAAGTTGCCGTAGCCATGGCCAATAATGTGAAGAAAAAGTTGGAAACCGATTTTGCGATTGCCACTACAGGTAACGCGGGACCCACCAAAGGTGATTCCGATGCCGAGGTGGGAACGGTATATATAGGTATAAGTACGCCAAAGGCTACTTTTGCCCAAAAATTCGTGATGGGCAAGCATCGGGAAAGGGTCGTGAAAAAGTCTGTAAACAAGGCTTTTGAACTCTTGTACAAAGAAATTTTAAATTTCTGAAAAAGAATTTTGTACGTCCCATTAAAATGGTATAAATTTGCAGCCTCAATAAAATCACTCAAATAGTTAGGGAGATGTCTAAAGTTTGTGAAGTAACAGGAAAAAAGGTGATGTTTGGAAACAACGTTTCCTTTTCTATCAATAAGACCAAAAGGAGGTTCGATGCGAATATCTCCAAGAAGAGATTTTATATTCCAGAGGAAGATCGTTGGATAACCTTGAACGTTTCTGCCCGTGGGTTGAAAATCATCAACAAAAAAGGAATCTCTGCTGTCTTGAAGGAAATCAATTCCAAAAAGTAAGTTGTAAAAGCATTATAAGTACAATACAATGGCAAAGAAAGGAAATAGGGTTCAGGTAATTTTAGAGTGTACAGAGCACAAAGAATCTGGTATGCCAGGTACTTCTAGATACATTACCACAAAGAACAAAAAGAACACGCCAGATAGGATGGAAATCAAAAAATTCAACCCTATCCTTAAGCGTATGACGGTTCATAAAGAAATTAAGTAATAGCTTTTTACAAAGTAAAAGGCAGAAAAACATAAGCCATGGCAAAGAAAACAGTAGCAACGCTTCAGTCATCATCCAAAAGATTGACAAAGGCCATCAAAATGGTTAAATCTCCAAAAACTGGGGCTTACACTTTTGTAGAGTCTGTAATGCCACCAGAAATGGTAAATGACTGGTTGAACAGCAAATAAGGAAAACTTCCTTGCACAATATAGAAGCCGCTTTTTAGCGGCTTTTTTATTTTTATGACTTTGTATTTTACTAACTTCGACTACAATCATAAGCGTAATCCGTCCCGATCAAATTTTGTATTAACAAAACTCCCCTTACTTTCCTATCTTTGACCATTAGCAAAGAACACAGGATGAGTCTATTCAAAAATATATTTTCAAAGGATAAAAAAGAGACCTTGGACAAGGGGCTCGAAAAATCCAAAACCACTTTTTTCGGTAAATTAGGAAAGGCCGTAGCGGGCAAATCCAAAGTTGATGATGAGGTACTTGATAGTCTGGAAGAAATCTTGGTAACTTCCGATGTGGGCGTGAACACCACCCTTAAAATCATTGATCGTATTGAAGAACGAGTGTCACGGGATAAGTACATGGGCACCGACGAACTCAACACTATCTTACGTGAAGAAATTGCAGGTTTGCTTTCTGAAACAAATTCAGGGGAGGATACCGAAATTACTGTCCCTAAAGATAAAAAGCCCTACGTAATTATGGTGGTAGGTGTAAATGGTGTGGGTAAAACAACCACCATTGGTAAATTGGCCCATAAGTTTAAAAGTAAAGGGATGAAAGTGGTGCTGGGAGCAGCCGACACCTTCCGTGCTGCCGCCATTGACCAATTGGAAGTATGGGCAAAACGGGTAGATGTCCCTATCGTGAAGCAAAAAATGGGCAGCGACCCCGCTTCCGTGGCATTTGATACCTTGAGTTCGGCGGTGGCAGAAAATGCAGACGTGGTTTTGGTGGATACCGCAGGCCGTTTGCACAACAAAGTGAATTTAATGAACGAACTATCCAAGGTTAAGCGAGTGATGCAAAAAGTAGTTCCCGACGCGCCCCACGAAGTACTTTTGGTACTCGATGGTTCTACGGGGCAGAACGCATTTGAACAGGCCAAACAATTTACCAAGGCTACCGAAGTGACCAGTTTGGCCGTCACCAAGTTGGATGGAACCGCTAAAGGTGGTGTTGTTATCGGTATTTCCGACCAATTCCAGATTCCCGTAAAATACATCGGAGTGGGTGAGGGCATCGAGGATTTACAGGTATTCAACAAATTCGAGTTTGTGGATTCATTCTTTAAATTATAAAAATTATGCTCAGATATTTCCTGTGTGCTTTTTTACTCATCGGATTCACCTCCTGTAAAGACAAAAATGCAGAACCCAGGGAAGAAGTTGTTCTTTGGACACCCTATAACGATTCCGCTGAGGTTGCTGCCAATGCAGAGCACGAGAACAAGAGGATGCGTTACAAGTTCATCCAAAGTAAAGTGCTGGACAAGAATGCGGTGTTTTTGCCCCTGTATGATGAAGTATCCCAGTTCACCGAAGCGCAATACGAAAGGATGAAACCTTTGGTCTTGGAACAGGATATTCCAACCATCCAAAACCATATTGATGAGGGAACTTTTACCTACGAAGATTTGGTATTGTTCTACCTACACCGAATTTATACATACGAACTGCCCAACACCACCACCCTCAACACGGTAATTGCATTGAATCCCAATGTGCTGGAAGAAGCCCGTCAATTGGATGAAAGCAAGGAGGCGCATCATCCCATTTATGGTATGCCCATTTTATTGAAAGATAATATTGGGACTGCTGAAATGAAGACAACGGCTGGTGCCATCGCACTAAAGGAAAACCAGACTGATGATGCTTTTATCGTAAAGCGCTTAAAACAGAAGGGCGCTCTTATTTTGGGTAAGGTAAACCTTAGCGAGTGGGCCAATTTTCTATGTGATGGTTGTCCCAATGGTCAAAGCGCCATAGGCGGACAAACCTTGAACCCCTACGGAAGAAGGGTTTTTGATACGGGAGGTTCCAGTGCGGGCAGTGGAACATCCACAGCGGCCAATTATGCCGTAGGTGCTGTAGGAACAGAAACTTCAGGGAGCATACTTTCGCCATCTAGCCAGAGTTCCGTAGTGGGATTAAAACCGACTATTGGTCTTTTGAGCAGGACGGGAATCGTACCTATTTCTAGTACCTTGGATACCCCCGGTCCCATGACCAAAAATGTAACCGATAACGCCATTCTCCTGGATGCGATGTTGGGCGAGGACGAAGCAGATTATAAATCAGTTAGTGCGGAACCTGGGATTTTATCCGCTTGGATGAACCCTGAACCTCTTCAACAAATTCGACTTGGTGTGATGACGAGCCTTGTAGAAAGAGATTCGATTTACGCTGCCAATGTAGAGGCCCTACGAGAGGCAGGTGCTCAAATCGTTGAATTTGAATCCGAAAATATTCCTTTGGAAGGCTTCACAACCCTATTGAATTTGGATATGGAACAGGATTTAACTGCTTATTTGAACGCTGAGGTGAAAGATAGGGATGCCGTAAAAGTGGAGTCCGTTGAGGATGTAGTAACGTTCAACAATAAAGATTCCTTGGTAAGAATACCTTATGGTCAAGCTCGTTTTGACGGTATTTTGGCTGATTCGACCACGTCAGCACAGTTTGAAAAAATAAAAAAAGACTTAAAAGCATCGGGAAGAGCCTTCTTCAACATAATGGAAGAAGAGCAGCTTGATGCCGTGTTGAGCATCAACAACTACCACGCCGGTTATGCGGCCGTAGCTGAGTATCCAGCCTTGACCGTTCCCATGGGATACAAAACCGATGGCGAGCCGGAAAGCTTGACCTTTATCGGGAAACCTTTTTCCGAAGCCCATTTATTGCGTATAGGAAAAGCCTTTGAAGCGTTGACCAAAGCTCGAAAAATACCAGAGGGCTATCAGGAGTAAAAAGCTTCGTATTGCTTTTATCTAATTACTACAAGAGTTACTACCTCTAAAATTATACACTAAAGTGATTGTAATGCTTTGTGTTATTGTATTTTTGCACTCCATTTTAAGGAACTATGCGCACAAAATCGCTCAAAAAAAATAAAATCAATGTGGTAACCTTGGGTTGTAGCAAGAATGTCTACGATTCCGAAGTGTTGATGGGACAACTGCGTGCCAACAATAAAGAGGTGGCCCACGAGGAGGAAGGCAATGTTGTGGTGATCAATACCTGTGGATTTATTGCAAATGCCAAGGAAGAAAGTGTCAACACCATTTTGGACTATGTACAGCGCAAGGAAGCTGGCGATGTGGACAAGGTTTTTGTAACGGGTTGTTTGAGCGAGCGTTACAAACCAGATTTAGAGAAAGAAATTCCAAATGTGGATGAATATTTCGGGACAAGCGATCTTCCCAATTTATTGAAAGCATTGGGTGCCGATTACAAGCACGAGTTGATCGGCGAGCGTTTGACAACTACACCAAAGAACTACGCCTATCTTAAAATTGCCGAAGGTTGTGATCGACCTTGTTCGTTTTGTGCCATTCCATTAATGCGAGGCAAGCACAGGAGCACACCTATTGAAGATTTGGTGGCCGAGGCTGAAAAGTTGGCCGCAAACGGCGTAAAAGAACTTATTTTGATAGCCCAAGACCTTACCTACTACGGTCTTGATCTTTACAAGAAAAGAAACTTGGCAGAATTGCTTCGAGCATTGGCCAAAGTCGAAGGGATTGAATGGATTCGTTTGCATTATGCATTCCCTACGGGTTTCCCGATGGATGTTTTGGAAGTGATGCGCAACGAACCTAAAATCTGTAACTATATCGATATCCCGCTTCAGCACATAGCGGATGCCATACTCAAAAGTATGCGTCGCGGTACCACGCAGGCCAAGACAACCAAGTTGCTGAGAGACTTTAGGGAAGCCGTACCCAAAATGGCCATTAGAACCACATTGATCGTTGGCTACCCAGGAGAAACAGAGGAAGACTTTGAGACCTTGAAGAAATGGGTGCAAGAAATGCGCTTTGAGCGTTTGGGTTGCTTCACTTACAGTCATGAGGAGAATACCCACGCCTACAATTTGGAGGACGATGTTCCCGAAGAGGTAAAACAAGAGCGCGCCAATATTATCATGGAAATCCAATCCCAAATTTCTTGGGAGCTCAACCAAGAGAAAATCGGGGAAACCTTCCGTTGTATCATCGATAGAAAAGAGGGGAACCATTTTGTGGGCCGTACGGAATTTGATTCCCCCGATGTGGACAACGAAGTGCTTATCGATGCCACAAAACACTACGTAAAAATCGGCGACTTTGTGAACATCAAGATTACGGACGCATCTGACTACGATTTGTTCGGTGAACCAGCCTAAGGGTTTTACTTAGGGCAATACTCTTCTTCTTATCATCAGGTGTATAATTTTTTAATGCACATGCCATGCCATGCGTAGCTTGTTGTGTCGTCCCAACATGCTTTCTTTTGTTGCCAGCCACTTATTAAAAGTCACGATTTTGATGTATATAAACAGAGACAATATGATCAACCCTTGAAAATGACATTCGTCATGGTATTTGGTGGTGGTGTTAGGTACTTTTAGTATTTCAAAATAAAAGAAGGTCAGATGTGTCATATCCCAATTCTTGATTTCTAAAACATTTAAGAAGCAACGATTATTTGCAATTAACTATATAACTATGAACCAAAATCAAAATAAGCTAAAAACAAGTGTTGCCCTGCTTCGCATTTTTATAGGGTGGCACTTTTTATTTGAAGGTGTGGTGAAGATGTACAATCCCGAATGGACATCGTTTGGGTATTTGGCAACCGCGCAAGGACCTTTTGAGTGGTTTTTTACCATGTTGATCGGCGATGCAACCATAGGTTGGGTGGATACTTTGAACATTATTGCCCTTATGGTAGTCGGGGTCACCTTTACCCTTGGAATTTTTGAAAGAATCGGGGCCATTGTGGGCATTGGTCTGCTGGCATTGTATTTCTTGGCCCATCCGCCATTTCCCGGTTTAACACAAATGAACGCAGAGGGAAACTACTGGTTGATCAATAAAAACTTGATTGAACTGGTGGCATGCATCGTAATCTATCAACTACCTACGGGCGCATATTTTGGCCTCGATTACCTTAGAAAAAACAAACTTAAAACTCAGGAACAATGAAATGGACTAGAAGAGACCTTTTACTAGGATTGGGAGGCCTGCCCATACTCGGAGCTGTATGGTGGGCAGGAGCGGCGACCTCCGTCGGGTCGAGAAATAAACGCTCGGAAATATTGGAACAACTCAATATAAAACCATCATTGCCAAATGCAGTTCCCGGAATCGGGGGAGATCCGGTTCGAATCGGAGTAATCGGTTTTGGTATCCGAGGGGAACAACTGACCAGGGCATTGGGCTTTGCCACGGACGAATGGAAAGAAGAAATGCGTTTGGAAGCCGAAGAAGACCCGAACAACAAAAGATTGGAAGATTTTGAAGCACAAGAAACACTTAATGTAAAACTGGTGGGTATTTGTGATGTGTTCGATGTGCGAGCTGAACAATTTATCAATTCATTTTCTACGGATGATAACCAAATAAAAAGATATTTGACCTACAAGGATATGATCCAAAGCGGCGATGTGGATGCCGTGGTAATTGCCACGCCAGACCACTGGCATGCCCCCATGTCCATCGAAGCATTGAACAATAATGTGCATGTGTATGTAGAAAAGCCCATGACACATACCGTTGGTGAGACCTATGCCTTGCGCGAGGCTGCAGAGAAATCCGATGCAATTTTTGCGGTAGGACACCAGCATCGGCAAACCTTGAGTTTTGGCACTGCCCGCGACATTGTGGAAAAAGGAACGCTAGGGCATGTGTCCTTGATCCAGACAAACACAAACAGGAACGACGACAACGGAGCTTGGAACTACGATATTCACGAAAAAGCCAGTCCCGAAACCATTGATTGGGAACAATTCTTGGGGTCGGCACCGAAGGTGCCGTTCAACAAAAATCATTTTTTTAGATGGCGTAAATGGTGGGCCTATGGTTCTGGCCTCTCTGGAGATTTGTTGACCCACGATTACGACCGCTTGAACTGCGTCCTCAATATGGGGATTCCTGCTTCGGTAAGTGCTTCAGGTGGAATTTATACTCATAATGATGGCCGAAATGTTCCCGATGTGATCCAAGTGAACATGGAGTTTCCCGATTTCAGTACAGGAAGCAGTCAAACCAAGGGCAAGGAAAAAGGAATGACCTTCTGCTACAGTGCAACTTTGGGCAATGGGTTTAACAGACCTACCATTTTAATGGGGCACGATGCCACTATGGAACTGGGCAATAGATTAACGGTTTGGCCCGATGGGGCGTCTACCCGATATGCCGATATGCTGAAAATGGAAAAAATGAGGCCTGACGTACCTATCTATCAATATGACCCGGCAGCGAATGCAACAGATGCCGTATCATCGGCTACATCGCAGTACTTTGCCGATAAAGGCCTAATGTGGACTTATATTGATGGGGTTCGTGTAGATTCTACCTTTTTGCACATGAGGGAATGGTTAAGTGTTATTAAAAACGGTGGAAACGTAAGCTGTGGCATCAAAGAAGGTTTTGATGAGGCTATTTCTGCCCACATGGCAGGTTTGTCCTGGAAATTGGGAAGGAAAATAGAATGGGATGCAGCAAGCCAAACCTTAAAACCGATTGAAGATATAGATTTTGACCAAGTACTCTTGGGTAACGAAAATTGGAACATGCAACCAGAAATGGTTGGATGAGGTTTCTTGATTTTTATGGATTCTAGTCCCGAAAGTGGGATATTGCCGAAAAGAATCTGATTCTTGGGTCAATGTCCCACTTTTTTTTAAGGCTCAAAGAGGGGTGAATTTTTCCAATCAACGTTTCCGACTTAGCTCATACTCGTAAAGTTCCCGGCCCAATTGTGCCAAAAATGGTATCCCTACTTCGTCGTATTCGTAGGCATCATCATTAAAAATACCGTCACTATTGACCAATATCGTTGCCGTGAGCATAAAATCAACATTGTTTTTGGTGTCCTTGATATAGGCGCAATCCGTTAGGGTGCCATAGGCGTATCCTACTTTATTGTATATTTTAATGTGTTTGGGCATGGGCTCGGTGCTATCGCCAAACATAAAAAACTTTACATAGCTGTCATAAAATTCATCGGGGTCATAACCTAATTGGGGCGGAAGCGTGTGCATGGCAGCCAACACAAACTCTTGTTGGCTTTCACTTAGGTTAAAACGTTGTTCCCTTGGGAATGCTTCAGGAAAGATGATGCGTTTTAAAAGCGCGGTTTGCGCCTCGATGGGATAGTAGTTTTTCAACGAAAAATCAAAAGGTCCCATTTGCAAAGATTCATCCGAAATAAAACCTTTTCCTTTTTTAACCCTATTCAGTACAAGTGGTTTTATGGGCGAATTTATAATGGGTTTACTCAATGAGGTAGTGGAATCGTTTAGGTAAAAAACCAATGGTTTTGTGGTTACGTCATCAGCATTGTCCGTAGATAAACGATGGGTTATTCGAATGGGCGAAACGCCTCCCCTTTGTATCCTTTCATTCAAGTCGTCTTGCCCTAAAAACTCTATCAATCGGTTGTTGGCGGCATTGTCCGAGACGGCAAAAATTTCTGAAATGGCCTTTGCGAATGTTGTGTTTACGGAATCACCTTCAACAAAAAACTGGGTGTTTAGGGAAAGTGAGTCAAGTTCGTTGAGTTTTTCCAGAGTGGCCACCGCTGCGGGGAATTTAACCGTGCTTGCAGGATAAAAATAGTTGCTTTTGTCAACCTGAAAATCGTAATCTGTAAAAATGATGCTGTCGTTCCTTCGGTCTATTTGGGTGTATCTTATTTGGACTTCATGTGCCTCCAGATTGTCCATTACCCTGCTAATTTTGGCATTCTCGGAAGAAAGCACTTGAATTAAAGGGTCGGTAGGTAAATTTTTGGAGCAGGAGGTTCCCAATACAAGCAAACTCAATATCCCAAGTCTGGATCTCATGAAAAAAAGATTAAATTTCTCCTGAATATACCTGGCCCCTGTGGGGTTTCAGAATTTCCCTTGCCTCCTTTAATTCAAATTCGGCCACGACCAAAAAAGCAATACTGTGGGTGGGACTATAATGTTCTACTCCGGAAAGGTCATGTTTTAATTCCTCTGCCTCTACGAATTCTTTGAGGTGTTTTAAATAGTGCTCGGCAACATGGGCCGCATTGGGGCCTCTAAAGTCCCAAATAATCTTGATTTTTCTGTCCAAAAGCTTTTCCATGGTTTTATGAGTCGGTTACGGATTTGCCAGTTTCGGCAAAGGATTTAAAATCTTGCATGTATTTTAGGGATTGTTTTTTAAACGCCCCAGGCATTAAAAGGCCCATAAGTTTCATGCCAAATCCCGAAAATTGGAATTCAGACTCGGAAATCCAACGTGTTTTATCCCCTTCTTCCTTAAAATAATTTTTTTGGATGTTGTGCACACCTTTGGTGTCGTAAATGGTGTGCAGTTCTTCGGGAAGGTTTCTTTTGATGATGGTCTCTACCATAGTAATTTCCCGTTTGCCCATTTTGTAACTGAGGCTCATTTGGGCACCTTCCTGTCCTGGGTTTTGGGATAGTTGTTCATAGTTGACAAGACCTCTTTGCCAATGCCTCATGTTTTCGGGCTCGTCCATCTTTTTGATGAATTCTTCCCTTGGGACATCAACAACAATTTCGGTAGTGTACTTCATGTTTGGTTTGGTTTTGCACTAATGTAGCAATTTCTGGCATCTATCTCCAACTAAAAAAATCTGTTAATGAAATTAGAACCTTCTTGTAAGGGATTTTGTAATTGTTATTTTTGCGAAATGCTTAAGCACCAAAAAAATACGCCTTTCCTTCTTTGCACTTTTATTGCAATCCTCGTTTCTTCTTGCGAGGGCATGTTCAACAAGGAAGAAAAAAAGGAACCTTTGGCAAGGGTGGACGATACTTTTTTGTACAAAGAGGACATTGCTTCCTTGATCAGGGACGATATGACAGCGGAGGACAGCACCATATTTGTGACCAATTACATCAACAATTGGGCATCGAAGCAATTATTGTTGTCCAAATCAAAAATAAATCTGCCCGAAGAAAAGTTGGCCGAATTTGACCGTTTGGTGGCCGATTACCGAGCCGACCTCTATACAAGGGCTTACATAGAGGCATTGGTGAACCAATCTCAGGACACCTCCGTTACCAAGGCACAGCTACAGGAGTTTTACGAGCGGGAGAAAGAGAACTTTAAACTGAACGAAAAATTGGTGCAGCTCAGGTTTGTGGGCATGTCCGAAAAGTTTTTGGACAGGGACGGTGTAGAGGCCAAAATAAAAAATTGGGACGATTCGGATAAAAGGTATTTGGATTCCATTGCGGTACAGTTCAAGAAAATTCATTTTAACGATTCTATTTGGATAAGTGCATCGCGAGTAATCGAGGAGATTCCGCCATTGACACAGGCAAATGAGGAAACCCACTTAAAAAAATCACAATTTTTTGAGTTACAAGATTCGTTAGAGGTATATTTGGGCTTGGTGACCAATGTGTTGGAAGTCAACGAAACAGCTCCTTTTAATTATGTGGAGCCGGACATCAAACAATTGATATTGAACAGGAGACGGTTGAACTACGTAAAAAAACTGGAAACCGAAATTATAGATGAAGCTATTAAGAAGAATGAATTTGAGGTTTATGACAAAGAAAATTAAAGGACTTTTTATTGCATTTTTTGCATTGTTAGGAGTGGTCCAAGCGCAGGAAGCCGATGAAGCATTGGGTGTAAAAGATTCCACAAGTAACACCAAAAAAGTAAAATTGGATGGTATTGCCGCCGTGGTCGGGGATTACGTAATTTTGGAATCGGATATCGATAAAACATTGATCGATCTTCAAAACCAAGGGGCATCCACCCAAGATGTTACCCGTTGCGGGCTATTGGGCAAGCTTATGGAAGACCGTTTGTATGCGCACCAAGCCGTACAGGATAGTTTGTTGGTGTCCGATGATATGGTAAATGCCCAAAGTGATCGACAGATACAACAGCTTACCCAACAAATCGGTAGTGTTGAAAAAATGCTCAGTTATTACAAAAAGCCCGATATGGAAAGTTTCCGTGAAGAACTTTTTGAAATCAACAAACTGCGTATGCTCTCCGAAAAAATGCAAGGCAAAATTGTTGAAGAGATTGAGGTGACCCCGGAAGAAGTTCGCCAATTTTTCTATAAAATTCCAGAAGATGAAAGACCTGTTTTTGGAGCAGAACTGGAAATTGCCCAGATTGTAAAACAGCCCGAAGCACCTGAGGAGGAAAAACAAAAGGTCATTGACCAGTTAAAGGAAATCCGCCAAGATGTTTTGGAAAATGATGCAAGCTTTAACGTAAAGGCAATTTTGTATTCACAGGATCCAGGTTCTAAATCCAAAGGAGGTTTCTATAGCATGACGAAAGAAACTCCGTTTGTCAAAGAATTTAAGGATGTAGCCTTCAGTCTTCAGGAAGGGGAGATATCAGAGCCCTTTGAAACAAGTTTCGGCTATCATATTATCTATATAGAAAAAATCCGGGGACAAGAGTTGGATTTGCGTCACATCCTCATGATTCCGGATATTCCCCAAAGTGCTATTGATAAGGCCGTAAATGAATTGGACACTATCCGTCAACAAATTTTGGACGGCAAATACACTTTTGCCGAAGCAGCCCTGAACTTTTCAGACGAAAAAGAGACCAAGTTCGACGGTGGATTGCTCCGTAACCCGGTAAACTTTGATTCCCGTTTTGAGCTGACTAAAATGGATCCAACACTATACAATCAAGTTAGAGATTTAAAAGATGGGGAAATATCACGTCCCATTCGTGAAGATGATCAAAGGGGAGGAGCTCCCAAGTTCAAAATTATGAAGATCTCCAACCGTTATGATGAGCACGAGGCAGATTTCGCAAAAGACTACATGAAAATCCAGGAACTGGCACTAAGGGAAAAGCAGTTCAAGGCCATTAAAGAATGGATGGACGAACATATAGAGGATACTTATATCCATGTAGACTCCGAAAGTAGGGACTGCGATTTTGCAAACAACTGGGTAAAGGAATAATTGTATGTCGGATGTAGTTGCAGTAGAAAATCTGGTAAAAAAACACCAAGATTTAAAAAAAGAGATTGCCAAAGTCATTGTGGGCCAAGATGAAGTGATCGAACAAATACTACTATCCATTTACACAGGAGGCCATTCTTTGTTGATAGGTGTTCCCGGTCTGGCAAAAACCTTAATGGTCAACACCATTGCACAAACGCTGGGGCTTGACTTCAAAAGGATCCAGTTTACCCCGGATTTGATGCCCAGCGATATTTTGGGCAGCGAGGTACTGGATCAAAACCGAAACTTCAAATTTATAAAGGGACCTGTTTTTGGTAATATCATTCTTGCGGATGAGATCAACCGTACACCGCCAAAGACCCAAGCAGCTTTACTGGAAGCCATGCAGGAGAGAGCGGTGACCATAGCGGGGCAACAGCATAAGTTAAACCTGCCCTACTTTGTTTTGGCTACCCAAAACCCGATAGAGCAAGAAGGTACCTACCCATTGCCCGAAGCCCAATTGGATCGTTTTATGTTTGCCATAGAGCTAAAATATCCGTCCATAGAAGAAGAAATCCAAGTGGTGAAATCCACTACTACGGATGATGAGGTTCAGATAAACACACTTTTCAATGCCGACGAGATAATCGAAGTACAGCATTTGGTAAGACGTATTCCCGTGCCGGACAATGTTGTGGACTATGCCGTAAGGCTGGTCAATAGAACAAGGCCAGATCAAGATGGAGCGTCCGATTATGTAAAAAATTATATTGATTGGGGAGCAGGCCCAAGGGCATCACAGAACTTGGTTTTGGCTGCCAAGGCCCATGCAGCCATCAATGGTAAGTTCTCTCCGGACATCGAAGATGTTAAAGCAGTTTCCTTGGGAATCCTTCGCCACAGGATACTAAAAAACTACAAAGCTGAGGCTGAAGGCATCAATGAAGAAAAAATTATCACGGAATTATTGTAAAAAATAAGAAAGTCAACACTTATTTAGTACGATTCTAATTCCAAATTACTTCTCATTTTAGTAAATTTACCGAATTACGAAAATCTTAAAAACTCAATTGTATAATGGCATTTGATATAGACATGATTAAGGGTGTTTACGCTTCCATAGGGGAACGTGTAGAAAAAGCCCGTGAATTGGTGGGCAAGCCCCTTACACTTTCCGAAAAAATCTTATACTCCCACCTTTGGGACGGTAAACCCGAAAAAGCATTTGTAAGAGGCAAGGATTACGTTGACTTTGCACCCGATAGAATCGCTTGTCAAGATGCAACGGCACAAATGGCCTTGCTTCAATTTATGCAGGCGGGCAAGGATAAAGTAGCGGTGCCTACAACGGTTCACTGTGATCACTTGATCCAAGCCAAGGATGGTGCAGCATCAGATTTGAAGCATGCCAACGAAACCAGTAAAGAGGTTTTTGACTTCTTGGGGTCTGTATCGAACAAATATGGAATTGGATTTTGGAAACCAGGTGCAGGTATTATTCACCAAGTAGTCTTGGAAAATTATGCATTTCCTGGAGGTATGATGATCGGAACCGATTCCCACACCGTAAACGCCGGTGGATTGGGAATGGTGGCCATTGGTGTTGGTGGGGCCGATGCCGTGGATGTAATGGCCGGAATGGCCTGGGAGCTCAAATTCCCCAAGTTGATCGGTGTAAAATTGACCGGTAAGCTATCCGGTTGGACAGCCCCTAAAGATGTTATTCTAAAAGTGGCCGAAATCCTTACCGTAAAAGGAGGAACAGGTGCCATTGTGGAATATTTTGGCCCAGGAGCAACTTCCATGTCCTGTACCGGTAAAGGAACCATCTGTAACATGGGTGCGGAAATTGGAGCTACCACTTCCACATTTGGTTACGACGAATCCATGGAGCGCTATTTAAGGGCAACCGATAGGGAAGATGTTGCGGATGAGGCAAACAAGGTAAAAGAACATTTGACAGCCGACCCAGAGGTGTACGCCAACCCTGAGCAATATTTTGATCAAGTAATCGAAATCAACTTGACGGAATTGAAACCTCTATTGAACGGTCCCTTTACCCCTGACTTGGCTACGGAAGTAGGGACAATGAGGGAAAAAGCCGAGAAAAACGATTGGCCTTTGGCTGTGGAGTGGGGATTGATAGGTTCCTGTACCAACTCGTCCTATGAAGATTTGTCGAGAGCATCGTCCATCGCACAACAAGCCTTGGACAAAAAATTGAAGACAAAAGCTGAATTTGGTATCAACCCAGGTTCGGAACAAGTAAGATATACTACGGAGCGTGATGGTATCCTAGAGATATTCGAAAAACTGGATGCCAAGATTTTTACGAACGCCTGCGGACCATGTATAGGTCAATGGGCACGTTACAAAGATCCGAAGAACGCTCCAAAGAACAGTATTGTACATTCCTTTAACCGAAACTTCGCAAAGCGTGCCGATGGGAACCCCAATACACACGCATTCGTGGCTTCGCCGGAAATGACCGCTGCAATCGCAATTGCGGGTCGTTTGGACTTTAACCCCTTGACAGATAAGTTGATCAACGAAGATGGCGAGGAAGTTATGTTGGACGAGCCAACAGGATGGGAACTGCCACCGAAAGGATTTGAAGTTAAAGAGAACGGTTACGAAGACCCACTTGAAGATGGTAGTGGAGTAGAGGTGAAGGTAGCTACGGACTCTGAGCGTTTACAATTGTTGGAGCCATTTGTGCCAATCAAAGCAAGTGACCTTCAGGGTATGAAATTGTTGATCAAGGCCTTTGGAAAATGTACTACTGACCATATTTCCATGGCAGGACCATGGTTGCGTTTCAGGGGGCATTTGGACAATATTGCCAATAATACTTTGATTGGAGCAGTAAATGCCTTCAACCAAAAAACCAACTTCGTTAAAAACCAAATCACAGGTGAGTACGGAGGTGTTCCGGATACGCAGCGCGAATACAAGAAAAAAGGTATTAAGACGGTTGTTGTGGGAGACCATAACTACGGTGAAGGTTCATCAAGGGAGCATGCGGCCATGCAACCAAGACACTTGGGTGTTGCCGTTGTATTGGTAAAATCCTTCGCAAGGATCCACGAGACCAACCTTAAGAAACAAGGGATGTTGGCGTTGACCTTTGCCAATGAGGACGATTACGATTTGATTCAGGAAGACGATACGTTCAATATTGTTGATGCCGCTGAGTTTGCCCCGGATAAACCTTTGACCATCGAAGTAGTGCATGCCGATGGAAGTAAGGATACCATCGTAACAAACCATACATACAACGATGCGCAGATCAAGTGGTTCAACGAAGGTTCGGCCTTGAACTTGATCAAGAAACAGAATGCTTAATTGTATCTAACATAATCTGTAAAAACTCCTGATGTTGTAAAAGATGTCAGGAGTTTTTAATTTTTGATACAAATTGTCCGCTTAATGCCATAACGAAGGTTTTTTTGATGTCATGCTGAACTTGTTTCAGCATCTCATCCTGCCTAATTTGAGCATCTTTATGTCACCCTGAAACAAGTTCAGGGTGACATTGAAAACATTATGACAAATAACAAACATTCAATTTTTGATAAATAATTTTCAATGAAGATCAATAAAAAGACCGTTCTCAATGTTGTATTGATTCTTTTTATCCTATCGTTTTTTGTGACCCCAATTGGTTACTATGGGAAAATTTGGTTGAACAGGTTGTTTGCATTTTCTCCTGAGGTCATCGATAAGACCGAGCAACAAAAAATCACCGATTACGATTGGGAGCTAAAAGATGCAGAATGGAACTTTTTCAACTTTGAAAAATCAAAGGGAGAGGTAATCTTCATCAATTTATGGGCTTCATGGCGATTGCCCTCGGAAGCAGAGCTTGCAAGTATTCAGGAATTGTACGACAAATATAAAGGTGAAGTTGATTTCTACATCATCACAAATGAGGAGAGAGCACCTGTTGAGGTTTTTATGGAAGAGCACGAATTTACATTTCCGGTAACCTATTTGATCATAGGAGAAAAAACGCCCATAGAAACAACTAAAGTGCCATCTTCCTATTTGATAGATAGGTCGGGAAATATTGTTATCCACGAAGAAGGAATTTCGGATTGGAGCACCAATAAAGTTTATAAATTAATGGAACGGTTAATAGCAGAATGAAAATCACTAAGGAACAAATCAGCAACGCTATATGGATTTTGGCCATATTGCTCATACTTTTTACCCCTTTGGGTTTCTATCCACGGGTATGGGTCAATAAAATTGTGGCCACAGTGATTAGTCCAAGCACCGTTGACAAGGATGAACGAGCTACGTTGAAAAACTATAACTGGAACCTTGTTGATCTTGAGGGTAAATCAACCAACCTCCAATCAAAACAAGGTGAAGTTATTTTGGTGAACGTTTGGGCAACGTGGTGCCCGCCCTGTGTTGCAGAACTTCCTGGGTTTGTGGAATTGTACTCGGATTATAAGAATAAAGTCACATTTGCCTTCGTAGCCAATGATGAGAAAGAAAAAGTAGAAGCTTTTCTAAAGAAAAAAGGATATGAATTACCTGTATACTTTCAAGCTTCGGCCACACCAAAGGAGCTGGAAAGCGGTAGTATTCCCGTAACCTATATTATTGATAAAAAGGGTAATGTGGTGGTGGATAAAACGGGAGCCGCCAATTGGAATTCCGACAAGACCCGTAGCCTGTTGGACGAGCTGATTTCCGAATAGCTATTATTTCTTCTTAAAATATTTGAAAGGGACGACCAACATTCCAAAGCATTCCCCATCTTCTTTGCCCAAATGTTTATGATGGATTTTGTGCGCCCTACGTACTCCTCGCGCGTACCAATTATTGGCATTCCTAAATATTTTAAAGCGTTGGTGAATAAATATATCGTGAACCGTAAAATAAGCAATGCCATAGGCCAAAATGCCAAATCCTAACGGCCATCCATACCAAAACGAGGTGTAACTGCCCAAGTAAAACAACGTCATACTTACAAGGGCGTAAAAAATAAAGAAAGCATCATTCCGCTCAAACCAGGAATCATGGTCTTTTTTATGGTGGTCCTTATGCAGGCTCCATAGAAAACCATGCATCACGTATTTATGGGTAAACCACGCCATAAACTCCATAAAGCAAAAGGTTGCCAAAAATATCAATATCCAAAGTGCTACTTTCATTGTACCAATTGTAATTTATAATTTACATACGATTGTGCCAACAGACCAAATTTTTGATAGTTGGGTACGCGAATCCTAGTGTTTTTAATCTCTAAGGGTGGGGTGCTCTGTAGTTTTTGAAGCAGTTTTTTGTAATATCTGTAAGCGGTATATACCCCAAACTTGGCTTGTTCGGGCAACAGTACAATACCCGAATACCCTAGCGCAAAATCGGCTTTAATTTCGTTTACGATACATTTTTTGGAGTGTTCATCGAGCTCCAGTAGGTTAGTGTTGGGAAAGTAAGCTCTGTTCAAATTCTCATAATCAGCCTTTAGGTCCCTCAAAAAATTCACTTTCTGAAAAGCAGAGCCCAAGGCCATGGCCGATTCTTTCAGTTTTTCATATTTCTCCTTATCTCCTTTCACAAAAACACAAAGGCACATCAATCCAACAACATCGGCAGAGCCATAAATATACTCACGGTATTCATCAAAAGTCTCATAGTTTTTCTTGGTAAGGTCCATGCGCATACTTTTCATAAAGGACTCTACTAAATGATGTGGAATGTCATACTTGTGATAGGTATACTGAAAGGAATTCAAAATAGGGTTCAAACTTATTTTGTCGTCAATGGCCTGTTCCATGTCCTTTTCAAAGGCATTAAACAATTTCGCCTTGTCGTAATCGTGAAAGGTATCCACAATTTCGTCGGCAAAACGAACAAACCCATAAATATTGTAAATATCGGAACGGATGGACGGTGCCAACATTTTGGTGGCCAACGAAAAAGAGGTGCTGTAAGACTGGGTCACGACCTTGCTGCAGGTGTAGGATACATCGTCAAAAATAGTTTTCATCTTTTTACTTCTTTAATGATTAAATCAGCCACCAGTTTTCCGGAGATCAGGGATGGTGGGACCCCTGGGCCGGGAACGGTCAACTGACCGGTAAAGAACAATTTTTTTACTTTGCTACTTTTGAGGTTAGGTCGTAAAAAAGCGGTTTGTCGCAACGTGTTTGCCAAGCCATAGGCATTACCTTTATAGGAGTTGTACTGCTCCACAAAATCGTTCACACAAAAACTTTCCTTAAAAATTACTGATTTTTTTACAGTTTGCTTGGTTAAATTTTCAAATCGCCCCATTACAATATCAAAATATTGGTCACGTACTTGTGGTGTATCTTCCAACCCAGGGGCAATGGGTACCAAGAAAAAACCTGTTTCTTTACCATTTGGCGCCATTGAGGCATCGGTTACCGATGGAAAGTTGGCATAGAACAACGGATTGCTGGGCCATTGGGGATTATCATAGATTTCTTGGGCGTGTTTTTCAAAATCGGTATCAAAAAACAAATTGTGATGTTCAATATTTTTCAACTTCTTGTCAAAACCTATATAGAACAACAGAGAGGAAGGGGCATAGGTTTTTTTGTTCCAGTATTCTTCGGAATATTGTCGGTATTTTTTGTCCAATAAAGTTTCGGAATGGTGATAGTCGGCACCGCTCACTACATAATCCCCAAGATGGTTTTTCCCTTTGCTTCTGATGCCCAAAACCTCTCCATCCGATACTAGAATATGTGTTGCGGGGCTATTGGTGTGTATGGTTACCCCCAACTCTTCTGCCACACTTTGCATGGCCTTGATGATTTCGTACATACCACCTTTTGGATGCCAAGTTCCAAGACCAAAGTCGGCAAAATTCATAAAATTATAGAAAGATGGAGTTTTACTGGGTTTGGCCCCCAAAAAAAGCACAGGAAATTGCAATGTGGATACCAACTTTGGATTTTTGAAGCGTTTACGTACCTGTTGGCTTATGGTTTTAAAAAATTGGTCAACCTTTAAAACGGTTTCTTTGGTTACAAGTTCCAAAGGAGAAAGTCCAGGCCTTAACACCACTTTGTTGATGGCGATATCATAATTTTCTTGGGCTTCGGCTATAAATTGTTTCAAATGTTCGCTACTTCCCGATTCAATGCGTTCGAACTCGCTGCAAATCTTATCCATGCAGTCACCTATGGTGATAACATCATCTTCGAAGAAAATTTTGTAGGCCGGGTTTAGCTTGTCCAGCTGGTAATAATCCGAGGTCTTTTTGTTGAAGTCAGCAAAGAATTTATCAAAAATATCGGGCATCCAATACCAACTGGGACCAATATCAAAAGTAAAACCATCTTTGACCAATTGTCTTGCCCTACCGCCCACGGTATCATTTTTTTCGAATAGTTCCACCTCAAATCCTTCTTTTGCCAAATAACATGAGGCGGATAGGGAAGAAAAACCAGAACCGATGACAATTACTTTTTCCATTTGGGCTTAAAGCGATTCTATCAGTTGGTTAATGGATTTAAATATTTTGATGGGGCCCGAAGGTTGCTCATCTTCAAATTCTTGAATCTGATGGCCCAAAACGTAAAGTTTGGAACCGGGCGTTTTATTTAACACCTTTCGGAATCGTTTAAAATAGCCATCAATGTCATCTTTGGTGGGCGATACGGTAAAGTAGGAAATAAACCTGATGTTATCGTAATATTTTAGTAAATCTTCAAGACTTTCCACGGGCATGGTCTGTCCTAAATAAATGGTTTTGTAGCCGTGAAGGGCCAATTGGTAATTGATATACAACAGTCCCAATTCGTGTATCTCGTTTTCAGGAAGAAAAAGTACGTATACTTCATCTTTTTTTATGGGATTTTCAAATTGAAGTTTCTCGGTATGGATGTATATTTTTTGTTTGATCAAGTTGGATATAAAATGCTCATGGGCCGGGCTTATGGTGTTGGTTTGCCATAACAATCCAAGTTCGTTCAACAGGGGAATAAAGACCTCGTTAAAGATTTGTGTAAACGATTTTTCTTCCATGAGCCCGTTGTAGGTCTTCAGGAAAAGTGATTGGTCAAAATTGAGCATCGATAGTTTCAATGAATTGAGTGTATGGTTCTTTTCACTTTTTTGTGAAACGATCTCATTGACCAATGCGGGTATTTTTTCATCGCCCAATTTGGCGATTTTGGAAATTTTGTACCCATTGTTATAAAGCAGGGTAACGTTCAATAACTTTTGTAGACTGGTAATGTTGTATGTACGGATATTGGTGTTCGTTCTTTCGGGACGGAACAAATTATACCTTTTTTCCCAAATTCGAATGGTATGGGCCTTTATTCCCGAAAGGTTTTCCATATCCCGAATACTAAAAGAAGTTTTTACACTGTTCATCTTTTCGATTTAAACGTTAAACAAATTTACGATTTAAAAGATGTCCTCCTAGTTATTTATCATAAAATTTGCACTAAGTCTTCAAAAAGTCGCTTTCCTAATGGAAGGATTATGGGGTTTCAACGCCAAAGTCCTTGTTCTCGATACCTTCCTAAAAGCGGACGGGCTTTTCCCTTGGGAAAAAACTCGAACTGACGTTTCCTACCATTATCATTTAAAATGCTGAACAGGTCTTTTCTTATTTTTTGGCAATCAAATGCATGTAGCCCTTAAATTCTTTTTTTACATAGGGGAACAAGATGAGCAAACCGGCCATATTTGGGAATACCAGGGCCAATATCATGGCGTCCGAAAACTTTATCACTGCATCTAGGGTTATCGCAGCACCCAACACCGTAAACAAAAGGAATATGATTTTATAGGTCAGGTCGGAAATCTTACTTCTTCCAAAGAGGTATTTCCATGCCTGCAAACCATAATAGGACCAAGATAATATGGTACTGAAGGCAAACAAGCATACTGCGGCCATTAGAACATAGGACGAGCCATTAATGGAACTTTCAAAAGCCAATGATGTAATGTTGACCCCGCCCAACCGACTTCCATCCGCCATTAAGGCTTGGCCCTCTACTACATTGCCATATACAAAAACACCGTCCATATTAAAGAGTATGATGACAACGGCTGTCATGGTACACACAAGAACTGTGTCAATAAAAGGTTCCAACAACCCTACAAGTCCTTCCGATGCCGGAAACGAGGTATTTACAGCAGCGTGTGCTATGGCGGCCGATCCCGCACCTGCTTCGTTCGAAAAGGCAGCTCTTCTAAATCCTTGGATCATAACCCCTACAAATCCACCGGTAATGGTTGCCTCTGGAGTAAAGGCTTCTTTAAAGATCAAGGCAAATGCATCGTCCACCCATTCTATTTTGGAAAGTATGATGAAGAGTGCCGCACCCACGTAAAGCACAGCCATTAGGGGAACCACTTTTTCCGTAACCTTGGCGATACGTTTAATTCCACCAATGATCACAATTCCGGCCAAGATTGCAAAAACAAGGCCAATGATGCTCCCCGTAGCATCGCCGGACAAGCCAAAACGTTCTATAATCTGGGCGGCGGCTTGGTTGCTTTGGAAAGCATTTCCACCACCAAAGGAAGCCCCCACACAGAGTATGGCAAAAACGGCGGCCAAAAATTTGCCCAAGCAGGAAAACCCTCTCTGTTTTAACCCTCTGGACAAATAGTACATGGGACCACCAAATACATTGCCATTGGTGTCTATATCCCTATACTTTACCCCAAGGGTACATTCCACAAACTTAGTGGACATACCAAGTAATCCGGCCAGTATCATCCAAAAAGTGGCCCCGGGGCCTCCAAAGGAAATGGCCACGGCAACCATGGCTATATTGCCCAGACCTACAGTACCTGATACTGCGGTGGCCAAGGCCTGAAAGTGGTTTACCTCTCCCGAGTGCCCTTCATCTTTAATGGTGTCCACCAAATCTCCCTCGACTTCATAAACTTGTGGTTTTAGTTTGGGTGCTGTCTTTTCAAGTTCATCATATTTTCCACGGACCACTTGTATGGCTGTTGGAAAATGACGGATATTGACAAATCCAAAGTAGACAGTGAAGAACAGAGCCCCCAATATCAGAATGATAAGGATTATTGGAATGCCATGCCCGAATATGGGGACTTCTGCCAGAATCAGATTTTCCCACCATACGGCAAAGGGCATAAAGGCTTCATTTATTTTTTCGTCCAGACCTTTTTCGGATGTGGATGCTAAAATTGAGGTGCTTGGAATGCATAATGTACTGTGCAAAAGAAATTTACCCATGATCGAAAGTTTGCCTGAATTTCGATTGTAGGTTTGAATTTTTTGGGCATTGTCGGAATGAATCTCAAAATGTCAGTAACCAAAGAACTGACAAACCAAAGATAAATCACTCATTTTCAATGTGTATGTTTTCTTTTGGGATATGTAGCCTAATTTTTCTTTCCCTGTTTTCCGACATTTCGAACAAAGTGCTTTTTAAGGGATTATAGTGTTTGTCCCTTGTCCAGTTCTTTTTGCCGAAGAGTCCATTCAACAGGGCCTCCAATAACCTTTTGAGCTCATTGTGGTCGTTAATGTCATAGCTTTTGGAAGCTTCAAAGTTTTTAGGTTTGATTTCCAACCAATTATCGGTTGAATTCAGTTTGCGTTCGGCAAATGTTCTCAACAAGCGATAGAGGGCAGGGGTAAGCCGAACGATTCTATCTTTATTGCCAGGAAATCCAATCAAAGTCACTGAGGTTGCGCCACCGTTTTTTTGATTGCCGGTTTTGCCAAATAAAAGCTTTAGCTGATGGGGTTCCGGTATCACCGTTTCGGTAAGTTCCTTTACCCAGCTTAGTGCCAGGGCAAAGAACAGCATGATCAACGAAGTTTTGAAAATGGCTGAAAACAGCAATAAATTGATGGTATTGTCCATTAGCTTATATATTTGGGCCAAGAGCGTTACCAAAATGGTGATCAATGCTAACCAACCCAAGAGGGGGAGCCTCCTTTTTATAAAGGATTCCCATAGAACGAACCCTAAAAATATTAAGGTTAACAGCGCATAAACAACATCCAGTTCATTGATGACGTATGCTTCACGGACCAGAAACATTTTGAACAGGGTAGGAAACAGTGCAAATGCAAAAGGAATACCGATGATGTAGGGCCAAAACTTTGATTTTATCAAAGGAGCCAATGGCTTGGGCAAATATTTGAACCAAGGCAGGGCCATCAAAATAAACAAACTGTTGGTCAATGATAGAATGCTCCTAAGACCGTCTTTAAAATGGGGGTAAAGGCCATTATTGTTGAGGTACACGATTTCCACAAGCCCAGAAAAGGTCCAACAAAGCACCGAAAGTGCCAACCATACAGGGCCATAATCATTTTGCTTTTTCCCGATATGGTACCAAATGGCCATTAGGGAAAGAAACGCAAAAAGGCATACCGAAAGCTGCCACCATCCATAAAACATGGAAATTTCACTTGATACTTGTGCATCCATGCCTATTGTTTATATAAGGGATAAGTTTTCAACTATGACTGATTAGGAATCACTCGGAAAATAAATAAAAAAAGCAGAAGTAAAAAGAATGACGAAAAATTGAAGTGTATCCGTAGCCTTAAAAAACAAGAAAACCGCAATCTCTTGCGGTTTTCTTTTGTGCCCACGACTGGAGTCGAACCAGCACGTCCTTGCGAACACTACCCCCTCAAGGTAGCGTGTCTACCAATTCCACCACGTGGGCCTTTGGAATTTTAGGTGTGCAAATATAATTTTTTTGATGAACAAATAAACTATCATTTCAATGGTGTCTATGAAAACACCGAGGTTTTCAATAAAATAAGGTCAATGGTACTTGGTGAATCGTCAAATACCATTGATTTTTAATGAAATCATTACAAAGCCAAACATCCATTGGCACTCCTGAAAAAATGATGATTCACTTATACTGGCAGCAAGATTAGATTCTGTAATTTTGTACCGTATTTCTTTCAATTGGAAACTATGGACAAGAACCTGGGTCGTTTGCTTTACAATTATTTATTGGAGACAGGAATGAGCGAAGGTTTGGCTGCTTACATCAACGTATTTGTATTGATGCTTGTTGTTCTTGTATTGGTGTTATTGCTGGATGTGCTGATTTGGAAAGTATTGCGTGCATTGTCCGTTAGATTGGCCCGGAAATCCATAAATGATTTCGATAATTTTTTGGTGACCCATAGGGTGCCGCGCTATGTTGCCCATGTAGTGCCGTTAACAATTTTGTTGGAGTTTGTACCGTTGGCTTTTGCAGATTTTGATTATGCAGGGATAATTGCATTAAAGACCATTAAAATACTTTTCGTCTTTTTGATTCTTATCATACTGCGGAAATTTTTTAAAAGCGTCAACGCATATTTAAAAACCCGCCCCAAGTTTAAGGACAAGCCCATAAACAGCTATGTTCAGGTATTTATGATTTTTGCTTGGGTGGTGGGGCTACTCACTGTTTTTGCTATCGTTACCGATACCACGGTTTGGAAATTTTTTACCGCATTGGGTGCTGCTTCTGCAGTAATACTGCTCATTTTTAAAGATTCCATTCTAGGTTTTGTGGCCAGCATTCAGGTTACCATAAACGATATGGTGCGTATTGGCGATTGGATTACGTTTGAAAAATATGGGGCCGATGGTGATGTGGTGGAGATTAGTTTGGCCACGGTAAAGGTTCAAAATTTTGATATGACCATCACTACGATCCCTACCTACGCCTTGATTTCTGATTCGTTCAAAAATTGGAGGGGCATGCAGGTTTCGGGGGGAAGGCGAATCAAGAGATCATTGATCATACGGCAAAAGAGTATTCGGTTTTTATCTGAAGAGGAAATAGAAAAGCTTAAAAAGATCCAACTGGTAGAAGGTTACATAGGTACTAGGAACGAACAGATCAGGGCCTATAATGAAGAAAATAATATCAACAAGGAAGTGTTGGTGAACGGAAGAAATCTGACGAACTTTGGCGTGTTCCGAAAATATGTGACCAATTACTTGGAAAACCATTCTGCAATAAATAAGAAAATGACCTTAATGGTGCGGCAATTGCAACCCACAGCACAAGGTATTCCTTTGGAAATTTATGCCTTTAGTTCGGATAAGCGATGGGAGAACTACGAGTATGTGATGGCGGATATTTTTGACCACTTGCTCGCTGCCCTGCCTTATTTTTCGTTGGAACTTTTTGAGTTGCCTGTGGCAAAGGATTATGTTTCTACAGGAGATGATGAGCCTAAAGTCTAATTTTTAGGGCAAAGCAGCCGCCAAGGCAATTTCAACCATATCCTTAAACGTTGTTTCACGCGCATGTGCCGAGAGTCTTTCTTGGGTTATCAGGGAATCTGAAATGGTAAGGATCGTCAATGCCCTTACATTATATTTTGCGGCTATGGTGTACAAGCCTGCGGTTTCCATTTCCACACAAAGTACACCGTATTCTGCCCAGAGTTTGTATTCCTCGGGATCATCCACATAAAACTCGTCCGAAGAAAGCACATTGCCTGCTTTAATGGGTATGTTTTGTTCTTGGGCATAGTTCACGGCTTTTAAAAAGAGTTCAAAATTGGCGGTAGGGGAGTAGTCGGAGTTAATAAACCTGGAGTTGTTGATGCCCGAAGTTGTGGAAGCGGCCATGGCCAAAACCACATCGTTCAATTCCACGTCTTTTTGATATGACCCTGCGGAACCCACCCGTATGATGTTCTTTACCCCATAATCTGTGATGAGTTCATGAAAATAGATCATGGCTGAAGGCATACCCATACCGCTACCTTGTACAGAAATCCTTTTGCCTTTGTATGTGCCCGTGTAGCCCAGCATTCCCCGTATTTTATTATAGCAAAACGGGTTTTCGAGAAAAGTTTCGGCAATCCATTTGGCCCGCAAGGGGTCGCCCGGCATTAGTACCGTTTCGGCAATTTCTCCTTGTTTGGCTTCAATATGGGTGCTCATTCCTTTTTTTTATTCGATTAAAGAAGGTCCTGATGAGGTTCCTATGCGCGATACACCAAGGTCAATGTATTGTAAAGCGGCTTCTTTGGTTTTTATTCCACCTGATGCTTTTATTTTTGCCTTGTTGCCCACAACTTTTTTCATGAGTGCCACATCTTTTAAAGTGGCGCCTCCAGTTCCAAACCCAGTGGACGTTTTTACAAAATCTGCCTTTGCATCGATCGCTAGTGTGCAGGCAAGTTCTTTTTCTTCATCGGTAAGGTAGCAGGTTTCTATGATCACTTTCAAAATATTGCTGCCAATCGTTTGTTTTATCGCCTTGATCTCATCTCGAACAGCATCAACCTCCTTTAATTTAAGCCATCCGATATTAATAACCATATCTATTTCGTCCGAACCATTTTTAACACAGTCCATGGCCTCGAACACTTTTGCCTTTGTGGACATGGCTCCTAAAGGAAAACCGATTACAGCAGCTATTTTTACATTACTTCCTTTTAAAACTTCTTTGACCATGGGTACATGGCATCCGTTTACACAAACAGCATAAAAACCATGTTCAATAGCCTCCTTACATAACTTTGTTATGTCGGTTTGGGTGGCGGTGGGTTTTAGATTGGTGTGATCTATATATTTTTCCAAAGACATGTTAATGGTTAAAGAGCTGTTTGAGCTTAAAGATAGCCAACATCTCCGATCTGTTCTTTCCAGCAAAAGATTTGGCTATGGATTCGGCGGTTTCAACAACCAATTTTTTGATAGGTTCGGTGAATTTTTCCGGATGTTCCTTATAAAATTCCTTGAATTCCTTGAAATATTCTTCACTATATTTTTCTTCCCCATTTAACCAATCGAAAACAATTTCTATTTGATAGGCAGCATCGGTATGAAACTCATCTTCAACTTCATCGATATCCAGCCAATGTTGCCGAACATATTTCCGTAACCTTTTTATTTCGATGGGTCTTACATTGTTGTCTGCCATGGCCACGGCATAAAACAATTTGCCAAGGTTTTGGTAGAATTCGTTTCCTATTTTCTCAGAATTCAGCATGATTATCGCTTTTAAACTCAACTAAAGTTAAGATTAATCAAATAAGTTTAAAATGACATTTCTCAATTGTTTTTTGGAAAAAATGTCCCGAATGTTATCATAATTGGTTTGACATTACAAAATGATGACGCAATCAATTTGCAATCGAGGGGATTCACGCTTTGAATAGAATCGTAAAGGTGGTCCCTTGGTTGATCTTGCTGTCCACCGAAATACTTCCTCCAAGGCTGGTAACTTGTTGGTGCACTAAATATAAACCAACACCTTTACTGTCTTCGTTGCCATGAAATTTCTCGTTTAATTTAAAAATAAGGGCGCCTACTTTTTCCATGTCAAAACCAAGACCATTGTCGGTATAGGTTAGCTTTTTTTTTCCATTTTCTTGTTCTGTGCTTATTGAGATGATGGGAGGAACACTTGGTCTGGCATATTTAATGGAATTGGTGATTAAATTCAAAAAAATACTTTCCATGTAAATTTCCTTGAAATATACTGTAGGCATAGCGCTAAAGTCTATATGGAATTTGGCATCTGCCCTTTGTATCAGTGAGCTTATAGAGTTCTGGACCTTATCAAAAACATTTTTAAAATCGACATCTTCCAATACCATATCCCGAATGTCTTCTTCGGAATAGGAATCAATATATGCGTTCATGGTACTCTTCAATCCTTCGGCAGATAGTTTTATTAGACTGAGGATTTCCTTGGTGTCCACATCATCAATTTTGGTCAAATCCAATAAATTGACCAGGGACAGCATGTTGTTCAGAGGTGATCTAAGGTCGTGTGAGGTGCTATAGTTCTGTTGTTTAAGCTTTTCATTAACCTTGGAAAGTTGGCTTAAATGCAATATGCGCTCTTTTTCCAGTTTTTTGGTGTGCGTAATGTCTTTGGCTATGGCGTAGATCAATCGCTCATTTTCCAACGGTATGGATGTCCAATGTAGCCAGACAATAGCTCCTGATTTGCACACATACCTGTTTTCGAAATTCACCAAAGGAACATTGTTTTTTAGTTCTTCCCTGTGTGCGGCCGTACGTTCTCTATCTTCATGATAGATGAATTCGGAAATTAACTTTGAGCCCAGTTCTTCTTCGGTATACCCCAATAGCTTTATAAAAGCAGGGTTTATTCTCACAAAATACCCATTATAGTCTGCAATACAAAGACAATCCACGGATTGATCAAAAAAAGGTTCTAATTGGGGGTTCATTGTTTTAGTTTTGGTTTTTATCATTCCATCTTCCTTTGTGAGAAAACAGGATCTCTTTTATCAATACATCTCGTGGTTGGTTCTCTGGTACAGACTTAAACTAAATTATATTTGCATACTTTTTTGGTTTTATAAATGGGAAATGGCAAATATGTCCAATACATTTTTTGAACTGAAAAGGCAATGGTGCAATGCCGCCCTTCTTTACCAGTTCGTTAAAATATAGGGTAAAACAGAAATAAGCAAATACATTTTATTGATTGTCAATGAGGTTTTATCATTTTTTGTAGGGCAGAAAACCATAAGCTATACCATCCTCAATCGTATTGTGAACTCTTTTAAACGATATTATATCAAATTAAGATAGGTTTAAAAACACAAAACCCCGTAATTTAAATTACAGGGTTTGATATCTTATGGTTTCTTAAAAAGTGACCTGACTGGGGCTCGAACCCAGGACCCTCTCCTTAAAAGGGAGATGCTCTACCAACTGAGCTATCAGGTCTTCAAGTTGTGCCTAGCTGTTTGGCTAAGCGGGTGCAAATATAACATCAATAATCTATTTTCCAAGGCGGATTAATGATAAATTTGTGTTTTTTTGAAATCGGATAAAATTCTTCAATATGAAAATTGTTTTAGTGGGATATATGGCAAGTGGAAAGTCGACCGTTGGACGATTGTTGGCCAGGCAATTAGGAGTCGAGTTCATCGATTTGGACGATTATATTGAGCAACATCAAAAAAAATCCATTAAAACCATATTTTCTGAAAAAGGGGAAATATTTTTCAGGAAGTTGGAGCATCAGATGCTGGCCGAGGTTTTGGAAAAAGAGAAATCCATTATCCTATCTACGGGAGGGGGAACCCCATGCTACGGAACCAATATGGTAACGATATTGAATCAATCTGACCATTCCATATATCTCAACCTAAGTATTCCGAACTTGGTGGAAAGGATTTCAAAGGAAAAAGATAATCGGCCTTTGGTAAAAAATATTGCTGACGAGGAACTGCCAGAATTTATAGGAAAACATCTTTTTGAACGTAGGCCCTACTATCTACAAGCAAAACATATTTTGGATTGTAACAATTTGGACGCTGAAACTGTTGTTGGTAGGATTAAAGAACTACTCTAAATAAACCGCATTGTTCTTGGGTTCAAAATCCACTTTAATATGTTCGCTCAGGGATGTGGATAACGATATGCCTTTAAAATCGGCCTTGATCGGGTACCTTTTATGGTTTCTGTTTACAAGTACAGCCGTTTTTAGTTGTTTTATGGGTGTTTTAAGGAAGTGGTGGGTACCATAGATCAAGGTGGTGCCCGAGTTCAACACATCATCCACCAAAACAATTGATTTGTTTTTGTATTCTTCCTCCGAAAGCGAGGTGCTGACCCCACTTTTCAATGGGTTCTTTTTGTCCATGTCCACTTTGCACAAAATAATCTTGGCCTCCGTAATCTTTTTTAGGACAGCTATTATTTTTTTGGCAAAACTTTCTCCCCCACCATTGATACCAGCAACTACAATTTCTTCTTCGTCCACATTGGTCTCATAAATTTGGTATGCGATTCGCTTTGTAATGTGTTGAATTTGATCGTGGGTAAGAATACGGTTTATCATAGTGCGTAGTAGTTGATTCAAAGATATAAAAACAGTTTATTCCGATTCGTCCAAAAAATCGTCCAAATCCCGACGATCTTTCTTCGTGGGGCGCCCCAACCCTTTTTTTCGGTAATGCTTTTTGGCATATTGGAGCAACTCGTTGTGTTCAAAAGCTTCTTTTGGAGTGGTATCCTTTCGGTAAATATCAACCAATTTTGCCCCAACGCGGCTTTCAGGAACGTCTAAAACCGTAAGTTGGTAATCAATTTGATTTTTCCGAACAGCAATTTTATCCATGGGGTAAACATCGCGTGAGGGTTTAACGGCGCCACCGTTCACCTTTACGTGACCTTTTTTTACAGCATTGGATGCAATGCTTCTGGTTTTAAAGTATCTCGTGCACCAAAGGTACTTGTCTATTCGCATGGTCTTCGCAAATCTTTGTTAATGGACAAAGCAAAAATAATGGAAAATTGTATCTTGCGCGCCTAAATAACAGACTTGATGAGGTACGGAATTTTAGTTTTGATATGTTTTGCGGTCACACTACTATCTTGTAAAAAGGATGATGATGGAGGTATTGTTGAAGTGCCGCCGAGCTTATTGAGTGATGTAGCACCCGAAGATGACAAAACAATAAAAGAGTTTTTGAACACCCACTTCTATAATTATGAAGAATTTAAAACTCCACCAGAAGGATTTGATTATAAAATCGTGATTGATACCATAGCAGGTGAAAATGCAGAAAAAAAACCCATGATGGAAGACGCCACGCCTGTTACAATCAATGTGTCCTCAAGTCATTTGGGATTGAGTGCCGAAGAGGAAAATGTACCCCATACGTATTATTATATCGAAGTTTTGGAAGGCGGGGGAGGAAGTCCGACCTATGCGGATTCGACTTTGGTCAGATATCAAGGTTCCGCTTTGGATGGAACCTTATTTGATGAAAATCAAGATTTTACTTGGCAGGTATTGCCATCCCAATTTAGGGGGTATGGGGACGGTATTTCTAACATGAAGGCAGGAACACCTGGTCAGGTTATTGAAAATGCAGATGGTACCTACCAAATTTTGGATAGAGGTATTGGAATCATTGTAATGCCATCAGGTTTGGCTGCATTTAATAGATCGGTAGGCGCTGCCGGAACTTATGCACCTGTACTTTTTAAAGTTGAGCTTGGATTGTTTGTGGAAGACACAGATAGTGACAATGATGGTATTCCATCCGTACAAGAGGATTTGAACAATAACAGATACCTGTTGGATGATAATACGGATGGGGACGAAGAACCGTTCAATGCGCCTCCAAGACCAAATTATCGAGATCCCGATGACGATGGAGACGGTGTTTTAACACGAGATGAGATTATAATTGAGAATGGCGAAATCACTTTTCCAGACTCCGATGGGGATGGAGTCCCAGATTATTTGGATCCAGATTCCAACTAGCAAAGTGAATATGAGAATAGAATATAAAAAGCCCCGCTGGCATCCAGCGGGGCTTTTTTATGTGTTTAATTATATGTTATAATTTAAGCGATAACGCAAAAATAATTTGCGAAGGTCTCGAATCTACTCTACCGGAAATATCGGTAACATTACTCCCAATAAATTCAGCTTCGTTTTCCGAAAAACCTCTTTCGTATCTAACGTCGAGTCCAACATTACCAAGGTTTACACCAACACCTGCATTTAAGCCTACAGTAAAGTCGTTTTCTACATCTTCGACTTCCAGATCGCCTAAATCGTTCTTCAGCGTGTACTGAAAAGCAGGTCCTGCAAAAATATGCAAAGGGCCGATCAATTTGTATCCTAAAAGAACAGGCATGTCCAATTTGGAAACATCATAGTCTTGGGAATCCCCGTCAACGTCATAAGAACTCTTGGTTTTGGAGTACACCAATTCTGGTCTTAAATAAATCTTGGGGAAATCCAGTTTGCCCCAAAAACCAAAATGGTACCCTGCTTTACCTTCGGCACCTTCGACGATATCTTGTCCGCCATCACCAACAGAACCGATTAAATCCCCGTTCTTGTTGTACGATAAGCCGGCCTTAATACCGAACCCTGAACCGCTTTGTGCCATTGCTGCAGAACCAATTAAGGCAAATACAGCTACTAAAAATGTTTTTTTCATAAGTGTCTATTTTATAAAGTTGAAATATCTCCAAAGGAGATAGCTGAAACTATTTACGTTTCATCACTTTTAAAACGGCAGCTTCTATGGCTTTATTGTTCAAACCGTACTTCTCCATAAGTTGATCGGGCGTTCCACTTTCTCCAAAAGTATCCTGTGTTGCCACAAACTCTTGAGGGGTAGGATGGTGGGTGGCCAATACTCGCGACACACTTTCTCCAAGTCCACCTAAATAATTGTGCTCTTCCGCCGTTACCACACAACCTGTTTTCTTCACAGAATCCAAGATGGCCTTATCGTCCAATGGTTTTATGGTGTGTATATTGATCACTTCTGCGGAAATTCCTTGGTTTTCCAAGCTTTCAGCAGCAAGTAGTGCCTGCCAAACCAAATGTCCTGTGGCAATAATGGTAACATCTGTGCCTTCGTTGAGCATGAGTGCCTTACCAATTTCAAATTTTTGGTCCACCGGGGTAAAGTTGGCTACTTTGGGTCTTCCAAAACGTAGGTAAACCGGGCCGTGGTGTTCCGCAATGGCCAAGGTAGCGGCTTTGGTCTGGTTAAAATCACATGGATTGATAACCGTCATGCCAGGCAACATTTTCATCAATCCGATGTCTTCCAGAATTTGGTGCGTGGCACCATCCTCGCCCAAGGTCAAACCAGAGTGCGAAGCACATATTTTTACGTTTTTATCCGAGTATGCGATGGACTGGCGGATTTGATCATACACACGGCCAGTAGCGAAGTTTGCAAATGTTGAGGCAAATGGGATTTTTCCACCAATGGTCAAACCAGCTGCAATGCCCATCATGTTGGCCTCTGCAATACCTACTTGAAAGAAACGTTCTGGGTTTTCTTCAATAAAAGTGTCAATCTTAAGGGAACCAACCAAGTCGGCACACAAGGCCACTACATTGGGATTGGTTCTTCCCAGTTCCGTCATTCCCGCGCCATATCCGCTTCGGGTGTCTTGTTTTCCTTGATCTGTATATTTAGTCATTCTCTCTTTTTCTTATAATTAGTAATCGCCTAAAGTCTCTGGGTTTTGTTCCAATGCGGTCGCCAACTGCTCATCGCTGGGCGCTTTGCCGTGCCATGCATGGGTGTGCATCATAAAGTCAACACCATTGCCCATTTCCGTGGTCATAACAATACATACTGGCTTCCCTTTTCCAGTTCTGCTCTTGGCTTCGTTTAACCCAGCAATAACCTGCTCTAGGTCGTTTCCGTTTTCAATTTCCAGGACATCCCATCCAAATACCCTGAATTTTTCGGCAACATCACCAATAGGAAGTACATCTTCCGTAGCGCCATCGATTTGTTGGCCATTACGGTCCACTGTGGAAATTAAATTGTCGACTTTATTGCCAGCGGCGTACATGATTGCTTCCCAGTTTTGGCCTTCTTGCAATTCACCGTCACCGTGGAGGCTGAATACCAAATGATCGTCACCGTTCAATTTTTTGGCCAAAGCAGCACCAATGGCAACCGACATTCCCTGTCCCAAAGATCCAGATGCCACGCGTACCCCGGGCAAACCTTCGTGGGTAGTAGGGTGCCCCTGTAATCTGGAATCTATCAGTCTAAAAGTGTTCAGTTCCTCAATGGGAAAATAACCTCTTCGGGCTAAAACACTGTAAAAAACTGGAGAAATGTGTCCGTTGGACAAGAAGAAGAGATCCTCTCCAATCCCGTCCATATCAAACCCTTCCTTTAAATCCATTACTTCGTTGTAGAGTGCTACAAAAAACTCGGTACAGCCCAAAGAACCTCCTGGGTGCCCCGAATTTACCTTATGGACCATTCGTAAAATGTCCCTTCTTACCTGTACTACCAGGTCCTGTAATTCTTGCGTGTTCGGCATCGTGTCAATAATTTAGATATCAAATGTAATCGCATTATTTGTAGAAAACAAGTGTTGATTATACATTTGTTAAATGACTTGTGCTCAGAAACTTTATTTTTTTGTTAAGGAACAACGAAACAGAGTTAGTTATATTTGCGGTTCTAAAACGAACAATTGGATTTTACCTTAGTACAAAAGGATAGTAAAAGCAAGGCCAGGGCAGGGGAGCTGACCACCGACAATGGCAATATACAAACCCCTATTTTTATGCCCGTAGGCACAGTTGCCTCGGTAAAAGGGGTACACCAACGCGAATTAAAGGATGAAATAAATCCCGATATAATTTTAGGAAATACCTATCACCTTTTTTTAAGACCTGGAACTGGAATTCTCGAAGAGGCTGGAGGTCTCCATAAGTTTATGGGGTGGGATAGACCTATTTTGACCGATAGCGGTGGATACCAAGTCTATTCGTTATCGGATAATAGAAAAATAAAAGAAGAGGGTGTAAAGTTTAAATCCCATATTGATGGGTCGCGCCATTTTTTTACCCCCGAGAATGTAATGGAAATACAGCGTACCATAGGTGCGGATATCATCATGGCTTTTGATGAGTGCACTCCCTATCCCTGCGATTACCAATATGCGAAGCGTTCCATGCACATGACACATAGATGGTTGGACAGATGCATCAACCATTTGGAAAAGCTTCCGTTTAAATATGGTTATTCCCAAAGTTTTTTTCCTATTGTTCAAGGGTCTACCTATAAAGATTTAAGAAAACAATCTGTGGAGTATATTGCTTCGGTAGAGGCAGAAGGTAATGCCATTGGCGGACTTTCGGTAGGTGAACCTGCCGAGGAAATGTACGAAATGGCCGAATTGGTCTGCGATATCCTTCCGGAAGACAAGCCGAGATACCTTATGGGGGTGGGTACACCCATCAATATATTGGAAAATATTGCATTGGGCGTGGATATGTTCGATTGTGTAATGCCCACACGCAATGCCCGAAATGGTATGTTGTTTACGGCCCACGGCACCATCAACATCAAAAATAAAAAATGGGAGAACGATTTTTCCCCTATTGATGAAATGGGTATCACTTTTGTGGATACCGAATATTCCAAGGCCTATTTGAGGCATTTGTTCGCGGCCAATGAATATTTGGGCAAGCAAATTGCCACTATACACAATTTAGGTTTTTATCTGTGGTTGGTGCGTACCGCAAGAGAACGTATTTTAGCCGGAGATTTTTTGGAGTGGAAAACCAAAATGGTCAACCAAATGGATAAAAGACTGTAATGTTCACCATACTCGATAGATATATACTTAAACGCTACTTGATCACCTTTATGGGGATGCTTTTGCTGTTTGTCCCTATCGGTATTATGGCCAACTTGGCCGAGAAAATCGGTAAGATCATAGACAATGAAGCTCCGTTGGCCGAAGTGATAGTGTTTTACGGCAATTTTACCTTGGTAATCGGGAATTTATTACTGCCCATTTTTCTTTTTTTATCGATTATATTTTTTACGTCCAAACTGGCCAGTAACACGGAGATTGTGGCAATTTTGAGTTCCGGTGTCTCTTTTTGGCGGTTTTTACGCCCCTATTTTGTAGGGGCTACCTTGGTGGCCATTCTTATTTTTATGATGGGAATGTTTATAGTACCCCATGCAAGTATCGGTTTTAACGAGTTTGAGTACAAATACTTTAAAAAAGGCAAGCAGACCAGGGTAACGGAAAATATCTTCAACCAATTGAACGAGCAGGATTATATCTATGTGAGTAGTTTTGATCCCAACCGTCAGATCGGTTACAATTTTACCTACGAGCATTTTGATTCCATTGGAAAGTTGGACTATAAAATTTCCGCCAGTAATATAAGATGGGTGGAAGACGACAGTATTTACCGTTTGACCAATTATGAAAAACGTACGGTCAGGAACGAAACCGAGTACATCAACTCAAAACGTAGGTTGGATACGGTTTTCTCCTTTCAAATAGATGATCTTACCCCGGTTTCCTATGTAGCGGAGACCAAAAATCTTTTTGAGCTCAACGATTTTATCGAGGACCAGCGCAGAAAAGGCGCATCAAACATTAATGCATACGTATTGGTAAAATATAAACGATGGGCGCTTCCCATTGCAGCGTTCATTCTTACGGTAATAGCTGTGGCCGTTTCCTCCGTAAAGCGAAGGGGAGGCATGGGGCTTAATTTGGCCTTTGGTATCGGGGTGGCCTTTGTGTACATCTTTTTTGATAAAGTTTTTGGAACATTGGCAGAGCAATCCGGTTTTTCACCTTTGCTGGCAGTGGTAATTCCCAACCTTTTTTTTGGTGTTTTTGCCGTTTACATGCTAATGAAAGCCAAGCGATAATTCAGTAATATTAGCGTATATTGTTGAAGTTAAAAGACTTGTGTTTTTCATGGGAGTATGCCATAATGTTATATATTTGTCCCCATTGTTTTTCGTGAAAATAAAAGACTTCCCATGGAATATCTAGAATTTGAACTCCCCATCAAAGAACTTGAAGACCAACTTCAAAAATGTATGGTAATTGGGGAAGAAAGTGATGTAGACGTTACAGAAACGTGCTCTCAAATCGAAAAAAAACTCGCGCAGACGCGTAAGGATATCTATAAAAATCTTACCGCTTGGCAAAAGGTACAGTTGTCAAGGCACCCCAATCGACCTTATACCATGGATTACATCAATGCCATTTGTGGAGACACCTTTTTGGAGCTCCATGGCGACAGAAATGTAAAGGATGACAAGGCTATGGTGGGCGGATTGGGAAAAATTGGTGACCAAAGCTATATGTTCATTGGCCAACAAAAAGGATATAATACTAAGACCCGTCAGTACCGTAATTTTGGTATGGCCAACCCTGAAGGTTACCGAAAAGCACTTCGTTTGATGAAGTCTGCTGAAAAATTCAAGATTCCCGTGGTATGTTTTGTGGATACTCCAGGAGCCTACCCAGGTATTGAAGCAGAGGAAAGAGGTCAAGGAGAGGCCATTGCCCGTAATATTTTGGAAATGACCCGGCTTAAAGTTCCAATCATTGTAATTATTATTGGAGAAGGAGCCTCAGGAGGTGCTTTGGGCATTGGAGTGGGAGATAAGGTACTTATGTTGGAAAATACCTGGTACTCCGTAATATCTCCGGAATCTTGCTCATCCATCCTTTGGAGGAGTTGGGAATATAAAGAGCAGGCCGCCGAAGCCTTAAAATTGACCGCAACCGATATGAAAAAGCAAGGTTTGGTCGATGAAATCGTAAAAGAACCTCTTGGTGGAGCACATACCGACAGAAAAAAAACATTTGAAACAGTCGCAGACAAAATTTCTTCCCATTTTGAAGAACTCAAAAAGTTATCACCAAAAGAATTGGTGAAAACTCGCATGGAAAAATATGCGGATATGGGTGTTTTCAGCGAATAATTCTTGTTTTTCAGGGGCTCCCCTTTTTCATTAGGATATATCCCCGATTTTTTTTATGTTATTAACAGGTATTGGAAGTTATCAACATTTAAATTGTTAAGTACCTGTGGAAATCGTATACGTCTAAATTAAAGTTAACTAAAGGTTAATTAGCTACTTTCGCATTCATGGAAAAACCTAGCCCCATTGTAGGACATCGTGTGGAGAAATCCGCCCTTATCAATCTTGAGAGAGGTAAAATACCTCCTCAAGCAGTTGATTTAGAGGAAGTTGTGTTGGGAGCTATGATGATTGACAAGAAAGGTGTGGATGAAGTGATAGATATTCTTCATCCCGATGTATTCTACAAGGATTCCCACAAATATATCTATGAGGCTGTCTTTAAATTGTTCGAATCTTCCGAACCAGTGGATTTATTAACTGTTTCGGCGCAATTAAAGAAGGATGGGAAGCTAGAAGCCGTCGGAGGTGATTTTTATTTGATAAAACTGACCCAAAAAGTAGCATCATCCGCACATATTGAGTTCCACGCGAGAATTATTCTTCAAAAATATATTCAAAGAAGCCTTATTAAAATATCAAACGATATTATTGAGGAGGCTTACAGTGATGCCACTGACGTTTTTGACCTTTTGGACAATGCGGAGGCAAAATTATATGAGGTTACCCAAGGAAATTTAAAGCGATCCGCGGAAACTGCCCAGAATTTGGTGATACAGGCCAAAAAAAGAATCGAGGAAATTTCCAACAAAGAGGGGCTTAGTGGAATTCCATCTGGTTTTGATAAACTGGACAGGCTTACCTCAGGTTGGCAACCAAGTGATTTGATCATTGTTGCTGCAAGGCCTGGTATGGGTAAAACGGCACTTACGCTTTCCATGGCCCGTAATATTGCGGTGAACTCTGAAATTCCGGTGGCATTCTTCTCTTTGGAGATGTCATCCGTACAGTTGATTACCCGTTTGATTTCTTCTGAAACAGGACTGTCTTCAGAAAAACTGAGGACCGGTAAATTGGAAAAACACGAGTGGGAGCAGTTGAATGTGAAGGTAAAGACTTTGGAAAAAGCACCTTTGTTTATTGACGATACCCCATCGCTCTCCATTTTTGACCTTCGTGCCAAGGCAAGACGTTTGGCATCGCAGCATAATATTAGGCTCATCGTAATTGACTATTTGCAATTGATGACCGCCGGAGGAAGCCAAAAGGGAGGGAACCGTGAACAGGAGATTTCGACCATTTCAAGAAACTTAAAGGCATTGGCCAAGGAATTGAATGTTCCCGTAATTGCGCTATCCCAGTTATCGAGGGCCGTGGAGACCCGTGGAGGTAGTAAACGACCTATTCTTTCGGATTTGAGGGAGTCTGGTGCCATTGAGCAGGATGCCGATATCGTATCGTTCATATACCGGCCCGAATATTATAAAATTGACGAGTGGGACGATGAAGAGCGCACCCCCACACAAGGTCAAGCAGAGTTTATTGTAGCTAAGCACCGTAACGGAGGTTTAGAAAATATTAGGTTAAAATTTGTGGGCGCTCTGGGTAAATTTGATAACTTGGATGACTTTGATTCCCCATTCGAATTCCAATCGAAGATGAATGCGGACGAAGAAAACCCCTTTGCGACACCAAATCTTCCAAGTACGGATGATGCATTTGGCAGTGCAATGAACAGTGATGATGGCCCAGATGATAATGATGTACCTTTCTAAAATAATACAGTGGATGTCATTTCGAGCAAATGCGAGAAATCTCACTATTGTATGCTTCTTTCTTTTTTTCTTAAAAACTTCTGCCTCCGTAATCCTGATTCCAATGGATGCCGAGGGACAAAAAAATCATTTAAAGGCATACGGAATCACCTATTGGGTGCTTGCCAAACAACAAAAAGTACAATGGCTGCTCAACTATCGTGGAGGCTCTTTTATATTGCCCGATGGTGACGCCATACGCAAGGAATGCCAAATCCGGGGCGTTTCTTTTGAAGTACTTTCCGATGGGCAGGCAGCGCAAATTTTGGATGACATCAGTAGTCCGTCACAAAACCAAGATGCCGTTATTCTGGAAAAAGCACCGAAAATTGCCGTCTATTCTCCAAAGGGGAACCAGCCTTGGGATGATGCGGTTACCATGGTACTCACCTATGCCGAGATTCCGTATACTACCATTTATGATACAGAAGTGCTTGGCGATAAATTGGCACTTTATGATTGGTTGCACCTGCACCATGAGGACTTCACGGGGCAATATGGACGCTTTTACGGGCATTACCGAGCTGCCCCTTGGTATATTGAAGATAAAGCCAATGCAGAAGCGCTAGCGCAAAGCTTGGGGTATTCCAAGGTGTCGGATGAGAAATTGGCCGTGGCTTTAAAAATTCGAAATTATGTGATTGGCGGAGGCTTTATGTTTGCCATGTGTTCTGCTACCGATAGTTTTGATATTGCTCTGGCAGCAGAGGAAGTGGATATCTGCGAGCCCATGTTCGATGGTGATCCTTCGGATGCCAACTATCAGGCCAAACTGGATTTTAGCAACACGTTTGCCTTTACCAATTTTACCTTGGAACGCAATCCCATCCGGTATGAGTTCTCTTCCATCGATATGACCAACAAACGATCCAATGTTCCCAGAGAATCCGATTACTTTTCATTAATGGAGTTTTCGGCCAAATGGGACCCAGTGCCCACAATGTTGACGCAAAACCATACCAGTTTGGTTAAAGGTTTTATGGGGCAGACCACAGCTTATACCCGAAACCAAGTGAAACCTACGGTTATGGTATTGGGTGAGAACAAAATAAATGGAGAGGCCAGATACATCCACGGTATTAAAGGAAAAGGTTTTTTTACTTTTTATGGAGGGCATGACCCCGAGGATTACCAGCATAGGGTAGGGGATCCCAAAACAGAATTGGAACTACATCCGACTTCGCCGGGATATCGATTGATTCTGAACAATGTTCTCTTTCCCGCTGCCAGAAAGAAAAAGCAAAAGACTTAATCTTTTTTCACCTGAATCAAGGCTTTTGATTCAACCAAGTCACCATGTTCCCATTCCCAACCAATTAAACATTTGGTACCGCTTAAACAAGATAAAGCAGCCAATCCGTAAGGAAAATTGTCTCCGTTTTCAAGGTAAACATTCCAACTTTTTAGATAATGACAGGTCAAGCATATATCCCTAGTGTCCCGAAAGCCTCGCTTTTGTTCCATAAAGCAGCTGAGGTGTGTTTTTAAACTGGTATCTTCCACCCAATTGTCCAGCCATTGTTTAGCGGGCTCGTTAAGCGCACCATTGTTGGTAAAAACATATCTCAAAGCATTCCTTGGATAATAATCGGTTTCTGAATCGGGGATTTCAAAGAGCTGGCAAAGCGCCGAAAAAATATCATTTTTATCACTGATTCTTGTAATGATTCTAAAATTAGAGCTATTACTTTTTCCAGCAATTTGAACGGCTTTTTCCAAATCTATAATAAGTTCCTTCTTATTTCTGATGTAATGTCCATGTTTTAGAAGGAAACTTTTTTCGTCTTTAGACAGCATACAGTATTTACTGTCCAGTTTCACTATGGCCCAATGTCCTTTTATCTTGGAATTATAATAGGATCCCATCGGATTATTTTCAGAATTGATGAGCGAAGCCTTAAGAGATAGATCCGTGTCAGTTAAATAAGGCTCATAAACATAGGGGATGTAATCATGGTCTTGGGTAAAACTGGAAATAGGTTTTCCCATTAGACCCTGAAAGGCCCATGCTAGTTTGAGTTCTCGAAAACCCCAGGATAGCGGATAATTTTGAGACTTAAGAAAAGTGTTCCAATCCTGCTTTGTCCTTTTACTTTCAATAAAACGGTACGGATTATGGATATGCGTTTTGATTTCGCCCTTATTCATTAGAAATGATAATTAAGTTAAGGGCTATGCAAAGGCAATTTATAAAAATATGTCGTATTTAATCACCATAACATCAAAGAACTGCCAAGCATGTAAAAGCAACGGGTTTCTAGCTCAGCTTCTCCTTAAAAAAAGCTACGGTTCTTTCCCATGCCAGATCGGCTGATGTTTCATCAAAACGCGGCGTGGTATTGTTATGGAATCCGTGGTTTACATCGGGGTAAAAGTGAACCTCATAGTCTTTGCCGAGTTCTTTCAATTTAGCTTCATAATCTTCCCAGCCAGCGTTTACCCTTTCGTCCAATCCTGCATAATGAATCAATAAAGGCGCATTTATTTGTGCTACTTCATCATCTGCAGGCTGACTTCCATAAAAAGGAACTGCTGCTGCCAAATCAGGAACTTTTACAGCCATCATATTGGAAATCCATCCACCGAAACAAAACCCAACAACCCCCACTTTACCATTACAATCTTCATGGTTTTTGAGATATTTGTAGGCTGCGATAAAATCTTCCAACATTTCGTTACGGTCCCGTTGGCGTTGGAGTGCTCTGCCTTCGTCATCATTGCCTGGATACCCGCCAAGTGGTGTAAGAGCATCTGGGGCCAAGGAAATAAAACCTGCCTTGGCAGCTCTTCGTCCCACATCTTCAATATAGGGATTTAGACCTCGGTTTTCATGAACTACGACAACACCACCCATTTTGCCTTTACTATCTTTTGGCTTGGACAAAAGGCCTTTGATTTCACCACCTCCTTTTGGGGAATTGTAGGTAATGAACTTAGAATCCAATTCTGGGTCGTTGGGCGATACAGTGAGCGTGTCCTTGTAATTGGGCATTACAAAACTCATCAAAGAAGCCATTGTAATACTACCAACGGCGTAAACGGAAAGTTTTTCCATAAACTCCCTACGGTCTAACTGGTTGTGGGCGTACTTATCGTAAAGGTCAAAGACCTCTTGTTTTATGTCTTCTTTTTTTAAAGGTGCCATAACGTTGCTTTTGTTGTTTGCCCATTAAGGTACAAATTTTGAAAAAGCAAATCACTCAGAATAAGATAAATAGATTGGGTAGTGTGACTAAAGCAACTTCTCCAAAATCCGCTCTACACCAAAATCGTCGTTGCTGTGAGTAGTATATTTGGCGGTTTTTAAAACATTGGGGTGTGCATTGGCCATGGCAAAGCTATAGTCGGATAGCTCCAACATTTCCAAGTCGTTGTTATAATCACCAAATACCATAATTTCGTGGGATGCAATCTGAAATTCATCCATCACTTTTTTGAGTGCATAGCCCTTGTGTGCGTTTAAATCGGATACGTCTACCCAATTGGCCCCAGAAACCTTTACTTTTAAATCCCCCTCCAAGTGCTTTACATTGGGGTAAATGTGCTTTTCAGAATTTTCAAAATGGTAAATGGCTATTTTCAGCACCTCTTGATCAACCTCTTTTTGGTCTTCAACAATTTCGAACTCCGAATAGTATTCACGGAGCATTTCCAAGAATTCGTTTGAATCACCACCCACAAAAGCATTGTTTTGACAACATAGCACAGGGTGTACATTTTCTAACGGACGCACGGCATCAAGAATACGATCTATTTCCGATTTGTTGATTGGAGTGGTGAGCAAGGTTTCCTCTTGTTTTTTTATCAAGGCGCCATTTTCGGCAATAACGAGGATTTCATTTTTGATAGACCCCAATTTGTCTACCATGCTGTGATATTGTCTTCCACTAGCAGCAACAAAAGCAATGTTTTTCTTTTTGAGTTCTTCGTAGATTTCAAAAAATCGGCTGCTTACTTCGTGGTTGGAGTTTAACAAAGTTCCGTCCATATCGGTAACCACCATTTTTATCTGAGATAGGTCCATTACAACAAATTAAGCTGCAAAGTTATTTGTTATTGACCGAACTGAACCCTTGTTTTGGTAAACTTTATATTAATTTCGTTGAGAAAGGTTTGTTTGTCTATGAATTTTTATCAGAAAGAAATACAATTAAAATCATACTCCAGGGGGTTTCATTTGATTACGGACACGGTAATTGATGCTGTTCCCGAACATCGAAAAATAAACACTGGATTTTTACAGGTGTTTATTAAGCATACCTCGGCCAGCCTGACGATTAATGAAAATGCCGACCCAACGGTACGAACGGATTTTGAGAGCCACATTAATAAAATGGTTCCAGAGAATGCACCGTATTATGTACACAATTATGAAGGACCCGACGATATGCCCGCCCATATCAAAGCTTCGTTGATGGGAGCTTCCGTTCAGATTCCCATAACTCAGGGTAGTTTGAATATGGGAATTTGGCAAGGTATTTACCTGTGTGAACATAGAAACCATGCTTCAGGGAGAAAGTTGGTGGTTACGGCCTATGGGCAATAAATGATTAGATTGTCAGTTCGAGCGCAGTCGAGAACGACCTTTCCGTAGGAGCCATAAAATAAAAGATCCCGCACAAGGCGGGATCTAAATAAGCGGGGTAAGTTTATATTAACTTTTTTACTTTACTTTCTCAACGATTGCTTTAAAAGCATCGGGGTGGTTCATGGCCAAATCGGCAAGAACTTTTCTGTTAAGTTCAATTCCATTGGCTTTCACCTTACCCATAAATTGAGAGTAAGACATTCCGTGCATTCTGGCACCAGCATTAATACGGGTAATCCATAAGGAACGGAACGTACGCTTTTTGTTTCTTCTATCACGGTAAGCATAAAGCATTGCCTTTTCTACCGCATTTTTGGCTACTGTCCAAACGTTTTTACGTCTTCCAAAGTAACCTTTGGCTTGCTTCATCACTTTTTTTCTTCTAGCTCGTGAAGCAACTGAATTTACTGATCTTGGCATAATGTGTCATTTTTTTGTAGCAGGCGCCTCGATTATTGAGAACTTTTTTGGCCCGACTCCATGGTTAATAAATAAATGTACCGAAGAACAATTATTTTAAACGTAATTGTTCTTTGATGTTGTCCTCATCCGCTTTGTGAACCAAAGTGGAATGGGTCAACTTTAGCTTACGCTTTTTAGACTTTTTAGTCAAAATATGACTCTTAAAAGCGTGCTTTCTTTTGATTTTACCAGTTCCTGTCAGCTTAAAACGCTTCTTGGCACTGGATTTTGTTTTCATCTTAGGCATTTTCCTAGTATTTAACTCCGCTTATTATACCGAACCAGGGTCCAGTTTTTATTTTTTGTTTGTCTTGGGTGCGATGAACATGGTCATACGCTTGCCTTCCAATTTAGGCATCTGTTCAACTTTTCCAAGCTCTTCAAGTTCTTGGGCCAGCCTTAACAGTAATATTTCGCCTTGGTCCTTATAAACGATTGATCGTCCTTTAAAGAACACATAAGCTTTGAGTTTGGCACCATCTTTCAAGAACTTCTCTGCGTGTCTTTTCTTGAACTCATAATCATGATCGTCCGTTTGTGGGCCAAACCTAATTTCCTTTACGACAACTTTACTTGCTTTGGCCTTCATGGCCTTGTCGCGTTTCTTTTGTTCGTAAAGAAACTTTTTATAATCCATCACCTTACAAACAGGTGGTTCGGCGTTTGGGGATATTTCCACCAAATCCGACTCCTGTTCATTGGCTATTTCCAATGCTTTGGAAATGGGATAAACACCCATCTCTACATTATCGCCGACAAGACGTACTTCTCGGGCTTTTATTTTCTCATTGATGTTATGAGGGTTTTTGTTTTCCCTCCTAGGTTGGGGTCTAAATCTTCTTCTAATTGCTATGACGTATACTTTTTAATTAAACTTAATTTTTTAGAACGACTTTAAGGTACTATTTATTTCAGTAGTTACCAAGTCCGAAAATGTATCTACGCTCAAACTACCCAAATCTTCACCTCCATGTCTTCTTACAGAAAGGCTGGCAGACGCTTCTTCCTGTTCCCCAACAATGATCATGAAAGGGATTTTTTTGAGTTCTGCCTCACGAATTTTTTTCCCTACCGTCTCGTTCCGGTTATCAATGAGCGCGCGAATTTCGTGATTTTCTAACGAATTCAAAACTTTTTCGGCATATTTTTCGTGTTTCTCACTGACGGGCAGAACGATAGCTTGGGTTGGAATCAGCCATAACGGGAAGTTTCCGCCAGTATGTTCCAGTAATAGCGCGACAAATCGTTCCATACTTCCAAAAGGAGCACGGTGAATCATTACAGGTCTGTGCAATTCATTATCACTTCCTTTATAGGTAAGATCAAAACGTTTTGGAAGATTGTAATCCACTTGGATGGTACCCAATTGCCAATTTCTGCCAAGAGCATCTTTAATCATAAAGTCCAGCTTTGGACCGTAAAATGCAGCTTCACCACTTTCAACCACATAGTTCAAACCTTTTTCTTCGGCTGCGTTGATAATGGCCTGTTCGGCCTTCTCCCAATCATCGGTGTTGCCAATATATTTGTCGGGGTTGTCCAAGTCCCTTACGGATACTTGAGCAGTGAAGTTGTCAAACCCTAAAGAATTCAGAACATATAAGGTAAGGTCTATTACATTTTTGAACTCATCATTTAATTGTTCCGTTGTACAGAAAATGTGAGCATCATCTTGGGTAAAACCTCTTACTCTGGTAAGACCATGCAATTCACCACTTTGTTCATATCTATATACCGTACCAAATTCAGCATAACGTTTGGGTAAATCTTTATAACTGAAAGGTTGGCTATTATAAATTTCACAATGGTGCGGACAGTTCATGGGCTTCAGCAAAAACTCTTCATCCTCTTTTGGGGTGTGAATAGGCTGAAAGCTATCCTCTCCATATTTTGCGTAGTGGCCCGAAGTGACGTAAAGTTCTTTTTGGCCAATATGGGGGGTGACCACCATTTCGTACCCAGCTTTCTTCTGAGCCTTCTTTAAAAATTGTTCCAGGCGTTCGCGTAGGGCTGCGCCATTAGGCAACCATAAGGGTAAACCCTGACCTACTTTTTGGGAAAAAGTGAAAAGTTCCAATTCCTTCCCCAATTTTCTGTGGTCCCTTTTCTTGGCCTCTTCCAAAAGTTGAAGATACTCTGTAAGTTCCTTTTGTTTAGGAAACGAAATACCATAAACACGGGTCAACTGAGTATTTTTTTCATCCCCCCTCCAATAAGCTCCCGCAACACTCAATAGTTTAATGGCTTTTATGGTGCCTGTATTGGGAATGTGGCCGCCGCGGCACAAATCGGTGAAGGTGCTGTGGTCGCAAAAAGTGATGGTTCCATCATCAAGGTTTTCGATGAGTTCCACTTTGTACTCATTTCCTTGTTCTTTATAATAGGAAAGTGCATCCGCTTTGGAAACACTTCTCATAATATAGTCGTGCTTCCCTCGGGCAATCTCCAAAGCCTTTTTCTCGATTTTTGGAAAATCCTTTTCAGAAATAGTTTCATCACCAAAATCCACATCATAATAGAAACCATTTTCTATCGCAGGACCAATGGTCAATTTTATACCAGGATAGAGTTCCTCCAATGCTTGGGCCACAACGTGGGAAGTGGAGTGCCAAAAAGCCTTTTTGCCCTCATCATCTTTCCAGGTATATAAGGTAAGGGTGCCACTTTCCTTTAAAGGAGTAACAGTTTCAACAGTGGTATCGTTGAATTTCGCCGAAATAACATTTCGGGCCAAACCTTCACTAATGCTTTTAGCAACCTCCATGGGTGTAGTTCCTTCTGGAACTTTCTTTACTGCGCCATCTGGCAATGTAATATCAATCATCTACGCTCCTTTAATTTTGGATGGTGTCAAAGATACTATCTTGATTTGATGCTGACAATAGGGAGTGGTCCCATTTGTAAGTCGTAATCAATCAAGGGCTTATATATATGCAGGAATTATTTTTGATGGTTCTTTGGTTGGATTTGAAATTATTCATACATTAAAACTCTGTAAATCAACGAACTGTAATTTTTTCAAAAAAATATTGAAAAACATTTTGCGGTAAGGAAATAAGGTGCGTATATTTGCACCCGCTTAGCTGATAAGGCAGGGCGTTGACGAGAGGGGATTTTATGAGAAGAGAGTCCTTTTGAGTTTGGAAAAAAGTAAAGAAGTTCATATACATATTGTAACGACAGCGTAGAATTAAGAATAAACCATTTTGATGCAGGGACTCGGGTTTCCGGGTGTCGGACAGACATTCAAGGAAATACAATGAAGAGTTTGATCCTGGCTCAGGATGAACGCTAGCGGCAGGCCTAACACATGCAAGTCGAGGGGTAACATAGGAAAGCTTGCTTTCTTGATGACGACCGGCGCACGGGTGCGGAACGCGTATGGAACCTGCCCCTGTCAGGGGAATAGCCCAGGGAAACTTGGATTAATGCCCCATGGTACCGCGATATCGCATGATATTGCGGTTAAAGATTTATCGGACAGGGATGGCCATGCGTACCATTAGTTAGTTGGTGGGGTAACGGCCCACCAAGGCAGCGATGGTTAGGGGCCCTGAGAGGGGGATCCCCCACACTGGTACTGAGACACGGACCAGACTCCTACGGGAGGCAGCAGTGAGGAATATTGGACAATGGGCGGGAGCCTGATCCAGCCATGCCGCGTGCAGGATGACGGCCCTATGGGTTGTAAACTGCTTTTATACGGGAAGAAACGCACCTACGTGTAGGTGTCTGACGGTACCGTAAGAATAAGGACCGGCTAACTCCGTGCCAGCAGCCGCGGTAATACGGAGGGTCCGAGCGTTATCCGGAATCATTGGGTTTAAAGGGTCCGTAGGCGGGCCTGTAAGTCAGGGGTGAAAGTTTGTGGCTCAACCATAAAATTGCCTTTGATACTGCAGGTCTTGAGTCATGGTGGGGTCGCCGGAACATGTGGTGTAGCGGTGAAATGCATAGATATCACATAGAACACCGATCGCGAAGGCAGGTGGCCAACCATGTACTGACGCTGATGGACGAAAGCGTGGGTAGCGAACGGGATTAGATACCCCGGTAGTCCACGCCGTAAACGATGGATACTAGCTGTGGGGACTTCGGTCTCCGTGGCCAAGCGAAAGTGATAAGTATCCCACCTGGGGAGTACGTTCGCAAGAATGAAACTCAAAGGAATTGACGGGGGCCCGCACAAGCGGTGGAGCATGTGGTTTAATTCGATGATACGCGAGGAACCTTACCAGGGCTTAAATGCAGGCTGCATGGGGTGGAGACACCCCTTTCTTCGGACTGCCTGCAAGGTGCTGCATGGTTGTCGTCAGCTCGTGCCGTGAGGTGTCAGGTTAAGTCCTATAACGAGCGCAACCCCTACCGTTAGTTGCCAGCATGTAAAGATGGGGACTCTAACGGGACTGCCGGTGCAAACCGTGAGGAAGGTGGGGACGACGTCAAATCATCACGGCCCTTACGTCCTGGGCTACACACGTGCTACAATGGCCGGTACAGAGGGAAGCCACCCCGCAAGGGGGCGCGGATCTACAAAACCGGTCACAGTTCGGATCGGGGTCTGCAACTCGACCCCGTGAAGCTGGAATCGCTAGTAATCGGATATCAGCCATGATCCGGTGAATACGTTCCCGGGCCTTGTACACACCGCCCGTCAAGCCATGGAAGCCGGGAGTGCCTGAAGTCCGTCACCGAGAGGAGCGGCCTAGGGCAAAATCGGTAACTAGGGCTAAGTCGTAACAAGGTAGCCGTACCGGAAGGTGCGGCTGGAACACCTCCTTTCTAGAGAAAGAGATGTCCGGAACACCCTTGTCCCGCACGAGATGGTTTTATCTCTGCGCTGTCGTTTATAATATGTTACAAATACTGGCAATAAGGCCAAACAGTCTCATAGCTCAGCTGGTTAGAGCGCTACACTGAT